>NZ_JAEMSD010000045.1:1044-23501 GCF_016462955.1 Bradyrhizobium sp. | reverse complement strand
AACCGCTCTCTCCACCGTGAAAGGGTGGCGTCCTAACCGATAGACGAAGGGAGCAAACGCAGGGCCCCGCCGCTTATCGCGGCGCGGCCGCAGGCCGGCCGAACGGGGCGAGGCGCTTGCAGCGGGCGAACGTATAGTGGCGTTTGCGCTCCCGGGCAAGCCGTCCGGGAACGGAGTTTTGGCCCCGGTGGACAGCCCGGGGATCCGATCAATCATCTGCGATCTGAACGGTTTCTTAGGGTTCCCTGGGTAGCGCTGGACCGGGAGATTTTCGCCGATGCCACCCCCGAAGAAGCGCGCAGAGCGCAAGCTGCTGTCGCGGCACGCCTGGATCACGCTGGACGGCGGCTTTGCCGCGCGGCACTGCCTGGTCCAGGACATCTCGGATACGGGTGCCAGGATCACGATGGACGAGGACGCGAGCCAGCTTCCGGGCGTGATCCGGATGGCCTTTGCCCGCGACGCACGGACCGGGCGGAGCTGCCAGGTGATCTGGCGCCGCGGCAAGTCGGCGGGGGTCAAGTTCATCTGATCGCGCGCGCGGGCGATGGCGCGCGGAAGCGGTCCGGGCTACAAGGCGGCGATGCGCACGCCGCTCCTCATCCTGATCTCGCTCATGGCCATACCCGCCACCGCGGCCGAGAGCCTGCGCCTGCCGCCTGCCGAACGGCCGCAAGCGGGCAAGGAGACCAATAAGCAGACCAGCAAGGCGCTGCCGCTCGCGGGCGCCCCCGGCAAGGCTCGGGCAGGCTCCTGCGCCGCCTACGGGCCGCGCTTCGTCATGGTCGAGGGCACCGGCACCTGCGTCAGGGTCGGCGGCTCCATCAGCATCGACGCCGGCGTCAGGCGCTGAAGGCCCATGCCGCCGGATCTGATACGGCCCGACATCATCGTCCCCGTGCTGATGTATTGCGCGCTGTTGTGGTGGATCGGCCGCGGCTTCAGCTGGACCGCGCGGCTCGCCACCGCCGCGGTCACGCTGGTGCTGATCGCCATCGTGCTGCTGGTCGAGCGCGGCTGGCGCTAACGCATGATCCGGAAAAGTGCGATGCGGTTTTCCGAGAAGATCATGCGCAAACAATCAGGAGCTTAAACAAAACTGCGAAAACAACCCCATGCACAGTAGCCGTCAAGCGCTGCGGTGACTCCCAGGCGCATGCGCCCGAACGGGGATTCCTCGCGCGCGCACCGCAGCTTATCCGGCGCCAGCGGCTCACGACATCGGCGGTGCGACGAATTGCGCGAATCCGGGCCGCTCACCGAGCTCGGCGAGCCAGCGGGTGAGGTGCGGCTGCGCCGGCCGGGTGATGCCTTCGACGCCGAGCCAGCGCCGCGCATAGGATCCGATCGCGATGTCGGCCAGCGTGAACGCGTCGCCGTCGATGAAGCGGCGCGCGGCGAGCAGGCGGTCGGCGATGGCCCAGACCTCGGCGGCGGCATCGGCATCGCGCTGCACCTGGATCATGTCGCGCTCGGCGGGCGCGGTGCGCACGATGCCCCAGAACACCGGGCGGTCGACCGGCTGCACCGTCGACAGCGTCCAGTCGAGCCAGCGGTCGACCGAGGCGCGCTGCTTGGGCGGCTCCGGATAGATCGGCGTGCGGCCCCCGTGCGCGAGGCACAAATAGCGCATGATCGAATTGGATTCCCACAGCACGAAGTCGCCCTCGACCAGCGTCGGGATCCGCGCATTGGGGTTCATCGCGAGATAATCGGCCTCGCGGGTCTTGCCGTATTGCATGCCGGCGTCGATGCGCTCAAAGGCGAGGCCGAGCTCGGTGCAGCACCACAGCACTTTCTGCACGTTGACCGAATTGGCGCGGCCCCAGATCGTCGGCTTGGTCTCAGGCATGTCATCTCCCCGCGGCGTTGTCGCTTCTCGCGGGGTGATAGCGGAATTCCTGGGAATGCGCGATGCGAGATTGCATCCCGTCCGTCATGCAAAAAGCCCCGCACGCGGGCGGAGCTTTCCTTGCAAGTCAAACCTAGCGCTCAGCGGCCGAAGAACAGCCACAGCAGAATGATCACCGGGATCGGCACGCCAAGCATCCAGAGCAACATTCCTCTCGCCATCGCATCCTCCTCAAGCGGTTTCGTGAAAGGAGAACGCGGAGAGAGGGGCCTGGTTCCAAGGGCGAGGGCCTACCAATGGCCGGTGTTCGGCATCGAGGCCCACGGCTCCTGCGGCGGCTTCGGATCGCCCTTCTGCAGCAGCTCGATGGAGTGCAGGTCCGGCGAGCGGACGAACGCCATGTTGCCGTCGCGCGGCGGGCGGTTGATGGTGACGCCGGCCTTCATCAGCTTCTCGCAGGTGGCGTAGATGTCGTCGACCTCATAGGCGAGATGGCCGAAGAAGCGGTCCTCGCCATAGGTCTCCTCGTCCCAATTCCAGGTGAGCTCGACCAGCGGCGCGCCGCGCGTCGGCGGCTGCTTCTTCAGCGCCTCGAGATCGTCCGACGAGCACAGGAACACCAGCGTGAACCGCCCCTTGTCGTTCTCGATCCGGCGCACCTCCTTCAAGCCGAAAGCATCGACATAGAATTTCAGCGCGACATCGAGATTGCGCACGCGCAGCATGGTGTGGAGGTAACGCATTTTTCTTGTCTCCTTGAGGACGTTCCAGGTCTTTGCGCGTTTGGTGGCGCTATGGAGCACAAAGTAGCAGTAAAAACCCCAGCCGGGCACTACCACACCTGCGGATTACATGCGGGTCAGACTCACTTTGTTCTGATGGCCCGAGTGCAGAATCTGGGGCCGGTACCAGCCGTCGCCCGTGTCTGTGGCCGCACCCCTCTTGATCCCTCGGGTGCGGGTGGGCATAGCGCCGAAGGCGGGGCGTTTGGTAACTGTCAAGAGGGTCGCCGACGAAGAGCGGGGATAACCGCCACGTTCCCTTAGCTGTGGATAGGACGAATAACCCGGATAACTCAGACGAAGCTACGCGCGCACACGAGCCCGGTGATATTGGTTGGCCGTGAGTTCGCGCTGTCTCACCGGGACGTGACTGGCATCCGTATATGCCCGGCTTCGTACAAAACCCGAAAACAATAAAATGGCGCCAGGCGAGGTGAATCGCCTGACGCCTGGGGTGGATATCCCGAAGGACTCTCCGCCTGAACAACTGAGGTTCTCGCTCCACCCAGGCTCCCTGTCAATCCCGCGCGATGTCGTCTCGCGCCACCATGGAGCTTGCCTGTGAAGACCTTTTCGAAAGTCCGCCGCTTCATTTCCCGCAACTGGAAGTTTCTGGTGCAGGTCGGCGTCAACATTCTGACGATCGTGATGCACAAGTGAGGTTAACCTCCGGCGCGTCCCGGCTCTTTGGGTGTTGAAGGAGGACCGGGGACGGCTTTCGCGTGTTCGACGCCAGCGACTTTTTCCATCTGCGCCGTACCTTAGCGGGAGGACCTGGATCAACGAAGCTACCAGTATGCCAACGACTTCCTGTCACGGGAGGAGGCAAGGCGGATCGCTAAGGCGATCTCGCGGCTTCCTAAGTTGCTCAAGCGTCCCCAGTATTGATGTGCGAACAGAAGCTCGACCTGGCACGTGTGCGGTAGTCAAACGGACCGTCCTTGCCCGAGCTCTTGCTCCTGCAAGTGAAATGCTAGCGAACAGAACAAACGAAACATCGAAATTACGGTGACCGTGCATTCAATTGACGCCAGATGTTTTCAAGGCCCGCCAAGCGCGGGCCTAAGCCGGCGGGGGAGGGTATTTAGTGCACTGTCACCGTAAAGCCTGGTCGCTGCCTGGGCCCGAACCGCCTTGGCCCGACGCGTCAGGCTTCACCATTCCGTCCTTGGCCATGCCGTCCTTGCTCATGCCGGTGGTGTTCTTCATGGAGCCCTTTTCCATGGAGCCCTTCTCCAACTTGTTCATGCCGGGCTTCTCCATGTTGCCGCTTTGCGCGAAAGCGGAGCCGCACATGAGACCGAGCGCGGTAGTAGCAATAATCAACTTCTTCATTCTGAAACTCCTGTTTGGATTGTACGGAGCCAACGGAAACGCAAAAGCCGCCACGTTCCAAAATGGACGAACGTTCGAGAAAATTATTCATTGGCGACTATGAAACTTCGACCTAGCAATGCGTAGCGTGCGGCCCACGCGGCGCGGAGCGTTCCAACCGTTCGGCGTCCGCGTCAAATTCCGAAGGCGAGCGCCTTCAGGGTCTGATGCTGCTGATTGAGCAAGAGAGCCTCTCAGTTCTACGTGCCTGGTCTCAGTGAGAGCCACATGACCATCGGGATATGTCGGTTCGAAGTCACCCCCGAGAGGCCCTTGCGCCAAAGCGCCACCAAAAAGATCTAGCCCGGTCGCGGCGTGGGCGGGTCACGCCACTCCAACTCAGTGCCATCGGGTATCGTACCCGACTTATAAAAAACCTTGCCATGTTCCCGCACCACGAACGGATCGGCGCCTCTGTCGCCCAGTCTTCCCTCGACAATCTTCAGTGCTTCGGTAATTGCTGCCTGGTCGCTCGTGGCTTCTTCGAGCTTATGAGGCAGGACGCCGCCGTCCTCGAGAAAAATCGTCAGGGTGTATGCCATGGCCGAATGCCGAATCAAGGGTTGATAAGCGCGCGCGCCAAATCGCGAACATGCACAACGCGCGAGCGAACGACTGTTCCCTCCGAAGAGGTGGATCATCCACAACGAGGTAGACCGTCGGCTCGTTGCCCGGCACGACCGACGGGTCCCGCGAGACTAACGTATAACCAACTCTACGCAACAGAACTGGGACTCAATGGGGCCCGGAGAGATTCGTTCCGGCAAGTGCCCGGGACGACGCAGCCGTTCTTGAAACCTGCGCCGCATTCCTGGCTTATAGAAATAAGCAGCGGATTCATCTGGCTTGCGTAATGACGGATAGCGGTAAGCGCCAGATCTGGCTTGGGTCACAGGGGGCGATGAAGCCATAGGAACGGACGCCACAGGGGCCGGTTGAGCGCAATAGCTTTGGAGGTTCGCCGTGAGAATAGTCCCATTGATAACAGCAGCTGTGATCGTCCTTTCGACTGCCGGTGCCTCGGCTCAGTCAGGCGGCGCTCCGAGCGGGCGAGGATCGGTCACCGGTGATCCCGCGGCCAGCTCGATGGCGCCGAGCGCGGATCCGCGTAGCACCACTGGCATGTCTCCCGGCTCGAGCAGCGGTAGCGGAACGTCCACTTCAGGCGGGAAGGACGATAATGGAGACCAGGGGCGAGACAAGATGCCGGACAGCAACGTGAAGGTCAGGCCGCAAAGCCAACAGCCGGCCAAGCCGCATTAATTGCATGAGCCAACCACTCCCGCTCCTCGTCGAAAACTCGCTTCAAATCGCCTGGGACTTCCTTGAGCGGTCGGGAGAAATTGCCGACCCGCAGCAAACGGCTGAGATCCTCTTGGGAAGCATCAAAACCCAGATATTGAAGGGGGAGGGACGTACCCTGATGTTATCAAACAAGGCCATTGCAGCATTCGAGCGGCACCGGAAAGCTGCGTAGAATGGCGGCTCAGACGGGATAAGTTGACTCCGCTGCGCCGCGTGCAGCGAATGTAGTCTTAATCTCATGCCTGTGGGCAATTATTAATGTTGAACGGGAAGACGGTCAGCAACCCATTGAACAAGCTCTCGTTGCCATGAAGGTGTTCACGAAAGGACCTATTATGAATAAGGCAATCCTCATCGCCGCGTCGATTGTAGCAATTGGAGCGAGCGCAATCGCAGCTCCTGCAGAGGCGAGAGGCGGCCGCGGATTTGGTGGAGCTGGCATTGGTCTCGGACTCGCTGCCGGTGCACTGGCGGCAGGTGCTTACGGTGCATACGGGCCAGGCTACGGGTATGGTTACGGTTCCGGTTACTACCGTCCCCGCTATGTCTATGGCCCCGGTTACGCCTACGGTCCCGGCTATGGCTACGGACCGGGCTATTACCGACCGCGCCATTATCATTATTATTGATCTCAGAGAGCCCGGGTTAGTCCGGGCTTTTTTTGTGGCTAGTCGGGGCCGCCCTATACTGATCGACGTGCGCCTTCGCTTTTTGCCGTGTGAGTGTTTGTCGATGGCCCCGATATTTCTGGCCAGAGCGTGATGGTGGCCGTTGAACGGACAATCATGTGTCCCTCCCGGCAATCGGATGAACCATCGGGTCGGCGGTGGCGACCAGTCTCAGCTGGAGGCAAGAACGATTTTCATCAGTTTCTCCTGTGAACGGAACGAACGCCTGCAGCGGGCCCTTATAGCTAGTCACGGCAAGAACTGTGGCACTCATCGGTCTTGAGTTCTTCGATTGCGCTCCCGCCTTCCTCTCGTGGAGAACAGTATGCATGCCCAGCCTCCATCTCCCTAACTTCAAATTGATTGATTACCGCGAAATCAAGCTAAAGCACGATCTTGCACGCTATCGCGACTTGCTGCACGACTCTCCTGACGGCTGCTCATTCACCGCGACTGCTTGCTCATGATTGAATATCTCGAGCGACAGCTGCGCGACTTCCAGAAATCGACGCCTCAATTGGCTCGTCGCGCCCACAAGAGGCCTAGATTGCGGTAGGGATTCTGACTATCGAAGAAGCCGCGGGGCTTCAGCTACACTGAGGGATAGTGAGGTGGGACCGCCATGAGATACAAGATCGTTCGCTTTGTCGACGGCACTATGAAGGGCGAGGAAACGGACAATATCGTCGGGTGGTGCACAGCTGCCGGGGTCGCCATCATCGGTGCGTATGATAGGCCCGATACTCGGGCCTACATGCAGGGAGCACCGGTGCTTCGGGGGTTTGCAGGGCCTCACGGTTCGACGAATGAGAACTTCATCCGATATGAGGATGAGAAGAGCCACGAAATTTTGAGCCGCTGAAGAGGCTATGCCTATCAATCGTTAAGCTGGGCGTTATCTGCTAACCGTCGATGTGACTGCCTCAACAGGTTCAACCACCTATGGCCGAGCGAAGCTCCGAGTGCGGTTCCAAACCTCGCGTACCAAAACGCGAGGAGATTGCTGCGCGAGGATGTCGAATTTATTCGTCACGGACCGGTGCGCGACGCGGCCCTCCGCAGAGGACAGGCGGCGGTCTAAACCGACATCCATCCCCTACCAGTAGCATCGACCGCTGACACTAACCGGCGAAGCTTATGTCCACGAAAATCGGCCCCACTGCGAACGCGCGTTCGACGAGGGGCCGTTCCGGGTGGATGGCACGAAACTAGTATCGGACCACAGACCGCCAGATCAATCATTTCGGAGAAATGCAGTTCCTATTTGCGCGCTCGATTGAGTTGCTACTTCAGCTGGATCAGTCTCGAAACATAGTGAGCCGAAAGGCCGCGAAAGTCCTAATCAAATAAAGTGGGTCAGGAGCTGAATTGCAGACTGTCACCGTGGAACGCCCAACAGATCTTCGTGCAAAAGTGGGCCGTCATATTCTTGAGAGCGCTTGAGAACCCAACGAACGTCGATGCGATGTGTACGAACGATATTGCTCTCGTGGCGAGCTTTGCCGGCAACTCTTATTCGTTAGGAACATAGCGCTGTCCGGCTCGGTTGCGTCTGCACGACATGCCGAGAATGCGCATGCCGGCCCCAAAATGGAGGTTCGATCATGCGTGCACTTTGTTGGCACGGCAAAGGCGACGTTCGGGTAGACACGGTTCCCGATCCCCAGATTCAGCACCCGCGTGATGCCATCATTAAGATTACCGCGTGCGCCATTTGCGGCTCTGACTTGCATCTCTTTGACGGGTATCAGCCCACCATGGAGGCCGGCGATATCCTCGGTCATGAAAACATGGGCGAGGTGATCGAGTTGGGATCGGAAGTAACGAACCTGAAAATTGGCGATCGCGTCGTTGTTCCCTTTACGATTAGCTGCGGCAATTGCTGGTTCTGTCAGCAAGGACTGTTCTCCTGCTGTGACAGCACCAATCCGAACGCGGAGGTGGCGGCCAAGGCGATGGGACAATCACCGGCCGGGCTTTTCGGCTTCAGCCACATGCTTGGCGGCTATTCAGGTGGACAGGCGGAGTACCTACGGGTGCCAATGGCTGATGTCGGTCCGATCAAGGTCCCGGAAACAATCACGGATGAGCAGGCACTGTTCCTGTCCGACATCTTTCCGACCGGCTACATGGCCGCTGTCAATGCGCAGATCCAACCGGGCGACACGGTCGCGATCTGGGGATGCGGCCCCGTTGGCCAATTCGCGATCCGCTCCGCTCTCATGCTAGGGGCTGGGCGCGTCATTGCCATCGACGAAGTGCCGGAACGTCTGGCAATGGCGGAAGTAGGCGGTGCCGAGATCATCGATTTCTCGAACGCGGAGGTTCATGAGGAATTGATGCGGCGAACCAACATGCGCGGCCCCGACAGTTGCATCGATGCGGTCGGCTGCGAAGCATCGGGCCACGGCTCGGCCGACGCGGTGCTCGATAAAGTCAAGGCCGCAACCTTCCTGGCAACGGATCGGGTTCACGTTCTTCGCCAAGCCATCATGGCCTGCCGTAAGGCGGGCACCGTCTCGATCCCGGGCGTCTATGTCGGGATGGGCGACAAGATCCCGCTTGGCGCCGCCATGAACAAGGGACTAACCATCAAGACTGGCCAGACCCATGTCCAGGCGTACACCAAGCCGCTGCTCGCCAAGATCGTCGCGGGGGAAATCGATCCCAGCTTCGTGGTGACACACCCGGCCAGCCTCGAAGACGCGCCTGAGATGTACCAGAAGTTTCGGGACAAAGAAGCGGGCGTGATCAAGGTCGTGATGCGACCGTCTCGTTAAACCGCGAAAGAACCGGCAACCACTCGTGCCGACGGCATAAGACTGTGCCGGCGGCAGCACAGAGTGGAACTCTGCCATCAAGAAACGGGTCGCTGATGCCGACCTAGAGCAAAGATTCCGCGACCTAGACGAGCATGCTGATGCCACGGTACTTCTTCAATGTTCACAATGGGGATCCAAGCATCGATGATATGGGCGAAGAATTACCGGACGACGAGATGGCATGGCGCACAGCAACGGTCTTTACTGCGGATATGCTAAAAGACATCGAGGGCAAGTTCCGCCCCGGTCAGGAGTGGTCGTTAGAGGTGACCGACGAAGAGCTCAAGCCGCTCTACTTCATCAGCATCGGCTCGAGGAAAATGTCCTAGCAACCGACCTGCCACTCTCAGGCTGCACTCAACGACCGAACTGCGCAAACGTAGCGCGATCGGAAGCAATGCCATTACGGTGACAGTGCATTCAATTGACGCCAGATGTTTTCAAGCCCGCTAAGCGCGGCCCAAGACATCGGCGCGGGAGATGTTAAGTGCACTGTCACCGTAACGTAACAAGCCGCAATGTTTAGGCCGCGCCACATGAGGGAGGGTATTTAGTGCGCTGTCACCGTAAAAAGTTAGGCCCGAGCCACATAGGCACGGACGTGTTTCGAACGGCATTGCTGCCTCCGCTAAGATGGTTGGAGATGTTTGGTGTAGTGGAGACAGTGTGCGAGCGTAAATCGTATACCGCACCTGGTGGGCCGCAAATGAAAGTGCGGTTGCTCACAGATGGCCCGACTGGCTTGTGGCACTGTTGTCCAACTCTCAAAGAGGGGACGGCAATGAGCCATGACTGGACGATCCGGTGGAAAGGCCTGATATTTGCGGGCTACGGCGTTATGTTTGCGCTCGTCTTGAACAAATTTGTTTTCGACGGACCAGGTTGGAGCAAGTTCCCGGCGATGCTGCTCTTGGGATTAGTCTTCGGCGTGATCGGCCATCGCATTGGACGGAAACAAATGCGCGATAAAGTTTGACGTATACGACTTCTCTCCGCAAGCTTCACGGTAAGGCGGTGAGCATGCACCCTTGCCGCCCGTCGTTTTTCTGCCGCTCGGAGACAGCCGTTTTCTCAGCCGTCTCGAACGTCAGACCGGGCGCGTGCTCAAGCCCGCCAAGCGCGGGCCTGAGCCATCGGCGGGGAGGATGTTTAGTGCACTGTCACCGTAATTTCGTAAGCAGTAAGCAGCGCGGACTGAAGTTGTCGCGAAATTGTCGGTAGACGAGTGTTTAGCGTCATTTTCTGCCTGGATGGTCAGTCGATTTGATGTGTCACCGCTGAGAGGAAATGGACCAGCACCTGGTTGAAGGCCTCGGGCGCCTCCAGCTGCGGCCAATGACCCACATTCTTCATCTCGAGAAATCCTTGCAGACCAGGAAGCGACTTGCGCATCTCTTCTTCGCTCGGCTTGCGGACGGCGTTCAGGCCATCGCAAGCGCCGGTGAGGAAGAAGCTGGGTTGCTCGATGACGCGGCCGGCGAATGCGCGATTGGCGATCGCGAAGAAAGCATCGGTCGCCCGGTAGTAGTTGAGCGGGGCATGGAAACCGCTCCGACTGAACACACGCACCATCTCCGAGACGTAGGCGGGGTCGATCGTCGTCGGCGCACCAGGCGCCGGACGCAGCATGTGGCGCGCCGGATCGAATGGATCCCATCGCGTGTCAGCAGGTGCCTCCCCCGACAGCCAGTAGAGGCTTGCGGGGATGGTCCGCGCGGCGTCGGCCCAGAGCGCAGCGGCTTCCGGGCGCATCTGAGCGAACATATAAAATCCGTCAGCACCCGCCTGACGAAGCCGGTCAAGAAAGCTCATGCCGCCGGGTTGCAGATACGGAACGCTCACGCCGAACACGGCGGCGATCCGGTCGGGCCGCATCATAGCCGCGTTCCAGGTGACGCTCGCACCGAAATCGTGGCCGACGAGTATCGCGCGATCGACCTTGAAGTGGTCGAGTACGGCGATCACGTCACCGACGGTGTGAAAGGCGGTATAGAGGTGACTCTCGGCGGGCGCGTCACTCTCACCATACCCGCGCATGTCGAGTGCGATGGCGTGAAAGCCGGCTGCTGCCGCCGCATGCATCGCACCTCGCCATCCGAACCAAGTGCTCGGATAGCCGTGACAGAATAATACCGCGGGACCGCTGCCTTGGTCGACCACATGGAGGCGGATGCCGTCGGCGTCGATCAATTGGTGATTCAGTGTGGCCATGTCGATTTCACCCTCTAGCAGCTTCCCTTGCGTGCTGCGAAATACAGTCGTATTAGAGTGTCTTGGTCGAGTCAATACGATCGTATTATAGAGGTAGCAGATATGACGTCCTCGATGATCACGTCGCAGCGCGACCACCTGATCGAGACGGGCGCGCGGATTTTTCACGAGCGCGGCTATGCGGCCACCGGAGTTCGGCAGGTCGCAGAGGCTGCCGGGGTGCCGCAGGGTTCGTTCACCAATCACTTTCGATCGAAGGAAGGCTTCGGGCGTGCGGTGCTGGAGCACTATGCGGCCCGCTTGGACCAGGTCATGCAGCAAACGCTAGGGGACGCTTCTCGCCCGCCAGCCGAACGGCTCGCCGCCTATTTCGACGAGATCGAGAAGCGGGTGCGAACGCAGGACTGGGGCATCGGATGTTTGATCCCCGACCTCGCTGCCGAGACCTCCAGCTATGGCGACGAGTTGCGCGACTTGCTCGCGCGCGTCATGGAACGGCAGACTGCCGCCTTTGCCGCTGTTCTGCGTGAGATGGTTGACCCGATGCGTGCGGACAATCTCGCCGGCGTGCTGCTGGCAGCCTGGCACGGCACCTTGCTGCGGATGAAAGTGGAGCGGACGGGAGAGCCAATCGCGCGATTCCGCAAGGTGCTCGACCTCTTGGTCAGGTAGCGTCGCACATTGCGCAAGATGCGCAAGGAAAAGAGACGCACCCAATTACGGTGACGGTGCACTCAATTGACGCCGCAATTACGGTGACAGTGCACTCAATTGACGCCGGCAGCTTTCCCGGCCATGATGCAACATGGCTCGTCTCGCTCGTGTCGTCGTCCCCGGTCATCCCCATCATGTCACCCAGCGCGGCAACGGGCGGGCGCGCACATTCTTCGAGGACGGGGACTATGCGCTGTATCGCGACCTGCTCGCGACCAACTGCAAGGACGCCGGGGTCGAGGTGTGGGCCTGGTGCCTGATGCCGAACCACGTGCACCTGATCCTGGTGCCGTCCGATCCCGACGGGTTGCGCCGTGCGCTCTCGCGCGTGCATCGCAGCTACGCCGGGATCATCCATGCGCGACGTCAGCGCACCGGTCATTTCTGGCAGGGAAGGTTCGGCGCTGTCGCCCTGGACGAAGAACATCTCGCGGCGGCGCTGCGCTACGTGTCGCTCAATCCGGTGCGGGCGCGCCTGGTGCCGCGGGCACGGGACTGGCGCTGGTCGAGCACGCGCGCGCATTTGCGCGGCAAGGACGACGGCGTGACCGCGCTGGCGCCGATCCGCGATCGTTTTCCGGCCTTCGCCGATCTGCTCGCGTGCGAACCGGAAAACGATCTGTTCGACGCCCTGCGTTCAGCCGAGAGCATCGGCCGGCCGCTCGGAGACAGCCGTTTTCTCGCGCGTCTCGAACGTCAGACAGGGCGAGTCCTGAAGCCCGCCAAGCGCGGGCCGAAGCCGTCGGCTGAGGAGGAGGGTATTTAGTGCACTTCACCGTAATGTCGCCTAGCCCCTAAGATCGGGGGATGCAGGCTCGTCGTCGAGTGGTTTGCGGCACGGGGGCTGCCCTCGCGCTGTCTCTAGAAAACCGGGCCCTGCCGCCTTAGAATTCTGTGACGCCTCAGTTGTGCCGCCGCCTTCGAATATTTTCCAGAAGACATAGGCAGCGACTAGTGATGCGAGCATGGATAGCGCCAGGATCGAGCTTTGGATGAGTAGAGAATTCGGAAGTCTGGTTCCGAGGTTTACGATCCTCCCACCAATGGCCGAATGCACAAGGTAAAGCGAATAAGAGGTGGTCCCTAGGAAAGCGAATAACCTCCATGAAGCCCTTATAGGCATCGCGAGCGCCGCTGTGGTCGCCGCTGTCGCAATCGCGTAGCCGATCGGCATGGTCAACCCAGCGATGATGACGAAACCGGCCGCCTGCGAGTAAGCATCCAACGCCGACAATCTGCCGCTGAAGAGCAGGTACCAGCAAATGCCGGCGCAAAAGGATGGGAGATACCAAAACAGCAGCGTGCGATCGGAGGATACGAAGCACAAGCAGCCCAGTAAGAATAGCATTGCGAACAGAATCCCGCGCTTTCGGCTGAGCAGCGCTGGCCCAAGAAGTATCATCGCGATGTAGAACTGGATCTCGATCGCGAGGGACCAATAGATCGGAACCAGCCAGTCGGCCCCAACCCAAGGGACCGTGTAAGTGAGGTGGCCGATTATTGTGGGATTATCAAGGACGGGTACGGCAGCTTTCGATCCCGGCAACATTGCCGAGGCTAAGAGGACTACGACCGTCAAGACAATCGAGGCTATGTAAGCGGGGTATATTCGCCAGAATCTCTTTCCGGCAAAAGTCAGCACATCATTCGGAAAACGATACCCCATCCGGTCTAAAGAGTAGGGGATGACAAAGCCGGAGATCACAAAGAATACAGGCACTCCAAGGTATCCGTATCGCCCGCTCCATGCCAGCAAGCTATCGGGGTTGATGAAGAGGGGCTGTCCGTTGGTGAAGTGAAACCAGGTAACAGCTACGGCAGCCAGCCCCCGCAATACATGGGCACTTTCGCAACGTGGCATAAAAAAAGTTCCGTAAAATAATCAAAAGGCTACCGCACGTTGCGTGTCTCGCCTAGCCCCAAAAGGGGGCAGATGCTGCTCAAAAGGTGTATCTCGACCGCTTTCGACGCTGGCGCCGCCGTCGCAGTCGGGAAATAGCATCGCGCAATCCGTAGCCGATCGCTGCGCCGACAATAAAGCCGAAGAGGAAGTTGAGCATCCAGCTTCACTACCCCACGTTGCCGCACGCCGTCCGAATCTTCTCTCTTAGGGTGAAGAGAACGTTATTCATGACAACTTCCGTTCCATCGGTGCCGCCGCCTCGCCGGGCCAAGGTAGCTACCATCAAGGCCGCCGAAGGGGGAGTACCGGCTTGATAACTAGGAAGCGCTTTAGCGCTTTGGTTCGTCCATCCTGCGCCGAGCCGTCGCGCGCCGCCTTGCGAAATGCGTTTCAGCCTGTTCCTCGGAGACATCGGGCCGGGTATCGTTCAACGCCTCCAGAACCTTCGCGCGGAACCAAGCGTCATGAGCCTTGCTGTTGGTGAGAAGCTCGAGCATTCAAATGAATGACAAGCGCAAGGGGCTGGTGAGCCCGGCGCCGGCCCGACTAAACGTGCGGTGCCATCGTCGTGGCGGCTCGCGTTTGGCCGATCGAACACCGCGATGACCGGCCTGATGAACCCGGCCCGCGGCGGCGCCGACCCAACGCCATGGCCGCATCCGTTGCAGAACTTCTGTTCGATCTCGTCAGAGCCTTCGTGGTAGCTGAATTGCGCTCGGCCGAGAGCATCAGCCGGCCGCTCCGAGACAATCGTTTTCTCAGCCATCTCGAACCTTAAACCGGACGCGTCTCCAAGCCCGCCAAGCGCGCGCCCAAGCCATCGGCGGGGGGAACGCACTTTCACCGAATTTGAACGCCTTGGAACGTCAGACTGGAGTTGTCTTCAAGATCGCCGAGCGCGGGCCGAAATTGTCGGTGAAGGAGGGTGTTATTTTGTGCATTAATTCCGGGCAGCTTTTCACGTCCGGGAATCGGGATGGCTCGCCTCGCTCGCTTGATCAGCCGGGTGGACGGTCAAACCCCTCGAAGCCGACGAAGAGCAATCCGAACATGATTGCCACGATCAAAAGAGAGCCGAGAACAACGAGCAGCGCAGCCTTCCAGCCGGCCAAACCCTGTTTCTGAAGCCTGATGGCGAAAAGGATCAGAACGATAAATAGGATCGGACCAATGAGAACGAGCATGGCCAATCCTAAATCTGCAGGTGCCGAGAAGTCCACACCTCAGGGGAGGCGTTGTCTCGCAACCGTCATATCCCTGGCAGATCTCGCTCGAAGTTTTCACAATCTCGGGAAAAATATAACCGATGGGAGAGGATTGTCGGTAAGCATGCATCCCCATCTCGTTTCAGGTGAACTCGTAGGATGGGTAAAGCGACTTGCGAAACCTATCATGTTTCGTCGTGCAGCAGACCCTCGATGTGTTTCGCTTCGCTCTACCCATCCTACGAGCTAACGGAATGGGGACAACGCAGAGGCCGCTCCACACCGTCAGCTCGCTTTCGCCGTCCCCACATCAACAATCCAGCGGCTGCGAAGACCAGACCGGGGAGACCTGCGCCGACGATGGGGGCAGGGACCGGAAAGCCTGTATAGCTATAGTCTGTCCAAGTCGCTGGTGAGGTGGAGATCGCGTAGGAGCCGTCAGGCTGAAGGATATAGTCCCTGACAGGGGCGCCGAATGGGTTGGCTGCCTGCGAGACACTTTCGAGAAACGCCGTTCCGTAAACCGCGGCATTGCCCACAATGGCCCAATCTGTGATCACGCCGTGGTCAAACGTGACGTAGCTTTTGGGGTCTATGAAATTGGGGCCTTGTGAGGATGATACGAAGTAGTCCGCGGTGCCCACATTGAAAAGCGATATCCACTGGAGGTTATCCGCCAATGTGTAGGTGCCGGTGACGTCAGCCGCCGAAAGTACAGAGGGACCAAACTCCAACGATACTTGAGCGTAGAGGCGGGGACCTATCCGTTGCGGGTCGAGGTTGGTCGTGAAATCGTTGCCCTGGTAAAACGCGGTTATCGTTGCGCTGAAGGATTGTCCGGTCGTTGCGAGCAGCACCAAGGACGTCAAGACGCCCAGAAGCTTTGGCTTCACTATGTATTCCCCTCGAAAATCCGCTGACGTCGAAAGAGATAAGCTACGGCCGCGGCGGGTTTAGGTCAACCTAGCGTTGAGATAATTTCCGCGGCGCGCAGCTTGTGCAATGCAGATGGCGCTCGTATAGCATTGGCTCGCCAAAATCGCGCTCTCGTGCTGAAGTCGACTGGAATGGTCATCCGCTCGGCACTTGAACCCCACCAGCGGCGGCGCCGACCAAACGCCATGGCCGCATTCGTTGCAGAACTCCTGTTCGATCTCGTCAGATTCCTCGTGGGGAGCTGGCTGAGAGAGGGTGCGTTCGCGATCGGTGCGTGGGTCGATACCAGGATTGAGAGCCGCACGGCGCGCCTGGTCGTCGGCCTGCTGCTCGGGGCCGCCGCTTTCTTCCTCATTCCCGCGATCGCCGGCGTGCTGGGTCTTTGATGCCTTCGTCAAGGACCAACCTCGTCATCGCATTGGCCGTGGGGGCGCTCGTCTCGGCGCTGCTCCTCGTGCTGGAGCCGCTGACCGACTTCGCGTTTCTTTGGCTGGAGTGGCCGGGCATCAGCGCCGCGTATTTCTTTTGGGGAGCGGTCGGAGGATCTACCGTCCTCGGCATCGCCATTTGCTGGTTCGTGAACGCACTGACCTATGGTCTGGGCGCTTTCGTCGTTCTCAGCGTCTTCAAGGTGGTGCGGGACGCATGACGCGCCGGCTCCGATGTGGTCGCGCGACGGCGGATCAGACGCGCGTCACGCCGCCTTCTCCTCACCCTTGGCGATGATCTCGACTTCAAAATAGCCCATGTCGCGGAGCTCGGCGGCTTTCTTCTCAGCCGCTTCCCTGGTGTTCCGCTTCAGGATGATCTGGCCCGCTCCGTCGCGGGCGCAAACGAAATAAGGCATTTTCGATTCCCAATTTCGTTTGCATACACACGGCGGCGGGTTCCTGCAATTCCGGGGGTCACGGCGCCAGCCCGGCCTTTTGCCGCATCTCGTCGATCAGCTCGGAGGCCTCGGCCTTGGTCAGGTCCTCTCCGGGCAGGTCCTCGTGCGCCTGCTCGGCGAGGGTCTCGAGGTAGGATTGCTGGGCTGCCGTCATCGGGTCGTCTCCGGAAATCCAGTCTTTCGGGTCTTTCTGGGTGTTGTCGGCCATTGCAGATCTCCTATTCGCCCTTTCGTCCAACGTCGGACTCGACTCTTCGTTCCGTTTTTGTTCTCATTGGCCCATATTCAAGATCGCGAGGCCAGACATGCCGGACCTGGACTTTCTCAGGCGGGAAATCGAACGAATGCGCATCCAGATGGGCAGGCAGAGGCGGGAGATCCTCCAGCTGCAGCGGGCGGGGATCGGTACGGCCTCGGCGCAGGCGCTGCTGTCGCGGATGGAGGCGAAGGTCGAAAGTCTCTGCGCCGAACGCGACGCGCTGAAGGCGGCGCAGCCTCGCCCGGCGAAACGCAAGGTGCTGGGCGGGAGGACATGGTGAGCAGGCGGTGGTTCGACGACGAGAGAGACCTCTCGCCCTTCCTCGCCGCGCTCGAGGACGTACGCCGCAGGGCGACGCGGGAAGGGTGGTGCTATGCCCACGTCCAGGCCATCATCGTGGCGATCGACCAATACGCGGAAGCCGCGACCGGCAACCGCGAGTATTTCCTGAACAAGCCGGTTTCGATCGGGGACAACAGGAAGGCGGCCGACATTCCGTGACCGTCGATGCCGCTCCATTGCGGAGCACGGGCGTGCGGCATGCGCGCGTTGCTCGTTGGGAAGCGCGACGTTCCCATTCAAGGACGAAAGGCTCGCGGCAGATTGCGGCTGACGCTTCGGAGGAACGGACCGGCGAGGCCCGGGTTGGCCAGAGACAATTGGAGACGTCTCTATCATGGCCAAAGATCTTCCCCGGTCCGAAGAAAGAGAAGGCACGCGCAAGCTGATGATGTCGGGAGCAGCGATTGCCGCGATCCTCTTCGTGGGCTTGGGGCTCTGGTTTGCTGCGCCCCAGCTGTTCGGGGTGACCAACCATGTCGGACGCCCCTCGACCGGTGCCGACAAGGGCGCGCCCGCGACCACCGTCGGCACCGGAGTTCCAACGCAGCGCGATGCCGTCAGCACGGCCGCAAAACAGGATCCGGCCGGCAACGAGGATGCGAGCGGCCGTCGCGCCCGGCAGATCAAGGAGAGCAGCCGGCCCGCGAACCTGTCCGAGCAGCAGCGCGAACAGCTCCGCTCGATCTTCTCGACGTCGCAGGGCCCTGCGATGGATCGGCCGAATTTCGAGATGATGATCGGCACCTCGGTGCCGCGACAGACCGAGACCGCCGATCTGCCGCCGGAGGCGACGCAGATCCTCGACGGGTTCTGGGGCGATCAATATCTGATCGCGGGGAATTCCCTCGTGATCGTCGATCAGCATTCCCGACGGGTCGCAGGGATCATCGCCGACGTGCGATGATCACGCCCTGCGGTGCAGGCTCGAGTGTTCCGACGCAGGAACCTCTCTCGCTTGAGAGCTTGTTAACCGGCCATGCTCAGGATGCCGCTCCGAACTGGAGAGGATACCGATGTCAGAGCTGGAACAAGCGATCCGCGAGCGTGCCTACCAGATCTGGATGGAGAGCGGCGGGCAGGACGGCCACGCCGAGCGGCATTGGCTCGAAGCCCAGCGCGAGATTCTTTCCGCCTCGCTTGGCGCCGTTGCGCGCGTCTCCAAGGTGAGTGCCGAGAAGCCGAAGGCGAAGTCCGCAAGCTCGCGCAAGAAGCGGCGCGCCGCGTAAGCTTGCGGCCCGCTCGTCATGGAGGGAGCGCGCACTCGAGATAGCCGCGTTCCACGGCGCTCGTCGTCGCCGCCGATCAGCCAGGCGAGGCGGAGGAGGGGGCCGATCGGACGCGGCCCGGCGACGTCGTCTTCTTTCGCGGCGAAGACGTCCGACGGCTCTTGCCGGACTTCGCCCGCGCGTCGGGCTTGATCCCGTTCTGCTCGTCGAACTGCTTCAGCCAGGCCTGGATGTGCCGGGGGTCGTCGGGACAAAGCCGCTCGAGCAAACGAAGGTTCTGCGCTCTGAATTCCACAAGGGTTTTCGGCATCATGCCTCCTCAAAACCCTGCCCGGCGCAAAAGTGCGTCGCGGTGGTGAAGAGGTCAACGGCAAAGAGCGCTTGAAATCCCGGGCGGGCTGATGCAGCGCGCCGAAGCGAAAACCCCGCCTGGGGGAAGCGGGGTTCTCTGTCGGGGTGAAGCTTAGGGACGCTTCAACTGTAAGACGCGCGAGCCGAAAGAAAGTTCAAAACGAAACGCAATGCCGCTTCGCGGCCCTCTGCCGAAATGCCGACGAGAGTAGCGAGACGTCTCGGCGCGGCAGCGTCGCTAAACGCGTGCAGCAGTTCAGGCGCAGCGATTACAAATCCGTAAGTCGGTTGAAAAGCCGTGGCCAAAAACTATCTCTCGGTCAGGCGGCAGCGTAACAAGCCGCCCTTCAACTGACACCCAGCCGCCGCGCTCAGAAAAGGCGAAGCTGGGTTCTTTGAAATTCTCCCGCTTGACCCCAAGCTTGGCCCTGCCTCACCGGCCTCAGAGGCAAACATCCATGGCTACCCGCACCTACAACCACGAGCGCTGGTCTGATGACGACGACCGGCTGCTGCGATCCATGTCTGAAACCGGAAAGAGCCTCACGCTGATGATCGTGAAGCTCAAGCGCCCGATTGCGTCGATCAGGTCGCGCGCGATCGAGCTCGGCATCAATCTGCCCGGCACGCGCATCGGCCTACGACGGAAGCACCAGTCGACCCTAGGCCGCTAAAACGAGCGGCCGCGCCGCTCTGTTCCGAAGCGGCGCGGCCGTCACAACGTCCGTTGTCGAAAACAGCCTACTTCATATTGCTGCGCGTCTTGGTTCCGCCCTGGTCGCTGCCTGGGCCGGAGCCGCCCTGACCGGATGCGTCGGGGCTCACCATGCCGCCCTTGCTCATGCCGTCATTGCTCATGCCGGTCGTGCCCTTATTCATCGAGCCCTTGTTCGGATCGTTCATGCCGGGCTTCTGCATGTTGTTGGACTGCCCGGCAGTGCCGGTCTGGTTCTGCGCGAAGGCAGAGCCGCACATGAGGCCGAGAGCGGTGGTGGCGATCATGATCTTCTTCATTGCAAACTCCTGGTTGGTTGCGCAGGCCCAACCGGCGTGCCGAAATCATGTTCCAAAGAAATCAAAGTTCAGATGTCGAGAAATCGCCCGAGGATGAGCCGCCGCCTGCGCTTCATGCGCAGGCGCGCGGAGCCGCGGCGAACGGCCTCGCAACGGACGGCGGCGAACTCGCCAGCCGTCAGGCCGCGATCCGATGCTCGGCAGGGGCCGTCAGGAACTTGAGCGCTTCGGCATGCGCGAGATCGGGAACCGCGATGGCCGTGTGGCTGTGCATCGCATGCGTCCGTGCGGCCGCGATTCCCTCCAGGATCTCCTTGCCCTTGATGACGTGGAGGCCCATGCCATCGCCGGCGGGGAAGATCGCGAGCACCACGTCGTAAGCCGCGATCACGGCCCTCAGCGCTGCGGCCTTGTCTTCGGCGACGTCGACGAAAATACGAACATCAGCCGCGAGTTCGCGCAGCTCGTGAAAATCCAGCACTGTCGGGATACTCCAACGCAACCAACCTGAACCGAGCTTGGTCGCGTTGGGTTACTGAAGTGTCAACAACGCGCGCCGGACCACAGGTTTCGCGGCGAAGTGTCTTCACGCTTCAGCGCTTGGCCTCCTTGCGAAGCCTGGCCTCCGCGGCTTCGTCCACGAGGGTCAGGGCAAGGCCGTCATAGCTCAGCTTGAACCCGCGGCCGACGATCCAGGTCCATCCCTCCCGCTCCTTGACGGCTTGCGCGTTGAACTGTTCGGAGATCGACTTGACGGCGGCGTCCGGCGCCGCCGGATTGCTCAGCGTCGCATGGACGCGCCAGATCGGATGACGGTCGTCGGCCTCCTCGCTCTCGACCGTGACCTTGGCGCCGTTGATGTCGCATTCGAGGGTATGCGATCCCTGGCTCTTGCGGCAGACATAGCGACGTTGGCCGACGAGCTTGTTGGTCTCGTCGAATGTCATCCCGGGCGAGAAGCCGAGGATGTCGGATTTCTTCACGTGGGCGAGGGACGCAGGCTTCAGGAAGCTCGGCTGGATCGCGACGATGGCTGCGACAGCGACGACGATCAAACCTGCGACGACGATTGCGACCTTCATGAGCACCCCGCGAAAAACCTTCGCGCCATTATAGCAGCGCCGCGTTCTGCGAGGCACGCAAAAGCGAAAACCCCGCCTGGGGGAAGCGGGGCTCTCTGGTGGGGTGAAGCTTGGGGACTTCATAGATAAGACGCGCCAGCTGCAAAATGGTTCAAGGAAAACTGGGCTGTTCGGTGGCATCGTTCACAGGAAGACGGCCAATCCCCGGGACGGCATGCTTGCGTTTTCGGCCTCGATGGGTTCTAAGCCCGGTCACTTCATCGCTTTCCGGCATGAAGCAGCAGCGCGCACCCGCGGGCCCGGCCCGTCCCAGCAGCAGATTGCTCCGCGCCCATCCATTCAAAGGAATTCAGAACATGGCGAAGATGACGAAGACCCAATTGATCGATGCAATTGCCGAGGGCACGCAGCTTTCGAAGAACGATGTGAAGTCGGTGATCGAGTACATGGCAACCGTCGGCTACAAGGAGCTCAACGAGTCCGGCGAGTTCGTCATTCCCGGCTTCGTCAAGATGTCGGTCGTGAACAAGCCGGCGACCGAAGCCCGCATGGGCGTCAATCCCTTCACCAAGGAGCCGATGCAGTTTGCGGCCAAGCCCGCCAGCAAATCGGTCAAGGCCTCGCCGTTGAAGGTTGCCAAGGACGCGGTGTAGCCGGCGAGAAAAAACCCCGTGCTCGCGCACGGGGCTCTCTCGGCTGGCGGCGTTGGGATTTCAGCGCCTGGCCGCCTGCCATGCAGCTAACTTAAGGTTGAAAACTGAAAAAGCAACAGCGCCGCCGTGACGGAGTATGTTCGTCAGGCGGCGCTGCCGTTATGACTGGGCGCTGAAATCCCCAGCTTCCATTGGTCGGCGCAGCGCCCGATAGGTTCAAGGGGCCGAGCCGAAAATTAGGAGTGGGGCTGGACTTTTTGTTCTTTGTTTGTTCTAGTCAATCATCTTCTCTGGAGGTGATTCATGACCGTCGAGAAACAGCGCGAAGTCATCCGGCTCTGGAACGAGCTCAGGAAGCTCGAGGGCCCGGCCGCGGAAGAGCTCCGCATCCAGATCCTCGAATGCTTCTCCAAGGAGCAGAAGCAGAAGCGGGCGGCCTGACCCCCATCGGCGGTACGCCGCAGAGCTTTCACCGATCGTTAGGAGTCCTTCCGCGCCCAGATTCGCGACTCCGATTCGTTCTGTGCGAACGAAACGGAGTCGGAGCTGGAACAAAGCGGGCCGGAAGGCCGCAGGGCGCGCCACCTCACGTTGACACGATCGCAAGGCGAGGCGGAAGCGAAGGCGCAATGGGCGGCACAAGGCTAACGATCGCTTGTGCGAAAGCCGATAACCCTATTCGGTTCGGTTAAAAGCCCAATCGCGTTGCGCTTGCTGCGGGTTGGGGTAGGTGTCCGGCAAAGACCAAGCAAGAAACGACAACGACTTTGCCACGAGCAATTTCGCCAACAGGCAATTTGCCATGATGCCTCTTTCAAAGCCGTCCTTTTACCAAGGCGACCGGCACACCTACCGGCGTGTCGCACTCG
>NZ_JAEMSD010000045.1:0-1034 GCF_016462955.1 Bradyrhizobium sp. | reverse complement strand
CAAGGCCGACCGCCTGGTGCGCACAGCGGGCCAGCCACCGCGCGCCAATTAGCGCTCGTCGCTTGGGATGCCATCCTCGGCCGACGATTGCGGCCACGCGGCGCCACGCGAGGCGAGCGCCACGAAGCCGGCATAGCCGGACAGGTTAAGCAGGACTTCGAACCAGGTAGGCATGTCAGTATCTCGCTCGCTGCGTGACAGGGGTGCTCAACGCTCGCGCGCTAACCTCGTTCCCTTGCTCCCGAAGCACGTCCGGAAGTGCGAAGCGTTTTCCGAAAGAACATGCGTCAACAACGACGCGTTAGGGAACTCACAGCGGAGATGAGGGGTCGAGCCGGCGGCCGAGGGCCGCGACGGATTCGCCGGACGGCCGCTCCTTCAGGAACTCGGCGATCGCCTGTGCCAATTCGCGGTCGCTCATCGGCGTCGGCGGCGGTCGCAGCGTGCCGACACCGAAGCTGCGGACGATCTCGTCATAGTGACCATCGTCGGATCTGGGAACCAGTTTGCGGATACGCGCCAGCAAAGCAGATAATGGCAAACCTATCTCCTTGATCGTCGTCCCCGCTGGCAACCGTCCTGGTCTGCTGCCAATTGCTCCCGTGAAACTGAAAACCCCGCCAGCATCGCGGAGATGCTGACGGGGTCTTCGTGCTGTCGCCTCAACCCGGATGGCGGAGGCGCCCGCACTTGAGACGCCAACCCGTCCGCGGCCGTTTCGTTCCCGCCTGGTCGATAATTATTGACGCCGTCTGGTTCCACCTCGTGCGCAACCATCGCAGGCGCCCGCCGTTATCCCGGGGACACGCGAAGGAGAGAAGCATGAAGAAGACACTCGCAGTCTTGGCGACCATCGCGGCCGTCGGTGTGACCGCGGTCGCGGCGCCCGGGGTCACCCTCACCGCGACGATGCTCAACGCCGCGACGGTATTCCCCGACGACCTCGACCATGGCGCCCCCATCACGTTCGCGTGGGACGACGACGCCGTTCACGACGATCGCGCCGTCGGCGCCCGTGAAACGGCCCGAGACGA
>NZ_JAEMSD010000858.1 GCF_016462955.1 Bradyrhizobium sp. | reverse complement strand
CGCCCTGCGCAAAAGCCTTGGCCTCTTTCCAGCTCACCTTGTCGCGCGCACCATAAAGCAGCGGCACCACGACGTGCAGGCCCTTGCCGCCCGTGGTCTTGCAGAAGCTGTCCATGCCGAGATCGGCGAGCCGCTGCCGCATCTCCTTGGCGGCCTCGACCACGTCGGCAAACGCCACGTCGGGCGCCGGGTCGAGATCGAACACCAGCCGGCCTGGTGTGTCGTAGGCGTAGGGCGCGCAATTCCAGGGATGCAGCTCGACGCCGCCGATCTGCGCCACCGCGGCAAGGCCCTCGACGCGATCGATCTGGAGATACGGCTTGCGGTCGCCGGAGACCCGCGCAAGCTCCAGAAGGTTCGAGGTTCCCTGCATCGCGTGGCGCTGGAAGAAGGATTCGCCCTTGATGCCGTCGGGGGCGCGGATCAGCGAACACGGCCGCCCCTTGAGGTGCACGATCATCCATTCGCCGACGGCTTCGAGATAGCGCGCAAGGTCCAGCTTGGTCACGGGAGCGCCCTCGCCGTCATCCGGCCAGAGCGGCTTGTCCGGCTTGGAAATGACGACGCCCATCACCTCGGCATTTTGCGCGGCCTTGTTCGAGGACCGGCCTGCCTTCGCGCGCGCCGGCTTCCGGGCTTTGGGCTCGGCAAGCTCGGTATCGACGGGCTTCTCCGCCTCGACCTCCTCGGCCGGCTTGTCCTGCCGCAATCCCTTGAACGCGGCCTGGCGGATGTTGCCGTCGGCGGTGAAGCCGGCGAATTCGATCTCCGCGACGAGCTCCGGCTTCAGCCAATGCACCTCGCGGGACTTCTTAGGCGCATTCTTGCCGCCGAACGGGCTTTGCTTGGCCTCCACCGCCTTCAGGACGGGCATGAGGCGCTTGACCTTGTCCGCGCCGAAGCCGGTGCCGACCATGCCGACAAAGGCGAGATGATCGCCGCGCTGGACGCCGGCCATCAGCGAGCGGAATTTGCCGTTGGTGGTCTTGTAGCCGCCGATCACAACCTCGTGGCCCGCGCGGCATTTCGACTTGACCCAGCTCTCGGTGCGGCCGGACCGATACGGCGCGCTGAGCTTCTTCGACACCACGCCTTCGAGCTCGAGCTTGCAGGCCGATTGCAGCACGGCATCGCCGCCGCTCTCGAAATGCTCGACATAGCGGATCTGGGTCGATTTCCGCTTGCGCTTGTCCAGCAGCTTCTTGAGCTGCGCCTTGCGCTCGTCGAGCGGCAGCCGGCGAAAATCCTGACCCTCTGCGAAAAGCAGATCGAACGCGAAGAAGATCAAATCGTCGGTCTTGCCGTCGGACAGCGCAGCCTGCAGCGAGGAGAAGTTCGGCGCGCCGTTGTGGTCGAGCGCGACGATCTCGCCGTCGATGATCACGTCCGGCAGCGCCGCCGCTTCCTTGGCAATGGAGCCGAACTTGGCGGTCCAGTCGAGACCCTTGCGCGTCTTCAGCGTCGCCTCGCCGTCCTCGACCCGGAGCTGCACGCGATAGCCGTCGAACTTGATCTCGTGGCACCAACCCTGGTCCCCGGGCGGCCGCTCGACCAGCGTGCAGAGCTGCGGCGCCACGAAGTCCGGCATCGCCGAGACCTTCCTGGCGCTGGTCGCGGTCGTCGCGCTCTTCTTCGCCGCTTTGCCGCGCTTCAGCGCGGTGCGCGGCGCCGGCTTCACCGTGCGCCCTTTCGTTACC
>NZ_JAEMSD010000857.1:946-1699 GCF_016462955.1 Bradyrhizobium sp. | reverse complement strand
GGCCTGCAAGCTGGCCTTCGACTTTCGCCGGAGCGGACGATGAAGCTGGTAACCCGCCTGAGAGGGCTCCCGACCCTCGCCCTCGCAGGGTTTGTCGGCCTTTCCGCGCCGGTCACGGCCCAGCAGGGCGCGATGACGCGCGTGGACCTCGAATTGCTGCTGGCGGTCGATATCTCGCAGTCGATGGACTACGAGGAGCACGAGATCCAGCGAAATGGCTATGTCGACGCCTTCCGGCACAAGGACGTCGTCAACGCGATGCTGTCCGGCCCCGAGGGCAAGGTCGCCGTGCTCTACATGGAATGGGCGGGCGATTTCGATCCGATCGAGACGATCCCCTGGACCATCATCGACTCCGCCGAGGCCGCCACGAAGTTTTCCGAGCGGCTGGAGAACGAGCCGATCTATGGCGAACAGCGCACCTCGATCTCACGCGCGCTCGAGACGGCGCAACAGCACATCCTCAAGAACAACATCTCTTCTCACCGGCAGGTGATCGACGTGTCGGGCGACGGCGCCAACAATGCCGGGCGGCTGGTGGAGCCTGCGCGTGATCAGGTGGTGAAGTCGGGCATCGTCATCAACGGCCTGCCGATCATGCTGAACAAGCCGAAGGAGTTCTACGATATCGATCACCTCGACCGGTACTACCGGCACTGCGTGATCGGCGGCGAAGGCGCGTTCATCGCTCCGGTGTTCGACCTGCGCCAGCTGTCGTCCACCATCCGCAAGAAGCTGGTGATGGAGATCGCA
>NZ_JAEMSD010000857.1:0-936 GCF_016462955.1 Bradyrhizobium sp. | reverse complement strand
GGGCCTTATCAGCGTACATGGCCTCGTCGGCGCGGGCGAGAGCCTTTTCGGCAGTATCGCCGATGCCGATGTGCGTGATGCCGTAGGCGGCGGAGACGTAGAGCGGGATACCGTTGAACAGCACCTTCTCGGTGCACAGCGTGGCGGCAAGCGCTTCGGCTTTGGAGGCTGCGGCTTCGGGATCGGTGTGCGTCAGGATCACTGCGAACTCGTCGCCGCCGATGCGGCCGACGACATCCGTCTCGCGCGTCTGGCGGACCAGGATTTCGCCGATGGCCCGGATCACGGCGTCGCCCGCCGGATGGCCGTGGGCGTCGTTGATCGCCTTGAAGTTGTTGAGGTCGAAATAGATCAGGCTCGCCTGCACTTCGTGACGCTTGACCATGGCGAGGATGCGCTGGGTCTCGCGCACGAAGGCGCGGCGGTTGTAGATCGGAGCCAGCGTGTCGTGGTCGGCGGAGGCTTCGGCTTCGGCGAGCGAAAGCTTGAGCTGCTCCACGTCGAGGCGGAGAGAGTCGATCTCCGAGATCATCACGTTGAATGCAGTGCGGACCTGCGGCGTCAGGTGGATGTCGGGCACGCCGAATATCTCCGCCACGCGCAGCGCCGGATCGACGAGCTGCTCGGGCGGGGCGGCTTCCACGCGCCGGGGGCGCGGTCCGAAGATCGAGAAAAGCTTCATCGGCTGGACAGGGTCTCCGGTCTGAAACTCGCCCAAGCTTGTTAGCGCGGGATTAACCGAAGCTTTCCGCGCCGTTGCGGAATTGTGGCGGAAGCAGGTAGAACCCGGCTTTCCGGCCGGAGCGCCCCATGTCGACGCCTGCACAAAAGCCCCTGGTTGGCGTCATCATGGGCAGCCGATCGGACTGGCCAACCCTTTCAAAAGCGGCCGAAATACTCGCAGAACTCGGCGTTCCATATGAAACGAAGGTGGTG
>NZ_JAEMSD010000410.1 GCF_016462955.1 Bradyrhizobium sp. | reverse complement strand
CGCAAGCTTCTGGAGAAGCAGAAGGAAGGCAAGAAGAAGATGCGGCAGTTCGGCAAGGTCGACATTCCGCAGGAAGCCTTCATCGCCGCGCTGAAGGTGGACAGCTGAGGCGGGCTGGGGACCGGCCGGCCCGGCTGCCGAGGCCGGCAAATCAAAAGCGCGAAAACAACCCCATGCACAGTAGCCGCCCCGTTGGCGACACTGCGCTTTTCCGCTTTTGCGAAATCGAGTTGCTGCGTCGGGCAAAACAGGGGTATGGTGGCATCATCGCAGGGTGTGACGGGTGTCCGTCGGCACCCGATCGATCACACCTTCTTCGCCTCGACGTATCGCGCAAAGCTGTCGAGGATCGCCTGCCAGCCGGCCTGCTGCTGTTCGACCGAGTGCGTGGTTTCGGCGTCGAAGACGACACGGACGACAACGCCCTTCGCGCCCGGCACGAACTCGACTTCGGCCCTCCGGTCGCCGAACGCGTATTCGATCCGCTTGTGCTCGACGATCTTGGTGTAGGTGCCGGCGAAGTCGAAGCCCATGCTGCCGTCCTTGGCTTCCATCCGCGACGAGAATGCGCCGCCTTCGCGCAGGTCGACGGTCGCCCTGGTCGTATGCCAGTCGTCGGACGCCGCATTCCACTTCACGATGTCGGCAGGCGTCGTATAGGCCTGCCAGACCCGATCGATCGGGGCAGCTACGCTGGTTTCGACTGATATCCTCATGGGCATGCTCCAGTTCTATTCTTGCAGCCGGGATGCGGCATCACGTCCCTGTGTGCCGAGCCGTCCGCTGCACCTTTCGTGATTTGTAGACCAAGGACGATCGAACCCCGTCGGCGCCGACATGGTCATCGCGAATATTTGCGGCTCAAGACCCGATCAGGTCGTCACTGCCCGAGTTGTTGAAGCACGGCGGACCACAGTGCGAGCGGCTCCCGGAGCGCGCCCGGCTCGGTCGGCTTTTTCCGAACGGCCGTGTGCACCATGACGAGCTTGGTGGCTGGATCGACCAGGATGAACTGGCCGCGGATGCCGAGCAGGGCAAATCGGCGCTGCTCGCCCGGGAGGAGCCACACCTGATAGCCGTAGCCGAAATAGGGCGTGGCCACGCGCGGCGCCAGATGGTGATCCTCCGGCCTGACGGTCGTGGCATCCAGCAGCCACTGCCGCGGGATCAGCTGCCGCCCCTCCCAGGCGCCGTCATGGGCGAGCAACCGGGCGAGGCGCGCATAATCGCGCAAGGTGGCGTTGAAGCAGCAGAACGCAATCTCTTGCCCGCTGCCGTCGATCGCCCACGAAGCATCCGCCTCGGTGCCGATGGGCTCCCAGATGCGGTCGTGGAGATAGTCGGCGACCGGCGTGCCCGTGGCGGCGCGCAGGACGAGGCCGAGGATCTCGGTCTCGACGCTTGCATAGTGCCATTTCGTCCCGGGCGGTGCGGTCCGGTTGTTGAACTGCGCGACGACCGCCGCGGGGTCTTTCGGCTCACCCGAGAACAGTGGCCGCGCGAGCCGCGCGATGTCGTCCTTGCCGTCATAGACTTCCGAGAATTCGACGCCCGACGACATGTTCAGCAAGGCGCGGATGGACGTGTTGCCATATTCCGTTCCTGCAAGGCCGGGCACGTAGATCGAGACGAGGTCGTCGATCGACTTGATCCGTCCCTCCGAGACCGCGATCCCGACCAGCATGGCCACCAGCGTCTTGGCCATGGATTGCGAGACGAAGCGGTGACGATCGGTCCGCGCATATTGATAGTGCTCGTAGAGGATGGTGTCGTCCCTGGCGATCAGGAGTCCCGTCGCCGGGTTGCGCGCGAGGTAGTCCGCGAGACTCAGCTTTTCGGTACCGAAACTGTACGTGATCGACGGCTCCGGCGCGCGCTTGAACTGCCACGGCGCCGTTGCGCGACGAACCGTGCGCGAGGGGTTGATGTCGTCGAAATGGCTGTAGCTCCCGACGAGCATGTCGAGCTGAGGGGGCACGCCCCGCTTGCCAACCGGGTAGCCCTCGGCCGCGCCGTAGAGTTCGGCATCGGGACCGCTATCCGAAAAGACCGGCCCCGGCTCGCCGCGGACGTCCTGTGCGCAGGCCAAAGGCGCCGAAAACGCGGAGGCGAGAATGACGGTCAACAACAACCGGCGGCACACGCGTAGCCTGCACAAGGCTCTCGATTTCATGGCGCTTGCCTCCTCGCACCTTCGTGAGTCTGCGCGCTGATGAGACCAACATCGCGGGCCGGTGACGAGCGGCATGCTATCATCACGAGCAGGCGGTGTCAGCAATCGGGCTCGAACCGCCAAATCCCCTCACCACCGAGCTGTTGCTGTCGCGCGTAGGATGGGTTGAGCCCTTGCGAAACCCATCGATCTAGCGGACGGACCGCAGGTCCCGCCGTTCTTGCCCGATCTGATTTTGCTGGAATGAAGCATGATGGGCTTCGCTTCGCTCTACCTATCCTACGAGCTACGAGCTTTTTCGAAAGTGGCATCCGGCGTCAGTCCCAGGGCGCGAGCTCGAGCGTGTTGACCAGATCCTTCTTCGCATTGTGCGGACCGATGCGAACCGGCTTGCCGTCGCGATCGAAGACGCGCACCGTCAGGGTGCTGCTCGCCTTGTCGAGATCGAGCCGCGTGAAATTGTCGTCCTGGGTATAGCCGAACGATTCGTAATGCATGACGGCATCCGTTCCATCGACCGGGAATGGATCGCTCTGGTCGGGGTCGCGCGAGTCGTGCACGTAGCTGTTGGGGTCGCCATCGGCGAACGGAAACGGCCAGTAGAACGCCGACGAGGTGACCGAGAAGGCCTTGAGTCCTTTGCCGTCCTTGCCGTCGAAATCGATCGTCGCCGTATTGGCGCAGTGAATGTCGCCGGCGAGAAACACCACGTTCTGGATCCTGTTCTGGACGATGTGCTGCAACAGAGCCAGCCGCGTCGCGGGGAACGCCGGCCAACTGTCGCTGTCGTCCCGGCGCTTGGCATTCCAGTACTCGCCGAAAAGCATGTTGGAGGGCGTCTTCTTCCTGTTGCCGCCTGATGTGCCGAACAGCCCCTGAACGGGTGCGATGCGTTCGCTCATGTCGTTCGGAACGAACACGCTGGCGGTGACGATGAACTTGGGAACGTCGCCGCGCCGCTGTTGTTGCTGCGAAAGCCAGTCGAGCAGCCGCTTCAATTGTCCGGGGTGATCGGGATCGATGTTCGGGCGGCCCAGCAGGTGGTTGTCACGCAGGCCCGAGACTTCGTCCTTGAACCGCTGCGTTCGGGTATCGAGCACGAAGGTCGGATAGCCGCCGCATTCGAAGGTGTAATAGAACAATTGCCCGAACGTGCGCGGGCTGTGGCTCCATTGATAGCTCTGATAGGCGCCGATCGCGATGTTGAAGAGCTGGTGCTTGCCATCTTCGGCGATCCGGTCCTGGGTCCAATTGTCCTCGATCTCGTGATCGTCGAGGATCATGAAGGTCGTCGCGCTGCGCAACAGCTTGCGGAGATTCGGGCCGGCATAGGCCGTCATGTACCGCTCCTGGAATTCCGCGAAAGTATCGGCGCGGCCGATGGGGAACAGGCGGTGGAGCATGTCGGCGTAGATCTGGTCGCCGCACATGATGGTGTAGCGCGCCGGCTCGCCGAGCGAGCTGTCGGTGAAATGCGCGTGCATCGGTCCGAAAATGTGATCCGCCTCCTTGATCTTCCAGAGCAGGCCGGGATACCGGCAGGAGCCGAGCAGAAAGGACATCCGGCCTTCCGTGATGTCCTTCACGACCGGGAAGGTCCGAAACCGGGCCTCGCACTCGTTCGGATCGAGGCTCAGCAGCTCGTGCTTGATATTGTCGATGTCCGGAAGCCGCTTGACCAGCTCCCAGTCCGGCAGGCTCGCGGCGTTGGGCATGGGATCATCGATCGTCAGCGTGGCACAGCGCACCGTGTACGCGGTGTCAGGAGCGAGCTGAATCGGAATGGCCTGGGGCGGGAGTGGATCCGGAAACGTCTTGATCACGTCCCTGGCGATCTGATCGCGATAATCGGCGGGGTAGTAGCCGAGTTGAACATGTTCGCCGAGCAGGAACGTGCCGGTGCGGTCATATTCTCGCTGCAGCCGGAAGTACCAGGCTTCCTTGACCTGCTTCCTGTCCGCGCTGAGCAGCCCGATCACGCCGACGGTGCGTCGATCCGCATCGAGGTCGACGCCTCTGTCCGCGGGATCACCCGCGCGAATCCAGATGCGGCAGGTATGATCGGTGGTCGCTCCGACGAGCGGCCCCAGACCCGGTGGACGCAAGCTTGCCATCACCCCCCTCCCCGTTTCCTGCCGGGCATACTACGACGTATGAGTCGTTCTTGCAATTTGAGGTAGACCGGGTGCCGGCGCATCGCAGCCTGCTTGCCCTCCGCCGCCCGATGGGCCACCATCCTCCCGCGCACCACCAACAAGACAAAGAGCGCCGAGGAAACGCATGAGCAAACCGTCGAGCTTCGACTACGGCTGGGTCGTGGTCGCCGCAGGCGCGCTGATGACCTGTGTCGGGTTCGGCACGATGTTGTCGCTGGCGGTGTTCCTGCAGCCCATCTCGGAAGCGATGGGCTGGTCGCGCGCCGGGGTGTCGGCGGCGGCTACGCTGGATTTCCTCTGCATGGGATTTGCCGCATTCCTGTGGGGCGCGCTGTCGGACCGCTTCGGCACCCGCATCGTGGTGCTCGCGGGGAGCCTGCTGCTGGGGCTCGGTCTCGTCACCGCGAGCCAGGCCACGCAGCTGTGGCAGTTCCAGCTGTGCTTCGGCGTCCTGATCGGCATCGCCGCCGGCAGCTTCTACGCGCCGATGATGGCTCTCGCGAGCGCATGGATCGAGAAGAACCGCAGCCTTGCGGTGGCATTGGTCTCCGCCGGCATGGGCGTCTCGCCGGTGACGGTGGCGCCGACCGCAAGCTGGCTGATCACGGCCTATGACTGGCGCACCGCGATGCTGGTGATCGGGATCGCCGCCTGGGCGCTTCTGATCCCCGCCTGCTTCCTGGTGCGTCCGGCGCCGATCGCGACAGGTCCCGCAACGCCGGACACAGCGCCGGGAGGCGACCTCACGGCGGCGCAGGCGCTGCGCACGCCGCAATTCGTCGCGCTCGCCGCGGCGCATTTCGCCTGCTGCGCCGCGCATTCCGGCCCGATTTTCCACATGGTGTCCTATGCGATGGTCTGCGGCATCGCCCCGCTCACGGCGGTGACGGTCTACAGCGTGGCCGGCGTCTCGGGCCTCGGCGGCCGCCTGCTGCTGGGCGCGGCTGCCGATCGAATCGGTGCCAAGCCCGTGCTGGTCGGCGGGCTGCTCGTGCAGGCGATGTGCATCGCGACCTATCTCGCAGTGGCGCAACTCGGCGAGTTCTACGCGCTCTCGGTGGTGTTCGGCCTCGCCTATGGCGGGGTGATGCCGCTGTATGCGGTGCTGGTCCGCGAATTCTTCGGCGCGCGCATCATGGGCACCGTGTTCGGCGCGGTGTCGGCCTTCGCCAGCCTCGGCATGGCGCTCGGGCCCTGGGCCGGCGGGCTGGTGTTCGACAGCTTCCAGCAATACACATGGCTGCACGTCGGTTCGTTCGCGATCGGGCTTGCAGCGGTCGCGGTGGCGCTGAGCTTTCCGACTAAGCGCCGGCCAGCGCTCGATCTCGGCCGCGCCGCGGCCTGACACGATGGATTCGATGGGAGTCGTTTCCTGCCCATTCTCACGAGCTAGCCAGCGCTCCCATCCCAATCTTAGGTTGCGACGTGCCACTTACGAGTCGGATCAAGCCTTATAATCCGCGACGTGCACTCGACACCTGCAGGAACGACCGCGCGTTGCCTTTGCCACCGCGAACCACAGGGCTCCATGCGCCGGTTGCATTGAGTCATGCAAAATCGATGGCAGCATCTCCGTGAAAACACGGAGGCCGTCCGCCCTCATTGTTAAGCAATTTCTGAAAGCATTCCCACAAAAGCAAAATTTGGAAATACCCGGGAATTCTTCATGTTCAAGATCAAGTCGATTGCCGTCCGCCTGATCCTCGCCATCGCACTCACGGTGGGGGTGGCCTGCGCGATCCTCTCCGGCTTCTCGATCACCCAGCAGCGGGCGCTGGCGCGGATGGCGCTCGATCAGCAGCTCAAGCTGCAATATGAGAGCGTGATCGCGGCGATCGACTATGAAGGGCGCTCGGCACTGGCCGTCTCCGCGGTGATCGCGGCGCTGCCGCCGGTCGGCGATGCGATAGCGAAGGGCGACCGGGACAGCTTGGCCGCACTGCTC
>NZ_JAEMSD010000409.1 GCF_016462955.1 Bradyrhizobium sp. | reverse complement strand
GGTCGTCTACGAGCGTGCCCCGCCGCCGCCCCCGCCCGCAGCCGTGGGTGTCGGCATCGGGATCGGGATCGGGATGAGCCGCGGCGGCTACGGCGGAGGCGGCGGTGGCGGCGGCTATGGCGGCCCGGCACGTGGCGACTACCGCAGGTATTGAGCCGATCCGGCATGAATTCGCACCGGCCCGCGCCCATCGCGCGGGCCGTATCTATTGCGACAGCACCGGACGATCGCGCGAAACAGCATCTGCGCCGTCTTGAGATCGTCCCCGATGGCGATCCGTGCGGTCGGCGCTGTGCGCTACGCTTGCGGCACGATCTTGCCGGGGTTGAAGATGTTGAGCGGATCGAGCGCTTTCTTCAGCGCCCGCATCGCATCCAGCGCTTCGGGGCCGAGCTCCGCCTCGAGATATTTCTGCTTCCCCTGGCCGATGCCGTGCTCGCCGGTGCAGGTTCCGTCCATCGCCTGCGCGCGCTCGACCAGGCGATGCATGAACTCCTCGCCGCGCGCCATCTCGTCGGCATCGTTGGTATCGCAGACCAGCGAGCAGTGGAAATTGCCGTCGCCGACATGGCCGACGATCGGCGATAGCAAATTGAGACGCTTGAGATCCTCCTCGGTCTCGCCGACGCAATCGGCGAGCCGGGAGATCGGCACGCAGACGTCGGTCGCGACCACGCCGATGCTGTCGCCGGGCCGCAGCGCCTTGACGGACCAATAGGCATCGTGCCGCGCCTGCCATAGCTTGGTGCGGTCCTCCGGCTTGGTGGTCCAGGAGAACTCGCCGCCGCCGCAATCCCGCGCGATCTCGCCGAAGGCCTTGGACTGCTCGGCAACTTCGATCTCGCTGCCGTGGAATTCCATCAAGAGCAGCGGCGTCTCCGGCAGCGTCAGCTTGGAATAGGCGTTGCAGGCCTTGACCTGCGCGGCGTTGAGCAGCTCGATGCGCGCGACGGGAATGCCGGTCTGGATCGCCAGGATCACGGCCTGGCAGGCCCCGTGCACGGTCTCGAACGACACCGCGCCCGCCGCGATCGTCTCGGGAATGCCGCGCAGCCGGATGGTCAGCTCGGAAATGATGCCGAGCGTGCCTTCGGCGCCGACGAACAGATGCGTCAGGTCGTAGCCCGCCGAGGATTTCTTCGCGCGCGTACCGGTGGTGATGATCTCGCCATCGCCGCGCACCACTTTCAGCGCCAGCACGCTGTCGCGCATGGTGCCGTAGCGCACCGCATTGGTGCCGGAGGCGCGGGTCGAGGCCATGCCGCCGAGCGAGGCATCGGCGCCGGGATCGATCGGGAAGAACAGGCCCTGATCACGCAGATGCTCGTTCAGCGCCTTGCGGGTGACGCCGGGCTGGATCACGCAGTCGAGGTCCTCGGCGTGCACCGCCAGCACCTTGTTCATGTCGCGCAGATCGATCGAGATGCCGCCGGCGGGCGCGTTGACTTGGCCCTCCAGCGAGGTGCCGGTGCCGAAGGCAATGACGGGCACGCGATGTTTGGCGCAGATCCGCACCACGTCCTGGATGTCGGCAGTCTCCTGCGCCATGACCACGCCGTCGGGCGGCTGGTTGGGAATCCAGGTGGTGGTATGGCCATGCTGCTCGCGAACGGCCTGCGAGGTGATGAGGCGGTTGCCGAAGCGTGCGGCAAGCTGCTCCAGCGCGCTTGCGAGGGCTTTCGGCTCCGGCCGCGGCGGATTATTGGTGATGGTGGTGCCCACGGAATTCCTCCCGACAGAAGAACCGTGGCAAAGGACATAAAGCCGGTCAAGTCAAGCGACCGGACGCATAGCTTGGGAAGGAAACATGCCGGAGACTGCCGCCTCAAAGCCTGACGCCGCGCCGTTCCGCGCCTCGATCATGCAGATCGAGCCGCAATGGATCGACTATAACGGCCATCTCAACATGGCCTATTACAACGTGATGTTCGACCGGGCGATCGACCAGCTCTGGGCCGAGATCGGCATCGGGCCAGGCTATATGAAGGAGCGCGGCGGCTCGACCTTTACCGCCGAATGCCACGTGCGCTATTTGCGCGAGATCCATCTCGGCGATCCCGTGCAGGTCTTCGTCTGGCTGCTCGAGGCCGATGACAAGCGGCTGCACACCTTCGAGGAGATGCGGCACGCAAGCGAGGGCTGGCTGTCGGCGACGTCCGAGAACATGTCGCTGCACATGGACATGAATGCACGCCGCGTCGCACCGTTTCCGCCCGACATCCGCGAACGTATCGCCGGGATCACCAAGGCCCACGGCGCCGTGTCGCGGCCTGAGGGCATCGGCCGCAGCGTGGCGATGCCCTCAAAGCGCTGAGCGCTATATCCTGTTGCGCCCGCGGGCGAGGCCGACCACGGCCGAGACCAGGAACAGAACGATCGCGATGAAGAAGATGATCTTGGCGATCTCGATCGAAGCGCCGGCAATGCCGCCGAAGCCCAGGAGACCGGCGATCAGTGCGATAACCAGAAACGTCACAACCCAGCCTAGCATGGTCGAACCCTCGTCTTGATGGTGTCTGCAGTCGACGCGGCTGGCCGCGCCACTTGACCAGACAATCTCAAGGCGGGAACGATTGTTCCGCTCCATTGAACCGCGAAATTCGACACTTCGACGGGAACAAATCGGCCTGCCGCGCACGTGGAAAACCCTCCCCGGAGCCCCCATATGGGGACCAATCCCTGTTAAGAAGGCTCCCTTCCGTCACCCCGCGGTGCCATCGTGGGGCCCATGATTCGCATGACCGAGCCGAGCAAGATCACCAGCGTACCCGACCACCAGCCAGCCGCCGGCGGCATCGCCGCGCGTGCGCGCGCCTCAGTGGGCCCGAAATATCTCGCCGGGCTCAATCCGGAGCAGCGCGAGGCGGTCGAGACGCTGGACGGCCCGGTCCTGGTGCTGGCCGGGGCCGGCACCGGCAAGACGCGCGTGCTGACAACGCGCATCGCCCACATCATCAGCCAGGGCCGCGCCCGCCCCGCCGAGATCCTGTCGGTGACCTTCACCAACAAGGCCGCGCGCGAGATGAAGCACCGACTCGGCCAGATGCTGGGTCACGCGGTGGAAGGCATGCCGTGGCTCGGCACCTTCCATTCCATCGGCGGCCGCATCCTGCGCTTCCATGCCGAGCTGGCACAGCTCAAGTCGAACTTCACCGTGCTCGACGTCGACGACCAGGTCCGACTGCTCAAGCAATTGCTCCAGGCCGAGAACATCGACGACAAACGCTGGCCGGCGCGCATGCTGGCGGGCCTGATCGACGGCTGGAAGAATCGCGGGTTGATGCCCTCGCAAGTCCCCTCCGGGGAGGCCGCGATGTTCGCCAACGGCAAGGGCGGCAAGCTCTATGCGAGCTACCAGGAGCGGCTGAAGATCCTGAACGCGGCCGATTTCGGCGATCTGCTGCTGGAGAACATCCGCATCTTCCGCGAGCACCCGGATATCTTGCGGCAGTACCAGCAGCGTTTCAAGTTCATCCTGGTCGACGAGTACCAGGACACCAACGTCGCGCAATATCTGTGGCTGAGGCTGCTGTCGCAGGCGCCGTCGAAGGCCGTCGCGCCCATCGTCATTCCGGAGCGGCTCGAAGAGCCGAATCCGGAATCCCGAGATGAGTCCCCAGTTCCAGATTCCGGGTCTGCGCCTGCGGCGCATCCCGGAATGACGGAGCGAGCGGCGCTGGCGGCAGCTGCTGCGGCCCCCACCAAAAATATCTGCTGCGTCGGCGACGACGACCAGTCGATCTATGGCTGGCGCGGTGCGGAGGTCGACAACATCCTGCGCTTCGATCACGATTTCCCGGGCGCCAAGGTCATCCGCCTCGAGCGCAACTACCGCTCGACCGGCCACATCCTCGCCGCCGCCTCGCATCTGATCGCGCATAACGAAGGCCGGCTCGGCAAGACGCTGCGCACCGAGGACCACGACGGCGAGAAGGTCACGGTGACGGGCTCCTGGGACTCGGAAGAGGAAGCCCGCGGCATCGGGGAGGAAATCGAGCAGCTGCAGCGCCAGGGCGAGAAGCTGAACGAGATCGCCATCCTTGTGCGCGCGTCCTACCAGATGCGCGAGTTCGAAGACCGCTTCGTCACGCTCGGCCTGCCCTATCGCGTCATCGGCGGCCCGCGCTTCTACGAGCGCGCCGAGATCCGCGACGCGCTGGCCTATTTGCGCGTCATCAACTCGCCGGCCGACGATCTCGCCTTCGAGCGCATCGTCAATACGCCGAAGCGCGGGCTCGGCGATGCCACCGTGCAGATGCTGCACGACCACGCCCGCAAGCGCCGCATTCCCCTGTTCGAGGCGGCGCGCGCCGTGGTCGAGACCGACGAGCTGAAGCCGAAGGCGCGCGGCTCGCTTCGCGATCTCATCGCGCATTTCGACCGCTGGCGCGCCCAGCGCGAGGTCACCGCGCACACCGATCTCGCCCAGATCGTGCTCGACGAGAGCGGCTATACCGAGATGTGGCAGAAGGATCGCTCCGCGGATGCCGCGGGCCGGCTCGAGAACCTGAAAGAACTCGTGCGCTCGATGGAGGAGTTCGAGAACCTGCAAGGGTTTTTGGAGCACATCTCCCTGGTGATGGACCGCGAGGGCGGCGCCGAGGACGACGCCGTGTCGCTCATGACGCTGCATTCGGCCAAGGGCCTCGAGTTCGACAACGTGTTCCTGCCCGGCTGGGAGGAAGGCCTGTTCCCGAGCCAGCGCACGCTGGACGAACAGGGCCGTGCCGGCCTCGAGGAAGAGCGCCGGCTCGGCCATGTCGGCCTCACCCGCGCGCGCCGCCGCGCAAAGATCTATTTTGCGACCAACCGGCGCATCCACGGCACCTGGTCGACCACGATCCCGTCGCGCTTTCTCGACGAGTTGCCGGCGGCCAATGTCGAGATCACGGAGTCCAAGGGCGGCTCGGCCTGGGGCGGCAGCGGCGGTTACGGCGCCTCGCGCTTCGACGACATGGAAGCGTTCGGCTCCAGCTACACCACGCCGGGCTGGCAGCGCGCCCAGGCCAATCGCAACCGCAATGGCGGCGGCAGAAGCGGCGGTTTTGAGGAAGAGGCCGCGACGTTCCCCTCGTCGTCCTCCGGACCGGACTTCGGCAGCTTCTCCTCCCGCCGCCGCGGGCCGCTGACCATCGAGGGCGAGCTGGTCGCCAAATCCACCGGCACCACCTCGGAATTTTCGCTGTCCGACCGCGTCTTCCACCAGAAATTCGGCTACGGCCGCGTCACCAAGATCGACGGCAACAAGCTCACCATCGCCTTCGACAAGGCCGGCGAGAAGAAGGTCGTGGACAGTTTCGTGCAGCGGGCGTGAGGCCCGATATGGCTCAGTACGTCGCCATCATCGAGGACTCCGACCCAGACGCTGTCAGCCTGTGGTTTCCCGACCTGCCCGGTTGCATTTCCGGCGGTGACGATCTCGACGAGGCGCTGGAGAATGCGCCCGAGGCGCTCGCATTCTTTGCGCAGGAGCTGGGCGCGGACGGCCGCCAGCTTCCCCCGCCGCGGACGTTGGACGAGCTCAAGGCCGATCCTGAATTTGCCGACGATCTCGGGAAACACACGGCTGTCCTGATCGAATGGCCGCCCCTAGATGCCTCGGAGTGAGGACTGTTCGCCGCACTCCGCGGGCGTTCGACGGTTCTCCCCCCGAACGCCCCTTGACCACCGCGAACTTCCCCGTATCAGATAAACCCATGGTCCGGGGCTCCGTCACATTGATCGTGCTCGCATTGGGGATGCCGTCGCTTGCGGCGGCACAAACCGCGAGCTTTGGCGATTCGATCGGGAAGCTGGCGGCGAGTTGCGGCGCGGAGATCGTCGCCAATTGCCGCGGCGTCAACCCGGATTCGAACCGGCTGAAGGAGTGCCTGTCGCGCAACCGCGACGTGCTCTCGCCGCAATGCTCGAGCGACTATTTCGGTGTGTTCGAAGCCATCCAGAAGCGTGTCGCCGCGCGCATCACGGTGGCGAACGCCTGCCAGCGCGAGATCGTCAAGGTCTGCGGCGGCTCGACCAAGGAGACCAGCAAGTCGGTCCCCTGCCTGGTCTCAACACCCAAGGGCATCAGCAACAACTGCCTGAAGGCCATCGACGATGCGGGGTATCGCTGATGCGCGCGAAGGGGCTTACCATCGCGGGAATGGTCGCGCTGGGTTTCGTGCTGTTCGCCGGCACTGCACGCGCGCAGACGCCGGCACCGACCCGCGACGACATCGTCGCCAAGCTGAACCGTTTCGAGCAGGCCGCCGAGGTCGATCTTCCCGCCCTGAAGC
>NZ_JAEMSD010000408.1 GCF_016462955.1 Bradyrhizobium sp. | reverse complement strand
GAGCGCAGTTTGCCTGTGGCGCGAGGTGCCGGTTCGTGAGACTGCCGGAGCCGCCCCATGACCGCCCTGTCCGCCCTGATCCGCCGGGACATCCGGATCGCGCTGCGCGTCGGCGGCGGGGCGCTGATCGGGGTGCTGTTCTTCCTCACCGTCGTCGTGCTGATGCCGTTCGCGGTGGGGCCGGACCTGGCACTGCTGTCACGGCTGGGACCTGCGATCCTGTGGCTCGGCGCGCTGCTGGCGAGCCTGCTCACCCTGGACCGGCTGTTCATGGCCGACCATGAGGACGGTTCGCTCGACCTGATCACGATGAGCCGGACGCCGCTGGAGCTCGCCTGTGCCGCCAAGGCGCTGGCGCATTGGCTGGCGGCGGGCCTGCCGCTGATTGTCGCAACCCCCGTGCTGGGCTTGCTGCTCAACCTCGATATGGTCGCGACCGGCGCGGTCGCCCTGACGCTCTTGGCGGGTACACCCGCCCTCACCTTCACCGGCATGATCGGGGCCGCGCTGGCGGTGACGCTGCATCGCGGCGGGCTCTTGATGGCCGTGCTGGTGCTGCCGCTATCGATTCCGGTGCTGATTTTCGGCGTTGCGGCCTCGCAGGCGGTGATCGTCGGTCCCATGACGTTCGGCGCGCCGTTTTCGATCCTGTGCGCGCTGTCGCTGGTCAGCCTGGTGATCGGCCCATTCGCAGCGGCGGCGAGCCTGCGCCACGGACTGGACTGATTTGACCCCGATCAACTTTCGCATCGGGCTTTCGTGCTGATTGCCTGCGGGCACCCTCCCGATTATCAGGATACCATGTCGCTGATCGACCTCGCCAACCCCACACGGTTCCTCGCGCTGACGGCGCGGGTCCTGCCGTGGCTCGCGGCCGCGACCGTCATCCTGCTCACGATCGGTCTCTACCAGGCCGCCCAGGCGCCCGACGACTATCAGCAGGGCGCGACGGTCAAGATCATGTTCATCCACGTGCCCAACGCCTGGCTTTCGATGTTCGTGTGGGGCGTGATGAGCATCGCCTCGCTGGGCACGCTGGTGTGGCGCCATCCGCTCGCCGACGTCTCCGCGAAAGCCGCTGCTCCGATCGGCGCCGCCTTCACCTTCCTCGCACTGCTCACGGGCTCGCTCTGGGGCCGGCCGATGTGGGGCACCTATTGGGAATGGGATGCACGGCTGACCTCGGTGCTGATCCTGTTCCTGATGTATCTCGGCCTGATGGCGCTGTGGCGTGCGGTCGACGATCCCTCGCGCGCGGCGCGCGCCGCCGCGGTGCTGACGCTGGTCGGCGCGATCAACCTGCCGATCATCAAGTTCTCGGTCGACTGGTGGAACACGCTGCATCAGCCGGCCTCGGTGATGCGCGTGGGCGGCTCGGCGCTCGACAAGTCGTTCCTGATTCCGCTGCTCGTGATGGCGGTCGCCTTCACGCTGCTGTTTGTCACGCTGCATCTGGCAGCGATGCGCAACGAGATCCTGCGCCGGCGTGTCCGCTCGCTGCAGATGATGCAGGCCAGCCGCATGGCGTATTCGAGCGAAGCGGCCGCCGGTTCGCGTCAAGAAAACGCGTCGAACGAAGTTGGGGCAGCATGACGATGTCGCTTGGTCCCTACGCCTCGTTCATCGTGATGTCCTATGCCGCGGCGGCGCTCGTGGTCGCGATCCTGATCGGCTGGGTCATGCTCGATTACCGCAGCCAGACGCAGCGCCTGCGCGAGCTCGAGCAGCGCGGCATCACCCGCCGTTCGGGCCGCGGCGCGACGGAGCTGCGATGAGCGACCAATCGAGCCCCGCGCCGCCGCAGCGACGCACCTTCCTGATGGTGCTGCCGCTGATCGCCTTCCTTGCCCTGGCGCTGCTGTTCTGGTTCCGGCTCGGCAGCGGCGACATCTCGCGGATTCCTTCCGCGCTGATCGGCCGGCCCGCGCCGCAGACGGTGCTGCCGCCGCTCTCGGGATTGCAGGACAACGGGGCGCCGGTGCCGGGCCTCGATCCCGCCGCGTTCAAGGGCAAGGTCACCCTGGTCAATGTCTGGGCGTCCTGGTGCGTGCCGTGCCACGACGAGGCGCCGCTTCTGACCGAGCTCGCCAAGGACAAGCGATTCCAACTCGCCGGCGTCAACTACAAGGACGCCGCCGACAATGCGCGCCGCTTCCTCGGCCGCTACGGCAACCCGTTCAGCCACGTCGGCGTCGATGCCAACGGCCGCGCCTCGATCGAATGGGGCGTCTATGGGGTGCCCGAAACCTTCGTCGTCGGGCGCGAGGGCACCATCGTCTACAAGCTGGTGGGGCCGATCACGCCGCAGAACCTCAAGACCGTGCTGATGCCGGAGCTGGCGAAGGCGCTGAAGTAATCACTGTCATTCAGGGGCGGCTCGCAGAGCCGAACCCGCAATCTCGAGATTCTATGGTGCGCAATTGCGCACCATAGTTCACGCTTCGCGTGCCCCGGAATGACTCAAACCGACTACCCCTTGCTCACGTCCCCCGCCTCGGTCTCGCTCCGCTCCAGCGACACCGGCTCGAGATGGTAGCGCTTGGTCAGCGGTAGCTGGGCGATCGCGAAGATCATGGTCACCGTGGTCACGCCGAACACCTTGAAGTTCACCCAGAAGTCCGTGGTTTGGGTGCGCCAGACGATTTCGTTCAGCACCGCCATGCCGGCGAAGAACAAGGCCCAGCGCAGCGTGAGGATGCGCCAGCCTTGCGGCGTCAGGTTGAACACCTGGTCGAACATCACGGCGATGAAGGAACGGCCGAACAGCAGGCCGCCGCCGAGGATCGCGGCGAACAGGCCGTAGATGATGGTGGGCTTGACCTTGATGAAGGTCTCGTCGTGCAGCACCAGTGTCAGCGTGCCGAACACCAGGACGACCACGCCCGTCACGATCGCCATGATGGGAATGTGACGCGTCATCACATAGGACGCGACCAACGCAATTGCGATCGCCACCATGAAGGCGCCGGTCGCGGCGAACAGGTTGAACTTCGCGTTGACGAAGAAGAACACGAGCAGCGGACCGAGTTCGGTCGCGAGCTTGAACAGCGGATGCGGCTGGGTCTTGTCCATTCTCTCTTCCGTCTCTCTCATCCTTCGAGACGACCGCTTCGCGGTCTCCTCAGGATGAGGATCTCATGTGTGGTACGACCTCATCCTGAGGAGCCGCGCAAGCGGCGCCTCGAAGGATGACGCTATTCGATTCCGGCGATGGCGCGGGCGAAGTCGCGCGCAGTGAAGGGCGCGAGATCGTCGACGCCTTCGCCGACGCCGATGAAGTGAACCGGCAGCTTGAACTTCTCCGCGAGCGCCACCAGGATGCCGCCGCGCGCGGTGCCGTCGAGCTTGGTCATCACGAGGCCGGTGACCCCGGCGGTGCGATGGAAGGCCTCGACCTGCGACAGCGCGTTCTGGCCGACAGTAGCATCCAGCACCAGCAGCACGGCATGCGGCGCAGTGTCATCCACCTTGCGGATGACGCGCACGACCTTCTCGAGCTCGTTCATCAGCTCGGCCTTGTTCTGCAGGCGGCCGGCGGTGTCGATCAGGAGCACGTCGATGGCCTGCTCCCTGGCCGCGGTGAGCGCGTTGAAGGCAAGGCTCGCCGAATCCGAGCCTTGCGCGCCCGCGATGACGGGCGTCTTGGTGCGCTCGCCCCAGACCTTGAGCTGCTCGATCGCCGCCGCACGAAAGGTGCCGGCGGCGAGCATCACCTTGCGGCCTTCCGAGGCGAATTTCTGCGACAGCTTTCCGATCGTCGTGGTCTTGCCCGAGCCGTTGACGCCGACGACGAGAATGACGAACGGCTTCCTGGCCGCGTCGATCACGAGAGGCTTCGCCACCGGCGCCAGCACCTTCTCGACCTCGGTCGCGACGACGTCCTTGACCTCGTCCGCCGAGATCGCCTTGTCGTAGCGCCCGGTACCGACGGCGTCCGCGATCCGCACCGCGACCGAGGTGCCGAGGTCGGCCCGCAGCAGCACGTCCTCGATGTCGTCGAGCATGGCGCGGTCGAGCTTGCGCTTGGTGACGAGATCGGCGACCGCCGTGCCGAGCGAGGACGAGGTGCGCTTCAGCCCGTTGGACAGGCGGCGCCACCAGCTCAGCTTGGGGGTCTCGGAAGTGGTATCGTTCATGGAGGCGTGTTAGCCGTTCCCGCTTCCAAACGAAAGTCTTGCCATTGCTCGATGTTCCCCAATTGACCGCTGACGAGATCTTGAGCCGCGTGCTCCATCGCGACGGGCTGATGCTGATCATCGACAAGCCGGCCGGCCTGCCGGTGCATCGCGGCCCCAAGGGCGGGCCGAACCTCGAGGATTCCTTTGGCGCGCTTTGCTTCGGCCTGCCGCGACCGCCGGTGCTGGCCCACCGGCTCGACAAGGACACCTCCGGCTGCCTCGTGCTCGGCCGCCATCGCAAGGCGACCGCCTCTCTCGGCCTCTTGTTCAAGCACGGCAAGATCGGCAAGACCTATTGGACCGTGGTCGAGGGCGGGCCGGTCGAAGACGAAGGCACCATCGACATGCCGCTTGGCCGGCTCAATGCCGAGCGCGGCTGGTGGCAGAAGCCGGACCCGGACGGGCAGAAGGCGGTCACCAACTGGAAAGTGATGGGCCGGGGCGAGGGCCTGACCTGGCTCGCCATGGAACCGGTGACCGGCCGGACCCACCAATTGCGGGTGCACGCGGCCGCGAGCGGCTGGCCGATCTTCGGCGATAACATTTACGGCAACGGCCCGCGCTTCGGCGAACCGAAGCTGCACCTGCACTCCCGCGAGATCGTGGTGCCGATCTCCCGCAACAAGGAGCCGATTCGCGCGGTTGCGCCGGCCCCGCCGCACATGCAGGAAAAGCTCAGGGCCTGCGGCTGGAATGGAGAGTGATAGACGCTCATGGTGAGGAGGCGCATCGGCGCCGTCTCGAACCATAGAGGCCCCGTTGCCGCATCTGGCACGTGGCCATCCTTCGAGACGCCCGCTTCGCGGGCCCTCAGGATGAGGAGCGGAGTGGTGCTCCGCTATGGACCCGTGGTTTACCAAACCTTCAGCGCTCGCCGCTAATGATGGCGGTTGCTTAGAACAAGCTTCCGTCAATCCGCTCAGGACGAGCAGCGCGCGATGACCACGGCCGGGCTATCGATCATCGACGAGGTCGAATCTGCGATTCGGCTCGGATCGGCGGAAAAGGGCCTGGAAACGGCCCGGCGCGTCACCGCGCTGTTCCTGTCCTCTGCCGGCAAGTTCGACGACGAGCAGATCGCGCTGTTCGACGACGTGCTCGCGCGCCTGATCGGCACCATCGAGCTGCGTGCCATAGCCGACATCGGCGCCCGCGTCGCGCTTGCCGAAATCAGCGCGCAGCTCGCACCGATCGCGCAGGCGCCGCCCTCCGTAATCCGCCGCCTCGCCAACAATGACGAGATCCGCATTGCCGGTCCCGTGCTGCAGGAATCCGCCCGCCTCGACGATGACGAGCTGGTGAAGATCGCCTCAGTCAAGGGCGAGCCACATCTGCTCGCGGTCGCCGGCCGCTGGTGGCTGAAGGAGATCGTCACCGACGCGCTGCTGGCGCGGCGCTATCCCAGCGTCAGCCGGCGGCTCGCCGCCAATCCCGGCGCGCGCGTCTCGGGCAACGGATTTGCGGTCATCGTCGGCCAGGCCGAAAGCGATCCGGAGCTCGGAGTCAGCGTCGGCGTTCGCGTCGATCTGCCGTCGGATCTGCGCCGGCAGTTGCTGCGTTCGGCGACCGATGCCGTGCGCACCCGCCTGCTGTCCCGCGCCCCGCCGCATCTGTTCGAGGAAATCCAGAGCGCGATCGCCGCCGTCACCGTCGGCGTTGCGCGCGACATGTCCGGCGTGCGCGATTTCGAAGGTGCCAAGCGCGCGATCGCGAATCTCAAGGCGAGCGGCCAGCTTAACGAAGCGACCTTGCTCGGCTTCGCCAGACAGCGGCGCTACGAGGAAACGGTGGCGGCGCTCGCGGCATTGTCGGGATCGACGGCCGAGGTGGTCCGCCCGCTGATGCAGAGTCTTCGCGACGACGGCCTCCTGGTGCCGTGCAAGGCGGCCCAGCTCAGCTGGGAGACCACGGTCGCCGTGCTCGAAAGCCGCTTTGCGACCGGTGCGATGAAGCCCGCGGATCTCGCGCGGGCGCAGGGGCATTACGCGAGAATGACGGCGGAGAACGCCAAGCGGACGCTGCGGTTCTGGCAGGTGCGGGCGTCGTAGGCTCTTCCTTCTCCCCTTGTGGGAGAAGGTGGTGCGCGTAGCGCGACGGATGAGGGGTCTCTTTCCGCGCGCGGG
>NZ_JAEMSD010000856.1 GCF_016462955.1 Bradyrhizobium sp. | reverse complement strand
AGGCTCGTCTCGGCTCCGGTTACGGCCGCATCAGCGATCGCCTTGAACACGCTATCGACGATCGTTTTCGCCTGAGCCTTTGTCAGGTCGTTCTCGGCTGCGATCGTTTCCGCGATCTCGTTGGCAGTCGTCATGGGACGAGCTCCGTCTAGTTTCGATTTTGCTCGTCTGACATCAAGGCTGTGGGACAGATAGAGCCGGCATCACGGCCAGAGCCGTAATCCCCGAGAAATTGCCTACCGTGACAGCTTTTCGTCGACTGCAGCATAACCGCGCCTTCGCTTGGCGCGCTCCAGCCGTCCGAATGCTTCGACAGCCTTCGCAGTGCCATCGAAGGTCTGCATCATGGTCTTGCCGTTCGTGCCGATCCGGCCCCAATTGCGGATCAGCGACATTCTCCGAACAGGGTCGGCTGCGTGGACAATGCATAAAACCGCCGCATATTGCGCCCGGCATCGATGCGGCGCTGATGAAGCGGTTCTGGTTGCGATTTCGGCATGGGCGGATTCTTGCTCCTTAGCAGGCGCCGTCCAATGAGTTTTATGAATCGACCGGGCAGATCCATCATTTTATCGATGGGTCAATTGCGCCGGAGGTTGCCGCGAACCTTGCCGGCTAAACCTTTCCTCAACAGTGACTCGCTGCCGGGACGCCCGTCGCAATGCTTGGCTTGTAATTGCGGCCGTCTTTATCGCAACAGCCGGCCATAGACGAGCTTGCGCCGGCGACACGACTTGCTCGGTGGAATGTATTCTCCTCGATGTAGATAGCCGTCGCACAGAAGAATTCGCATCCACGGGATCCACTCTTGCAGCAGTGGGCGGTTGGGCGAGCCCCTTCGGGACGGCTCTACTCGCGCCGCCGCGGCGACGCTCCCGGAGCCCGCAAGCGGTCTCCGCGCATTCGCGTGACGATCCTCTCGCGACCGTGTCGACAGCAGTCGTCCAGCAACCAGCACGATTTCCAGTCTCGCTTCCCGGAATCTGTTCCCTCGATGGCTATGGGCTGACCTGACTCTTCTGGCAGGGGATTCTCGGGACGAATTTCGGGATCGTTCCGGTGGTCGGATTCGCAATCGTCTGTTGGTTCAAACCAACATCCCCCACGACATGAGGACAAGGACATGACTCCCGCGCCGTTAGACCCATTTCGGGCCTCAAGATGAAGACCATTGTCATAAACAATCAAAAGGGCGGGGTCGGCAAGACGACGCTTGCTGTGCATTTGGCTTGGTTCATGGCGGAAGCGCACCTCCGTGTACTAGTCATCGACGTTGATGCGCAGAGCAATGCGTCCGATACGTTAAGGCAGTATGCCGGTTCAACGTTGGCCGCGGATTTGTTCAAACCGGGGATACGGATTGTGCCTCGGGAAGAAGAAGGCCTGACGCTCGCGCCGGCCGATAGCTCTCTGACTGATCTCGATCGCAGCAATGCGGCCGCCATAACGACTCTGCAAGAAAACCTCGCCATCGCGTCGGATCAGTTCGATGCCTGCGTCATCGATACGCCGCCATCGCTTGGGCTGCGCAGTGTCGGCTGTTTGGTTGCGGCGTCGCACGTGCTGGCCCCCATCTATCTGGAGGACTATTCGATCAAGGGAGTCAAAGGTCTAATGCAGACCGTGATCGGCGTGCAGAGGCGCTATGGCCGCCAGGATACGAAGTTCCTCGGGTTGCTGCCCTCGAACTTCAACACGAAATCGCCCCG
>NZ_JAEMSD010000407.1:3150-6308 GCF_016462955.1 Bradyrhizobium sp. | reverse complement strand
GCGTAAATCCGTAATGCCGCGTTCGCGTAAATACGCCTGTACGAGCGTGCCGTAGATCGGCTGCGACATGCGGATCAGCCGAAGGGCGGCCTCGGGCGACCCATGCGGCACCGGGCTTTGCCGCGGTTGCTGGCGAGATTCCGGCTCCGGCGGTGGCATGCTGAGGAAGGTCCGCGCCTCGTCCGTGACGTCCTTGAAATCGAGCAGGCCGCAGCTTTCGCGGATGACGTCGAGGAGATCGCCATGCTCGCCGGTCGCCGCGTCGGTCCATTTGCCGGCGAGACCCTTCGGTGTGTCCTTGAGCCGGACATACATCGAGCGGCCGGGCGTGTTGCGCACGTCGCCCACCAGCCAGTACCCACCCTCGCGGCGGCCGCTGGAGAGGTAGTGTCGGCACACCGCCTCGGCTTGCCGGCCGAGACGATGCGCAAGATCGGAAGCGTCCTGACGTGCCATCACGCTGCCTCCCGCTCGGAGATGCGCGCTACGGGGAAGGTGTCGAGCAGTTTGGCGAGAACTTCCGGCCCGGCGGCGTCGACCGGCACGAAGAAGCGGAGCTTCCACGAGATGATCTCGCTGAACAAGCCATAGGCCCGCAGACGATCCCGCATGGCCTCGGTGAAGCCGGTCAGCTCCAATCGCTGGGCGCCCATGACGCGCGCGCGCCGAAGCTGAAGGCCGTCGGCGAGATCGATGATCGTGGTGCCATCCATCAGCGCGGCGAAGACCTGCTCCGGGGTCAGCGACGTGGCGCCCGTCGTCACGGCGTTTGCCGCCCAGGCGGGCGAGACGCGCCGGCCGATGATGCGCTCGCCTGCATCGGTCTGGAGACGGTAGACGCGGGTCGACTCGTTCGGCAGCCGCTTCCAGATCGGCAACAGCAGTCCGGCAACGATGTGGATCGTGCTGTCGGAGAACTCCGGCACATCGTTCAGTTCCGCCCACCACGCCGCGGCGAAGGCGGCGCGATCGGCTTCCTCCCAATGACTCTCCTCCATCATGCGCAGCGGCGCGTAGTGCTGCTCCATCGGCCGGATCAGGCAGACGCGGCGCTCGATCTCGCCATCGTCAAGCATCATCGATGATGCGGAAATCTGGAGAGCGGCGCGTCCGGAGCGGCCGTTGACCAAGAGCCGCGCCCGCGGATCGGAGAGGTGGTCGAGAGCATCGGCGAGCGTCGTCGGCCGGTTGCGCTCGCGGCGGGTGATGGTGAGCAGCCGGGTTTCCGTGCCGGTGCCAGGATGGGTGTGGATCACTCGGGCGTCGGTGACGACGAAGCTCTCGGCCTGCAGGGTCTCGAGCCCGATGTCATAGACGCCGCTGCGGATCGCGCCCTCGACCTTGGCGGTCAGGAGCTGCTCGAACGCCGTGAACAGCACGCCCTGCAGGTCGATGGCGAGCGCCAGCAGCCGGTTGAGGAAAGTCGTGATCGGCGGCAGCTCGTCCTTGATGCCGTTATCATCCATGAGTTTCAGCCCGGTGGCGGACTCGAAACGGTCGAGCGAGCAGCCCTCGACCTTGCCGCGAACGAGCAGCAGGTAGAGCTGGCGGAGCGCATCGCGGGCATAGGGACTTTCGAGATTGTCCTCCGGCCGGAACAGGCCTTGGCCGCCGGACTGGCGCTGGCCGCGCGTGATGGCGCCGAGCGTGTCGAGCCGGCGCGCGATCGTCGAGAGGAAGCGCTTCTCGGCCTTCACGTCGCTGGCGATCGGTCGGAAGAGCGGCGGCTGCGCCTGGTTTGTGCGGTTGGTGCGGCCGAGCCCCTGGATCGCGGCGTCGGCTTTCCAGCCCGGCTCCAGGAGATAGTGGATGCGCAGGCGCTGGTTCCGGACAGCGAGATCGGCGTGATAACTGCGGCCCGTGCCGCCGGCATCCGAGAAGACGAGGATGCGCTTCTGGTCGTCCATGAAGGCGGCTGCCTCGGCGAGATTGGCCGACCCCGCGCGGTTCTCGACGGCAAGGCGCTCGCCCTTGCGCACCACGCGCCGCGACCGGCCAGTGACTTCGGCGACGACGTCGGTGCCGAAGCGCTGGACGATCTGGTCGAGGGCGCCGGGCACGGGCTCAAGCAAGGCGAGCCGCTCGATTAGCTCGTCGCGGCGAGCGACGGCTTCCCGGCTCTCTACGGGCTGGCCGTCCCGGTAGACCGGCCGCGACGACAGATTGCCCTCGCTGTCGGAGAACGGCTCGTAGAGCTGCACCGGGAAGGAATGGGCGAGATAGTCGAGGACATATTCGCGCGGCGTGATGTCGACGCGCACGTCGTGCCACTCCTCGGTCGGGATCTCGGCCAGACGCCGTTCCATCAGCGCTTCGCCGGTCGAGACGATCTGGATGACGGCGGTATGCCCGTCGGCCAGGTCCTGCTCGATCGAGCGGATCAGCGTCGGCGTCTTCATGCTGGTCAAGAGATGACCGAAGAAGCGCTGCTTCGCGCTCTCGAAGGCCGAACGCGCCGCGGACTTCGCCTGCCGGTTCAGCGTGCCGCTGTCGCCGGTGATGTTGGCAGCCTGCATCGCAGCGTCGAGATGATTGTGGATGATGGCGAAGGCGCCGGCATAGGCATCGTAGATGCGGGTCTGCTCGGGCGTGAGCTGGTGCTCGACCAGCTCATATTCGACGCCATCATAGGAGAGCGACCGGGCCGTGTAGAGGCCGAGTGCGCGAAGATCGCGGGCGAGCACCTCCATGGCCGCGACACCGCCATTCTCCACGGCCTCGACAAACTCTGCGCGATTGGCGAAGGGAAAATCATCGCCGCCCCAGAGGCCGAGGCGTTGGGCATAGGCGAGATTGTGGACGGTCGTCGCGCCAGTTGCCGAGACATAGACCACGCGGGCGTTTGCGAGCGCGTGCTGGAGCCGAAGACCCGCACGGCCCTGCTGCGATGGGGCCACGTCGCCCCGTTCTCCCTTGCCGCCGCCGGCGTTCTGCATCGCGTGGGACTCGTCGAAAATGATCACTCCGTCGAAATCGGAGCCCAACCATTCGACGATCTGCTTGACCCGCGAAAGCTTCTCCCCACGGTCGTCGGACCGTAGCGTAGCGTAGGTTAGAAATAGGACGCCTTCGTTCAGGCGGATGGAGGTCCCTTGGGGGAAGCGCGACAGCGGCGTGACCAGCAGGCGTTCCATGCCGAGGGCCGACCAGTCTCGTTG
>NZ_JAEMSD010000407.1:1441-3140 GCF_016462955.1 Bradyrhizobium sp. | reverse complement strand
GCCGAGCATGAAGCCCCGCCGGAAGCGGACGGCGTTCGGCGCCTCGTCTGACGCGGCGCTTACGAGATCGGCGGTCTCGTCCACCGTCCAGGCGCCAGCGAGATATTCGCGATGGGCCTCGCCGGCATAGATCACGGTCTCGAGCTGGGCGTCGGACAGCACGCCGTCGCTGGTGATCGCCGCCGGAAGCGTCGGGCGATAGCTCGGCTTCGGCGGCGCGACCGACGCCATGGCGGCCGATTGCACCAGCTTGGTCGGATGCGGCCGCGCGTCCGGGATGCGGATCGACTGGAGCACATAGGGCTCGTAGATCGAGTCCGAGAGGCGGCCGCCCTCGGGCGGGGTCCAGTCGATGGTCTCATAGTCGAGCGGCACGCCCTCGATTTCAGCAATGCGGCGCACCGGCGCGGCCCGGGCGAGATAACCGCGCACCGTCCGCGGCGCAGGTCCGGTCGCGACAGTCGGCAGCGAGACGGCCATCCGTGGCGGGACGTCCCGCTCGATCCAGGCAAGCAGCGTCGCGACGTCTGGCGCGATACCCGGGGATTCAGGGAAGCGTGCCGCATCCTCGACCGGCGCCTTGTCGATGACGGTCAGGCGCGTCTCGATGGTTGTGCCGTGCTTGGCATAGACCGAGCCCGCGATCGCTGCGGTGAACACCACACGGCCGCGCTCCTGCAGCCGGACGAAGCTGTCCCGCCAGGCCGGCAGCTCGGGCGAGAAATTCGCGCCGGTGATCGCGACCAGACGGCCGCCCGGCGCGAGCCGCGCCAGCGCCGAGGCGATGTGGCGATACGCGGCGTCTGCCACGCGACCGGAGACGTTCGCCATGACCGAGAATGGCGGGTTCATGATGACGACGCTGGGGATGGCGGCCCGATTGAGATGATCGTCGATCTGGGCGGCATCGAAGCGCGTGGCGGAAATGGCCGGAAAGAGCGAGGCGAGAAGATCGGCGCGGGTCTCGGCCAGCTCGTTGAGGACGAGATCGGAACCGGCGATCTCCGCGAGGACCGCGAGCAGGCCCGTGCCGGCCGAGGGCTCCAGCACCCGGTCGGCGGGTGTGAGCGATGCGGCGGTCAAAGCCGCCAGACCGAGCGGGATTGGCGTCGAGAATTGCTGAAGGGCCTGGGCTTCCTCGGACCGGCGCGTGTGCGTCGGGAGCAGGCCGGCGATCTTGGTAAGCGCTGCGACCCGTGCAGTCGGAGACGCGGCTTTGCGGAAAAGCGGCTTCCCGTATTTGCGCAGGAACAGGACGGTCGCCGCCTCGCAGGCGTCGTAGGCCGTCTTCCAGTCCCAGGCGCCGCTGGCGTCGGAGGCGCCGAAGGCCTGTTCCATGGACGAGCGCAGGATCGCGGCGTCGATCGTGCGACCCTGTTCGAGATGAGGAAGGAGATGTTCGGCGGCGGCCAGAATGGCGGCGGCGGGAGGTGCGTCGGGCGCGAGCGGAAGCGAAGCCGCCGGAGCGGCTCCAGAGACGGGAGCGTGGAGCATGGAGGATACCTCGAAAGAGCGGAAGACGGACGAGCCGGTCCGGCGCTCTCTCTCGACCGGACGGGCTCAAACCCGTCCCGGCCGACCTCTCACTCTGGCGCGGCTGGCGCCCGTCCCATCGCTCCGGCTTCCGGCGGCCGCGATGGGACGCTAATCTGGGTTGGGAAAAGAAGCCGCGGCGTCTCCTCTTTCGGGCTCGCTGCGC
>NZ_JAEMSD010000407.1:0-1431 GCF_016462955.1 Bradyrhizobium sp. | reverse complement strand
GATTCGGCGCGGGCTTCATTCTGCGGCCGGTGATCTCACCTGTCGCCGCTGCGCCCGTTGCGGCGTCGGCAGCCGCGGCCGCCGGTGTGGCGCAGCCGAGCGAGGAAGAAGCGACGGCTGCCGTGCGGCGCTATCGTCGGTTCACGGGCACGTCGCTCGAACGTGCGACGCTGAAGCTCGGCGACTGCTCGCCGGGCGGCGTCGGGCCTGGTGTGACCTGCATGACGCAGCTCGTCATGGACCCGACGAAGCCCGGCGCGGCTCCGCAGAACCGTCCGATCAGCTTCGCCAGGGTCAACGGTCAGTGGGAAGTGGCGGTCTGGTAGCGGTGACGAGATCGACCACAAGCTCGCCTCTGTGTTCCTCGCCAAGGGTGAAGGGTTTCTGCCGAGCCCTGCCTCGGCCGATCGTCGCGACGCGCGCGAGATCTGCTACGCGATCGCCATTGCCACCGAACTGGCGCTGAAGGCGTTCCTCGTCGCCCAGGGCTGGAGCGACGATCGCTGTCGCCGGGATGTCCGCCACGATCTGGAGAAGGCGCTGGCCTTCGCCAAGGCCGCAGGCCTGAAGGCGGTGGGCGAGCTGGACGGTGTCGTCTGCGTGCTGAACGCCTACTATCCGAAGCACGCGTTCGACAGCTTCGTCGTGCCGACCGGTGACGAGGCGTTCCCGGCCAAGGCCTGCGCGATCGTCGCGGACCTGTTCGAGCGCGTCCGCCCTCAGGTCGAGGCCTCGGGCGGACGATAAAGCTCGAACGGATTGCCGTCGACCAGATGGCCGAACGGCGTGAACACGAAGTCGTCGGCATCGCGCCCGACGGCGCAGATGACGTAGCGGGTCTCGCCGGTCGCGACCTCCGTGCATTCCATCAGCGCCAGGTCGCCGCTCGAAGCGGCGCGCAGCAAGGTCTGGAAGTTGGCGCGGGCATGGTCGGGGATGCTCATCGCGCGCCTCCCTCGGCAAGCCGGTCGGCGAGCCAGCGCCCGGTGCTGGTCCATTCGAGCGTCTGGCCGGTGGAAAGGTCGAGGACATGGGCGCCGCCGGAGAAGCCGTCGACGACGGGCTCCGAGGCGATGTTCGCCCATTGGAATCCCCAGCGACCGGTCAGGCCGAAAGCCTCGGCGCAGCGTGTCACGAAGGTGACCGCGAGCCGCTGGTCGGCGCTGCCGGCATCGCGCAGCCAAAGGCGGGGCGGTCCGTGCTCCGGCGTCAGCGAGAGCAGGAATGGCTCGGCCGGCGGGTCTTCGCGGGCGTTCTCGGTGATCAGCGCCGTGTAGATGTCGAAGGCGCGCGCAGCGTTGGCGGTGGTGCCGACGTCGAGCAGGCATGAATAGCGGGTGAGAAAATCGGTCATGGCGGGCTCCTGAAACGAAAAATGCCCGGCGCTGGGCCGGGTTCGGGAGGGATCGGAGGGTGGTCGGGCTAGTAGCC
>NZ_JAEMSD010000855.1 GCF_016462955.1 Bradyrhizobium sp. | reverse complement strand
CGGCCTTCGCATCATCCCAGGAGCCGAGTGGGGCCGAAATCTTGACGCGTTCAACGATATTCTAAGGGGCGGATTTGGCACGCCGGAAGAAGGGTTCGTTCTCTGCTGGCGAAATCACGAAATCTCGAAGCGAAATCTCGGATATGACGAGACTGTTCGCCAGCTCCAGCAGAGACTAAAGCGATGTCACGCTTCGAACATTGCTTCTGTTGAGAATTATCTGGCCGATGCGCTGAGGCACGAAGGACCGACGGTATTCGATTGGCTTATAGAGATCATCCAGCGCCATTGCCCCGGCGGCGCCGAAGCGGAGGATGGAGTCGAGCTCGTTCTTCTATGACGAGCTCTGCAGATTTGTGAATGGACACTCTATCGCTTCGTCAGCCCTTTGCCCTGCATCCGCCAGAGAAGCAGATCGATGCGATCCTGACCGAAGAACGGCTCGTTCTCGAATACGAAAGTCGGCACGCCCCAATGGCCTGATGCGGCGTGGTCCTTCTCGTTCTCGGCGATCACCCGCTCGTAGCGATCGGCGTCGGCGCTGATCGCCGCATCCATCGCGGCGAGGTCGAAGCCCGCCGTCTCGGCGGCGCGCGCGAGATGGTCGCCTTCGTTCCAGCCAGCCACCGAGCCGTCCCAGAGCACACGCGCGATCGCCAACGTGAACGCGAGCGAGCGTCCCTCGAGCTGCGCCATCGCACCCAGCCGCGTCAGGCGATGGATGTAGGGCTGCTCGGCTGCGACCTCGAGCGTCGTCATGTCCTGCACGATCGGATCGGGCCGCGGAAAGCGAAACGGAATGTTCTGATATTCTGCCACCCGGGTGGAATCGCGCACGACATAGCGCGCGAATTGCGGGTTGGCCTTCTTGAAGAAGCCCGGCACGCGCACCGCCAGCGGATAGACCGGCCGCAAATTGACGTCCAGGTCGTAGTCCTTGACCAGCCCGAGCGTCTTGGGCAGCGCGAGGTAGCTGTAGGGGCTGCGGAAAGAGTAAAAGAGATCGACTGTGAGCGTCACCGGCGCGGCTCCGTGATGCGGCGCATCATGCTGCGAACGACGAACTTGTGAAAGGGCATGATGAGAATGAGGTAGCTTCGGCCGAGGAGATTATGCGTCCGCACCAGCGTGGTCGAGGTGACGCGCCGGTTTGCGGCATCCCCGTCCACGTCGACCACGATGCGGAAATCGAGATGATAGTCGTCGAAGCCTGCCACCAGCCGCTCGGGCGTTTCGCCGATCACCGGGAACAGGCCGATCAAGCCGTGCGGCGCCGGAGCGCCTTCGCCCGAAGTCTTCAGCCCAAACGGCTTCACCAGAACATTGCGCAGGCGCAGCAGCGTGTCGATCCATCGCGGCCCGTCCAGCACCATTCTCGTACAGGCTTCGCGAGCACTCATCACGGTGGCTCCGAGGTCCACGCGAAAAGCATCGATGAACTGCGCGCCGCCCAGCAGCGCGTCGACTTGAACCTCGGGGGTGATTTCGCGGACTGCTGACGTCATCTGGCCAGTCTGCGCGTCAGCGTGCGGAAGCGCAAGATCAGGAGGCCGGCATAGACGAAGGTGCCGACCGAGAATCCGACCCAGACGCCGGTAGCGCCCAGTCCGGTGTGGAATGCCAGCAGCCAGGCGACGGGAAAGGCGACGCACCAATAGCCGATCACTGCGAACACCAGCGTCATCCTGGTGTCATTGAGGCCGCGCAGCGC
>NZ_JAEMSD010000406.1 GCF_016462955.1 Bradyrhizobium sp. | reverse complement strand
AGCTTGTCCTTGATCAGCGGGCCGCCCACATAGGCGCTGACCGTCGTGCTGCTGTCCTCGCTCAGCCGCGGCAATCTGATCTCGCTGCATCAGCGCTTCGACGTCGAAGCCGTGATGCGCGACATCGAGGTCAAGCGCGCGACATATTTCCCGGGCGTGCCGACGATGTGGATCGCGATCGCCGCGCTGCCCGATCTCGACAAGCGCGACTTCTCCTCGCTCGCCACCATCGGCTCCGGCGGCGCGCCGCTGCCGGTCGAGATCGCGAGCTTCTTCGAGCGCAAGGTCGGCAAGAAGCTGAAGAGCGGATGGGGCATGACCGAGACCTGTTCGCCCGGAACCGGCCATCCACCCACCGGCCCGGACAAGCCGGGCTCGATCGGACTGACGCTGCCCGGCATCGAGCTCGACATCGTCGCGCTCGACGATCCCAGGCGCGTGCTGCCGCCGGGCGAGGTCGGCGAGATCCGCATCAAGGGGCCGAACGTCACCAAGGGCTACTGGAACAGGCCGGAGGGCTCGGCGGACGCCTTCGTCGACGGCCGCTTCCTCACCGGCGACATCGGCTACATGGACGCCGACGGCTATTTCTTCCTGGTCGACCGCAAGAAGGACATGATCATCTCCGGCGGCTTCAACGTCTATCCGCAGATGATCGAGCAGGCGATCTACACCATTCCCGGCGTGCACGAGGTGATCGTGCTCGGCATTCCCGACCCCTATCGGGGCGAAGCCGCAAAGGCCTTCATCAAGCTGAGGCCGGAGGCAAAGCCGTTCTCGCTCGACGAATTGCGCGCGCAACTCGCCGGCAAGGTCGGCAAGCACGAACTGCCGGCCGAGGTCGAATTCGTCGACGATCTGCCGCGCACCCCCGTCGGAAAATTGTCGCGCCACGAATTGCGCCGGCAGCAGAAACCGTCACAATCCGCCCAACCATCATCAGGAGGTCGTTCTTGACCGACGCCGTCATCGTTTCCACCGCCCGTACCCCGATCGGCAAGGCCTATCGCGGCGCGCTCAACGCCACCGAGGGCGCAACCTTGCTCGGCCACGCCATCGGCGAAGCCGTCGCGCGCGCCAAGGTCGATCCGAAGGAGATCGAGGATGTCGTGATGGGCGCCGCCCTCCAACAGGGCGCGACCGGCGGCAACATCGCGCGCAAAGCGCTGCTCCGCGCCGGCCTGCCGGTCACCGTCGCCGGCACCACCATCGACCGGCAATGCGCCTCGGGCCTCCAGGCCATCGCGCTCGCTGCGCGCTCGGTGATCTTCGACGGCGTCGAGATCGCGGTCGGCGGCGGCGGAGAGTCAATCAGCCTCGTGCAGAACGACAAGATGAACGGCTTCCATGCCACCGACCCGGCGCTGCTCAAGATCAAGGGCGAGGTCTACATGCCCATGATCGACACCGCCGAAGTCGTCGCCAAGCGCTACGGCATCTCGCGGGAGAAGCAGGACGAGTACTCGCTGGAAAGCCAGCGCCGCACCGCGGCCGCGCAGCAGGGCGGCAGGTTCAAGGACGAGATCGCGCCGATCACGACGCAGATGGCGGTCACCGACAAGGCGACCGGCGCCGTCTCGATGAAGGACATCACGCTGTCGCAGGACGAGGGCCCGCGCCCCGAGACCACGATCGAAGGCCTTGCCGGCCTCAAGCCGGTGCGCGGCGAGGGGTTCACCATCACCGCCGGCAATGCCAGCCAGCTCTCCGACGGCGCCAGCGCCACCGTGATCATGAGCGACAAGGAAGCCGCCAAGCGCGGCCTCCAGCCGCTCGGCATCTTCCGCGGCTTCGTGTCCGCCGGCTGCGAGCCGGACGAGATGGGCATCGGCCCGGTCTTCGCCGTGCCGCGCCTGCTCAAGCGCCACGGCCTCACCGTCGACGACATCGGCCTCTGGGAATTGAACGAAGCCTTTGCGGTGCAGGTGCTGTATTGCCGCGACAAGCTCGGCATCGACCCCGAGAAGATCAACGTCAATGGCGGCGCGATCTCGGTCGGTCACCCCTACGGCATGTCCGGCGCGCGCCTCACCGGCCACGCCCTGATCGAAGGCCGCCGCCGCAAGGCGAAGTACGCCGTCGTCACCATGTGCGTCGGCGGCGGAATGGGCGCGGCGGGCTTGTTCGAGGTGCTGCAGTAAGTGTTTCTGTCATTCCGGGGCGCCGCGAAGCGGCGAGCCCGGAATCCATAACCACAGATCGGGGATATGGATTCCGGGCCTGCGCCAAGCGGCGCATCCCGGAATGACGGCGAAATTCGGTCAGAACAAATCGCTCACAGGAGGATCCGATGGATCTCGCATTTACTAGGGAAGAGCAGGCGTTTCGCGAGGAAGTGCGGCAGTTCTTCCGCGACAACGTGCCGTCGGAGACGCGGCGCAAGATGGTCGAGGGCCGTCATCTCTCCAAGGACGAGATGGTGACGTGGTGGCGCATCCTCAACAAGAAGGGCTGGGGCGTCAGCCACTGGCCGAAGGAATATGGCGGCACCGGCTGGACCGCCGTGCAGCATTACATCTTCAACGAGGAGCTGCAGGCCCATCCGGCGCCGCAGCCGCTCGCCTTCGGCGTCAGCATGGTCGGCCCGGTCATCTACACCTTCGGCAACGAGGAGCAGAAGAAGAAATATCTTCCGCGCATCGCCAATGTCGACGATTGGTGGTGCCAGGGCTTCTCCGAGCCCGGCTCCGGCTCCGACCTCGCTTCGCTGAAGACGAAGGCCGAACGCCGCGGCGACAAGTGGATCATCAACGGCCAGAAGACCTGGACCACGCTCGCCCAGCACGCCGACATGATCTTCTGCCTCTGCCGCACCGACACCAACGCCAAGAAGCAGATGGGCATCTCCTTCATCGTGTTCTCGATGAAGTCGAACGGCGTCACCGTGCGCCCGATCCAGACCATCGACGGCGGCCATGAGGTCAACGAAGTGTTCTTCGACGACGTCGAGGTGCCCATCGAGAACCTGGTCGGCGAGGAGAACAAGGGCTGGGACTACGCCAAGTTCCTGCTCGGCAACGAGCGCACCGGCATCGCCCGCGTCGGCGTCTCCAAGGAGCGACTCCGCCGCATCAAGGATCTGGCGTCGAAGGTCGAGGCCGGCGGCAAGCCGATCCTCCAGGATCCCGCCTTCCGCGAGAAGCTGGCGGCCTGCGAGATCGAGCTGAAGGCGCTCGAGCTGACCCAGCTGCGCGTCGTCGCGGACGAAGGCAAGCACGGCAAGGGCAAGCCCAATCCGGCCTCGTCGGTGCTGAAGATCAAGGGCTCCGAGATCCAGCAGACCACCACCGAGCTCCTGATGGAAGTGATCGGTCCGTTCGCCGCGCCCTACGACGTGCACGGCGACGACGGCTCGAACGAGACCATGGACTGGACCGCCCAGATCGCGCCGAGCTACTTCAACAACCGCAAGGTCTCGATCTACGGCGGCTCCAACGAGATCCAGCGCAACATCATCGCCAAGGCGGTGCTGGGGCTGTGAGTCAACAATGACGCTGTCGTCCCCCGCGAAGGCGGGGAGGGCAACGTCTCCACCGTCATTCCGGGGCGCGCGGAGCGCGAGCCCGGAATCCCTAACCACGATCGGGAGTATGGATCCCGGGCTCGCGCTCCGCGCGCCCCGGGATGACGAAGCCAAATAAGTCCGGGTACGAGGAACCAAAGAAATGGATTTTGATCTGAACGAGGAGCAGCGGCTTCTCAAGGACAGCATCGACGGCCTGCTGACCAACTCCTACGATTTCGACCAGCGCAAGAAATACATGGCGGAGAAGGGCGGCTGGAGCAAAGCGGTCTGGCTCAAGCTCGCCGAGCAGGGCCTGCTCGGCCTGCCCTTCGCAGAGGCCGATGGCGGCTTCGGCGGCGGCGGCGTCGAGACCATGATCGTCATGGAAGCGCTCGGCAAGGCGCTGGTGCTCGAGCCTTATCTCGCCACGGTCGTGATCGGCGGCGGCTTCCTGCGTCATGCCGGCACCGAGGCGCAGAAGGCCGCGCATGTCCCTTCGATCATCGACGGCAGCAAGACGCTCGCCTTCGCCCAGCTCGAGAAGAACTCGCGCTACGATCTGTTCGACGTCACCACGACCGCGAAGAAGAAGGGCGATGCTTACGTCATTGATGGCGAGAAGTTCGTCGTGCTCAACGGCGAGAATGCCGACACGCTCATCGTCACTGCCCGCACCAAGGGCGACCGCCGGGACAAAGCCGGCATCGGCGTGTTCCTGGTCCCGGCGAATGCCAAGGGTGTCTCCAGGAAGGGCTATCCGACCCAGGACGGCCTGCACGCCGCCGACATCACCTTCACCGGCGTCGAGGTCGGCCCTGATGCCGTGCTCGGCAATCCCGAGGACTCGCTCGCCTTGATCGAGCGCGTGGTCGATGAGGCGCGCATCGCGCTCTGCGCCGAGGCGGTCGGCCTGATGGATGAGTCGCTCAAGACCACGGTCGAGTACATCAAGACGCGCAAGCAGTTCGGCGTCGCGATCGGCTCGTTCCAGTCGCTGCAGCACCGTGCCTCCGACATGTTCGTTGCCGCCGAGCAGGCGCGCTCGATGTCGATGTTCGCGACCATGGCCGGCGATTTCGAGGACGCCAAGGAGCGCACGAACGCGATCGCCGCGGCCAAGGTGCAGATCGGCAAGTCGGCCAAATTCGTCGGCCAGCAGTCGATCCAGCTCCACGGCGGCATCGGCATGACCATGGAGGCGAGGATCGGCCACTACTTCAAGCGCCTCACCATGATCGAGAACTCGTTCGGCGACACCGACTACCACCAGCGCCGCGTCGCCGACGCGGGCGGGTTGATCTGAGTCACTCCGCCGCTGTCATCCCGGGGCGCGCGTAGCGCGAACCCGGGATCCATCAGGCGGCACTACGCGCGGTGAAATGGCTTCCGGGCTCGCGCTACGCGCGCCCCGGAATGACCAGAAGAGGGACACCCATGAAAAACACCCCGTTCGATCTCACCGGCAAGGTCGCCGTCGTCACCGGCTCCAGCCGCGGCATCGGCCGCTCCTCCGCCGAGCTGCTGGCAAAGCTCGGCGCCAAGGTCGTGGTCTCCTCGCGCAAGGCGGATGCCTGCAAGGAGGTCGCCGACGGCATCAACGCGGCCGGCGGCGATGCCATCGTGATCCCCTGCAACATCGCGCGCAAGAACGAGGTCGAGGCGCTGATCGCGGGTGCCACGAAGCACTACGGCAAGATTGACATTCTCGTCTGCAACGCTGCGGTGAATCCCTATTACGGCCCGTTGCTCGACATATCAGATGAAGCCTTCGACAAGATCATGGGCAGCAACGTCAAGAGCAACATCTGGCTCTCGGCGCTGGCGATCCCGCAAATGGCCGAGCGTGGCAACGGCTCGGTGATCATCATCTCCTCGATCGGCGGCCTGCGCGGCTCCACCGTGATCGGCGCCTACGGCATCTCCAAGGCCGCCGACTTCGCACTGTGCCGCTCGCTCGCCGGCGAATGGGGCCCGAAGGGCGTGCGCGTCAACTGCATCGCCCCCGGTCTCGTCAAGACCGACTTCGCCCGCGCGCTGTGGGAAGACGAAGCCAACCTCAAGCGCCGCACCGCCACCACCCCGCTCCGCCGCATCGGCGAACCCGACGAAATCGCCGGCGCCGTCGCCTACCTCGCCTCCGACGCCTCGAGCTTCATGACCGGCCAGACCATCGTCATCGACGGCGGCGTGACGACGGCCGCAGTGTAACGCAACACCACTTGCAATTGCAGGACGAGCGCGCTTCACTTACCCTCCCCTGGAGGGGTCCGGGACGAGCATAGTTCGCCCGTGGGTCGCTCACGCGTAGCGTGAGCGGGGTGGGGTGAAGCCACGCAAATGGTCTCGACATCAATCCGCCGCGCCGCCGCGAAGAAGCTGAGAGAGAACACCACACCGCACGAGCGGATGTTGTGGCGTGCTCTCAAAGACCTTCCCATGGATGGCTCGCACTTCCGTCGCCAAGCACCAATTGGTCCTTACGTTGTCGACTTCTTCTGCCGGCCAAGCGCCTCATCATCGAACTCGACGGCGGGCACCACAACGAAGACGCCACGGCCGCACGCGATCTCGAACGCCAACGCTGGCTCGAGAACGAAGGCTATCGCCTCATCCGCTTCTGGAACTCGGAGATCAGGGCTGATCTCACCGCGGTAATGGAACGGATCTATGTCGAGCTCTATGGCTCGCGCGAGGCGGAAACGATGCACCTCGCTCACCGGCGCAAGCGAAAAACGCCAACGTAATCGAGCAGCGCCCTTTTCTTACCCTCCCCTGGAGGGGGAGGGTAAGAAAAGGGCGCTGCTCGATTACGT
>NZ_JAEMSD010000405.1:2190-6318 GCF_016462955.1 Bradyrhizobium sp. | reverse complement strand
CAGGCCGAGCTCGGCAAGACGCTGCGGGCGATTGCCAAGGACGGCCGCGACGCCTTCTACAAGGGCGAGATCGCGGAGGACATGGTCGAGACGTTGCGCGGCATCGGTGGCCTGCACACGCTCGACGATTTCGCGGCGCACACCACCGAGGTGACGACGCCGATCGGCACCATGTACAAGGGCTATGACTTCTGGCAGTGCCCACCGAACGGCCCGGGCGTCACCGCGCTCCTGATGCTCAACATCCTGTCGCGTTTCGATCTGACCAAATATGCGCCCGTCAGCGTCGAGCGTTTTCATCTCGAAGCGGAGGCCGCGCGCATCGCCTACATGAACCGCGAGATGCACGTCGCCTCTCCCGAGCACATGAAGATCAACGTCGCCGAGATGCTGGAGAAGGGTTTTGCCGACGAGTATATCGGCAAGATCCGCATGGACGGCATGCTCGACCTGCCCAACGTCGCGCCGCCGATGAACCCCTCGACCATCTACATCACCGTCGTGGACAAGGACCGCAACGTCTGTTCGTTCATCAATTCGGTCGCGCATTCCTTCGGCTCGGCCATCGTCTCCAACAAGACCGGCGTGTTGCTTCAGAACCGCGCCGGCGGCTTCCGCATCCAGCCCGGCCACCCGAACTGCATCGAAGGCGGCAAGCGCCCGCTGCATACGATCATGCCGGGCCTGCTGACCAAGGGCGGCCGTTCGACGATGTCGTTCGCCGTGATGGGCGGACAGTATCAGCCGACGGGACAGACGCACGTGTTGACCAACATTCTCGACTACGGCTGTGACGTGCAGGAGGCGATCGACATGCCGCGCGGTCTGCACTACGAGGGCCAGTATCAGCTCGAGGACGGCGTGCCGGCCGACATCGTCGAGGGCCTGAAGAAGCTGGGCCACAAAACCACAAGTGTGGTTGGTCCGCTCGGGGGCGCCCAGGCGATCTGGATCGATTGGGACAAGGGCACGCTGACCGGCGGCTCCGATCCCCGCAAGGACGGCTGCGCGCTCGGCTATTGATCGCCGGGGGCGTTTCCGCGAGATCAGGACAAGTGGACGAGGGCGGCGCGGCATTGCTGCGCCGCCCTTATCTCATCGGAAGGGGTGGAAACGGCGGCGGCGTTGGGCTAGACACCTCCCGCCTCGAACGGAAGGTTTCTCATGCAGCGTTTCCAACGCATGCTCCCCGCTCTCATGTCGGCCCTCGCGATCACCGTGACCGCCGGCGTGTTCGATCTCGTTTCCACTCCGGCCTCGGCCCAGACCGCAGGAAAGACCATGACCACAGCTTCTGGCTTGCAGATCATCGACTCCACCGTCGGCACCGGTGCTTCGCCGCAGCCCGGTCAGATCTGCGTGATGCACTACACCGGCTGGCTCTATGAGAACGGTCAGAAGGGCAAGAAATTCGATAGTTCCGTTGATCGCAAGGAGCCGTTTGAATTCCCGATCGGCAAGGGCCGCGTGATCGCCGGCTGGGACGAGGGCGTCGCCTCGATGAAGGTCGGCGGTAAGCGCACGCTGATCATCCCGCCGCAGCTCGGCTATGGCGCCCGCGGTGCCGGCGGCGTGATCCCGCCGAACGCCACGCTGATGTTCGACGTGGAACTGCTCGCGGTAAAGTAACGTCGCTGCTACCCCGTCAAGCCCGGGCAGGACGCGCCGGCGATGACGGAGAGTGCAGTCCAAACAAAAAGACCGGCCTTTCGGCCGGTCTTTGGCTTCTCAAATGCCTTGCGTCACTCAGTCGCGCGCTTGGCGGCCGCCGCGGCCCGATCCCCCGCATCTTCCGCGGCTTCCTTGGCGTCGCCCATGGCCTGCTGGCCTTTGCCTTTCACTTCCTGGATCACGCCCTCGCCCTTCAGGCGGTCGGACCCGGTGGCTTCGCCGATACCCTGCTTGGCCTTGCCCATCGCTTCGTTTGCAGTGCCCTTGATCTTGTCGGTCGTGCTACCCATGAAATTCTCCTTTTCAGCTCGTTCGTAAAGACAACGTCTTGCTGCGACGAGGGTTCCGAATTTGCTCTGGCCCGCGGATACCGCTCGGGCTAGTTTGCCGCGCACGGAACCAACAGAAAGCAAGTCCCATGACCGGCCATGACCATACGCACGCCCACCATGACCACGATCATCACGATGATCGCTGGAAACACGACGGCGTGCGCGTCATTCCCGGCAACCAGCTCGACACCAACGTGCCGTCCACGGCCGGCATGGACCGCGCGGCCGCGATCAATTTCGCGCGCGTCGGCGCGCAGAAATTGTGGGCAGGCACCGTCAGCATCAAGCCGGATGCCAAGACCGGCGCGCATCACCACGGCCATCTCGAAAGCGTGATCTACGTGGTGAAGGGCAAGGCGCGCATGCGCTGGGGGGAGAGCCTGCAGTTCACCGCCGAAGCCGGCCCCGGCGACTTCATCTTTGTCCCGCCCTACGTGCCGCACCAGGAGATCAACGCCAGCCCGGACGAGGTGCTCGAATGCGTGCTGGTGCGCAGCGACGGCGAGGCGGTGGCGATCAACCTCGATATCGAGCCGGTCGAGAAGCCTGAGACCGTGCTGTGGATCGACCCCGTCCACCGCGATCCGAACGAGAAGAAGTAAGGCTGCCCGAGGGACGCTGGCTCCGGTGCGGCATCCCCCCGTAGATCGGGCCCGAAAAATTCCGGAAGTAGTGTCGGATGGCGATCTGGCCGCTCGTCCTTGGGCAGAACCCGCCCAAGGAGCCTCCGATGCCAAAGATGATCTTCGTCAACCTGCCGGTGACAGACCTTGAGCGCTCAACCGCGTTCTACGAGGCAGTCGGCGCGGTGAAGAACCCGCAATTCAGCGACGAGACGGCGTCTTGCATGGTCTTTTCCGAGACCATCTACGCCATGCTGCTGACTCACGACAAATTTCGCCAGTTCACGCCGAAGCCGATCGCGGACGCCAGGAGCTCCAACCAGGCGTTGTTCTGCCTGTCCGCGGACAGCCGCGGTGAGGTCGACGATATCGTCGGCAGGGCCGAGGCTGCCGGCGGCGCGGCCGATCCCTCTCCGAAGGACGAATACAGCTTCATGTACGGCCGCAGCTTCGAGGATCCTGACGGCCATATGTGGGGCGTGAACTGGATGGACCTTTCGGCCGCGCCTCTGCAGCCCCACATGGCAAACGCCTGAGCCGAAACCAGCAGACCGGAAAAGGAGCATTCACGATGACCAAGCTCGTGCCGTGCATGTGGTTCGACGGCGATGCCGAGGACGCTGCAAAATTCTACGTCTCGCTCGTACCGAATTCGGCGATCACGCACGTTCAGCACAACGTTTCCGATGGTCCCTCCGGCAAGGAGGGTTCGGTGCTCGTCGTCGAGTTCACAATGGCGGGGCAGCCCCTGGTCGCGCTCAACGGCGGGATGAAGATGGAATATACCCACGCGATCTCGCTGATGGTTCATTGCGACGATCAGGCCCAGGTCGACCGCGTCTGGAGCGCGTTCCTCGCCCATGGCGGCAAGGAAGAACAGTGCGGCTGGCTCAGGGATCGCTGGGGCGTGGCGTGGCAAGTGGTGCCGACAGCGTTATTCGATTTCCTGTCGAGCCCCGACAAGGCCGCGGCGGCGCGGACCGTGCAGGCGATGATGACGATGGTCAAGCTGGACGTCGAAGTGCTGCGGCGCGCGTTCGAAGGCAAGTCGGCGGCGTAGTGCAGATGCTCTCGCTACACGATCAATATCGTAGGGTGGGCAACGGCGCTCTTGCGCCGTGCCCACCATCTGTCTCCGATTGAGAAAGGTGGTGGGTACGCTGTCGCCTTGCCCACCCTACGAAACTGCGCCTAGGCGCATCAATAATTGATCCTCAATCCCACGCCGCCGTGAATGGTGTTGCCGACCGGCTGCGGGCCCAGCGTGCCGTTGGCGAAGAGATCCACGATCCAGCCTTTTTGCACGCGGAAGCCGAGGCGGCCGCCATATTCGAACCAGCCCTGGTTGCCCATGGTCGGCACCACTGTGCCGTTGCCGGTCACGGTGGCGACGATGCCGCTGTGACTTGCAAACGACTGCACCCAGCCGCCATTGATGTTGGTCTCGATGTTGTTGCCGAACAGATGCGTCCACTGGCCGCCGATCTTGACCAGGCTGGTGC
>NZ_JAEMSD010000405.1:0-2180 GCF_016462955.1 Bradyrhizobium sp. | reverse complement strand
TGCCGGTTGCGATCGTGGCATCGAATGGATTGAAGGCCACGGCGCTGTCGCTGTAGCCGGACACGCGTTGCCAGAGTTGCCAGACCTCAATCGAGGCCGCGACCTCGTCGCGCGGCGAGAGGCGGCTGATCCAGCCGGCCCGGCCATAGACGGCGTAGTTCGAGGCGTTGGTCGAACTGGTCACGCTCACCGGGCCGAGGCTGGTGTCGTAGCTGCGCGTGTAACGTGCCTTCTCCCATGGCGTCAGGATCGCGCCGACATCGAAGAACGGGCGCGACGAGCCCCAATCGGTGAAGTCGTAGCGCAGCGCGAAAGCGCCGATCGGTGCGCTGGTGATCTTGTAGCCGCCCCCGTCGTAATGCGTGTAGGCGATGCCGGCGAGCAGCGAGAGATTGTTGGTGAGCGCCTTGCGGCCGTGAATGCCGGCCGAGAACGAGCCCGCCGAGCCGAACGCGCTGACGCAGTCGCCGCAATTGATCTGCTCGTTGACGCCGAGCAGCACCGTGCCGAGCACCCGGTTGGTGATCATCTGGTTGAAGCGCTGGTTGGCAAGGCCGCCGATCGAATTGCCGCTGGAATCCGCGCCGGTGGGTCCCGACGGCGGAGGATACGGGCTCGGCGAAGGCGCCGGATCCGGACTCGGCGAAGGCGAGGGATAAGGGCTCGGCGATGGGGAGGGGGTCGGAGTGGGTGACGGAGACGGAGACGGAGAATAGGTCGGGGACGGATTTGGCGACGGAGAATAGGTGGGAGACGGAGTGGGCTCTGGTTCACCGCACTCGGACCCGCACTCCCATGCCTGTGCAGCCGCCGGGCGGGCGTTGAAAGTGATAAGCGCAAACGCCGCGATTGCGGTCAGTGCAGCGGCAAGGACGAGGCGCCGGACGGTGAATTTCGCCATCGTCAGCGTCCGCACAGCATGCCGTCGTCCTGGACGGCGGGCGTGAAGGTCGGCGAGGCGCCGGCATACTGGTTGACCGCGCACAGCCCGGCACTCGCGGCGCAGTTGGCGGCAAAGGTCCAGGGCGGCGTGTTGGACTTTGTGATTCTGACATTGCCGCCGGTCGAGGTGATGACCGCGGTCTCGCCGGGCTGCGTGAGCTGCACGCATTGGCCGCTCCTCGTGCAGACGCTGGCCGCGCCGTCTTGAAGCACGACCACCGAGCGTCCGCGCTGCGAGAGGATGTCGAGCGTGGTGCCGCGCACGCCGATGGTCGCGAGCGGGGTCGTGATCTTGTAGGCGGACTTGTCGGAATTGCCGGTGACGAAGCGGAACGCGCCGGTGGTCATGCGGATCGCGATGTCGCGATAGCTGCGCTCGTCGTTGAAGACGGTGCGGTCCAGCTTCAGGGTCGCGCTCGGCCCGAGCGACAGGTTGGTGCTGTCGGCCATCACGAAACGCGCGGCGCTGTCCACGCCGGTGCGCACGGTCTCGTCGCGTAGCATGTTGTCGCCGACATTGACTGGCGTGGTGGTTGCGGCGACGCGCACCACTTCGTTCTGGATCACGACGGCCTGGCCGACGCGCGTCTGCGCCTTGGCGCCGGACGCCGCGCAGAATGCGGCCGTGAGCAGGAGGGGAAAAAGCCAAAAACGTAAATTCATTTCGCAACCGATCGATGTGTCCCTGATCGTACCGGATCGCGCGCGCTTGTGATGTGGCGGAATTATCACAAGCGGCGCGCGACGCGCATCAAGCTTAGTGACAGCCGCGGCAGAATACGTTCAATGACGATGACAAGTATATTTTTTCTCCCTCGGTGAAGCAGATTTGCCACGCAAGACGGCTCCACAAAAGACGCTTGAATTGCGCGCGGTTCCGAACGTGTCGCGGAGCGCAGTGATTGCTGTCGTGATTTTCCTGGTCGCGCATCTGGCGCTTCTGATCGGCCTCGCGACTCCGGAGAAATTCGTCTTCGACGAGGTGCATTACGTCCCCGCGGCACAGCAAATGCTGGCGCCTTCGATGTCGCAGCCGATGCTCAATCCCATGCATCCACCGCTGGCGAAGGAACTGATCGCGGCCTCGATCGCAACCTTCGGCGACAACGCGTTTGGCTGGCGCTATCCCGCGACGTTGTTCGGCGCGCTCGCGATCGTCGCGATTTATCTGTGCGGCCTTGCGCTGTTCTCCGCGCAAGGGCCCGCGTTCGCCGCGGCGCTGATCGCCGGCTTCAACC
>NZ_JAEMSD010000404.1:4648-6326 GCF_016462955.1 Bradyrhizobium sp. | reverse complement strand
GATCTTCGCTTCGGCATCCGCGGCCGCGGCCTCGTCCGCGGCCTTCTGGGCGATCAGCGCCTCCTTGAAGACCTGGAGCACGTCGGCCATGGCGCCGACCTCCGTCTTCTTGCCGCGATGAGGGACTTCGGCCGAAAGGTCGCCCTTGCCCAGCGCCTGCATCGGATCGATGATCGAGTTGATGCCGCTGGAAACGTCTCGGACGAGATAGAAGCTGAGGCCGCAGCCGATCACGACGGCGATGCCGAAGATGACCAAAACCAGCATCAACGCGAAAGCGTAGCTGTCGGCGGCATCGTGCGCCGCCTGTTCGCCGCCCTTGGTGTTGAGCTCGATGTCCTTGTTCAGGACCTCATCCGCCTGGAGCCCGATCTTGTTGACCGTCTTGGAATTGAGCTCCTGTGCCTCGCGCGGGAACTTGCCGGCCTCCTTGCGCGACAAGGCCATCACCTCTTCGGTGCCCTTCTTGTAATCGTCCCAGAGCTTGGACCACTGGCTGTAGAGCGTCCGCTCCTCCGGGGAGGCGATCATGGGCTCGTACTTGCTGCGCGTCTTGGCGAGCATTTCGGTCACGGTGGCAGCGGTCTTCTCCACCGCGAGCTTGTCGTCCAGGGCTTCGGCCAGCATGTGCTGGCGCACCACGTTCCGATAGGTGATGACCGCGGCGCGCAGGTCTCCGATCACCCTGATGCTCGGCATCCAGTTCGTGGTGATGTCGACGGTGTTGGCGTTCATCGTCCGCATCTTCATGACGGCGAGCAGGCCCATGCCGGTCATTGCGAGCAGCAGGAACGCCACGACGCTGATGATCTTGGCGCGGATGGAAATGTTGGCAAACATATCGGGTCCCATTGTGCTGGCGCCGGCGCGCGTCGGAAGCTCTAAAGACTCAACCAAAAGGGAGCAGCGCCGACATCCGACACCAGAGCGCCTGGGCGGATGGCAACTGCGACTCCGTGCGACTACGGAATCCGAAAGAAATGAACAGGCAGCTAAAAATGTCCTGCGCTCAGCGCATGAGCCTCAGCGCGTCAGAGAAAAACTCCGCTCCGCCAAAATTTCCGGACTTCAGAGCGAGCAGCATGTCGCCTTCGGCGCCGACCGCGCGCAGCACCGGAACGCCCGCGGCAATTTCTACTCCTACGAGAAATCCGGGAACCTTCAACCGATCGACAACGGCGCCGGACGTCTCGCCGCCGGCAACCACCAGTCGCCGCACGCCTGATTTGACGAGGCTTTCTGCAATATCGGCCATGGCCTGCTCGATCGCATGGCCGGCGGCGTCGCGGCCGTGGCGCGCCTGCAGCGCGGCGACCTGATCGGGTGTGGAGCTCGATGCGATCAGCACGGGACCGTTGGCCAGTCGCGGTCTCGCCCAGTCAAGCGCGCGCTGCGCTTCGTCCGACCCCGTAATGATACGGTCCGGATCGAGATGAAGCACCGGCATGATGCGTTCGGCATTGGCAATCTGCTGAAGGGTGGCCTGCGAGCAGCTTCCGGCAAGGCATGCGGCCGGCCCGCCGACCAAAGCCCCGGTCTCGCTGCTCGGCGACGCCGATGTCACCTTGCCGGTCGACACCAGCGCGCGCGCGAGCCCGAGGCCCATGCCCGACGCGCCGACCGACAACCGATGTCCGCTGGCGACGAGGCCGATGGTCTCGAGGTCGCGGTCGAATAC
>NZ_JAEMSD010000404.1:0-4638 GCF_016462955.1 Bradyrhizobium sp. | reverse complement strand
GCCTCGTCGCCAGCGGACATCGGTTGTCGGTCGAATACGGCGTCGACGATCGCGGCACCGACGCCCTTGGCGGCGAGCTCGCCCAGCCGCGCCCGGATCGCATCCGCGCCTCGGGTGACGGTGGCGAGATCGACGAGGCCGATCTGCGTCCTGCTCTGACGCGCCAGCACGCGCACCAGGTTGGAGTCGTGCATTGGATTGAGCGGGTGGTCTTTCAGCGGGCTCTCATTGAGCGGCACGGACCCGACGAAGAGATTGCCCTGGTAAACGGTGCGGCCGGTTTCCGGGAACGCCGGCGTTACCAGAACGGCGCCTTCGCCGCTGTCGGCGCGCAGCGCGTCCATCACCGGGCCGATATTGCCTGCATCGGTGGAATCGAACGTCGAGCAGATCTTGAACAGCACGTGACCCGCGCCGCGGCCGCGCAGCCATTTGTCCGCCGCGCGCGAACGCGAGACGGCAAGGCCCGCCTCGATCGAGCGGCTCTTCAGCGACACCACGACGGCATCGACCTCCGGCAGCGCCAGATCATCGGTCGGAATGCCGATCGTCTGCACGGTGCGTAGCCCTGCGCGCGTCAGCGTGTTGGCGAGATCGGAAGCGCCGGTGTAGTCGTCGGCGATGCAGCCCAATGCAAGGGTCACGGCTTCACTCCGGCATAGGGCTTGAACCAGCCGAGCCCATCGGTGGTCTTGCCGCGCGGATTGTATTCGCAGCCGACGAACCCGGTGTAACCGAGCCGGTCGAGCTCTTCGAACAGGAACGGATAGTTCAGCTCTTCACCATCGGGCTCGTTGCGCGAGGGGACGCTGGCGATCTGGATGTGGCCGATGATCGGCATCATCTCGCGCAGCCGCATGGTGACGTCGCCATGGATGATCTGGCAGTGATAGATGTCGAACTGGAGCTTGAGGTTCGCCAACCTCAGCTCCTGGACCAGATCGCGGGCGAAGCCAAAATCGTTGAGGAAATAGCCGGGCACGTTGCGCGCATTAATCGGCTCGATCACGACATCGATGCCGTGAGGCGCGAAGAACTCCGCAGCCCATGCCACCGACTTGTAGAAGGCCTCGATCGCGGCGCGCTCGCCGCGGTTGGCGATGCCGGCCATCAGGTGCAGGCGCTTGACGCCCGTCGCCTTGGCATAAGGCAACGCCGTGTCCAAGCTCGCCTTGAGATCGTTGAACCGCGACGGGAGCGCCGCAAAGCCCTTCTCGCCGGCATTCCAGTCGCCCGGCGGCAGGTTGAACAACGCCTGGGTCAGGCCGTTGCGCTTGAGCCGCTCGCCGACAGCCTCCGCCGGATGCTCGTAGGGAAACAGGAACTCGACCGCGGTGAAGCCGGCTTGCGCCGCGGCATCGAAGCGGTCGAGGAACGGCACCTCGGTGAACATCATCGAGAGATTGGCGGCAAAACGGGGCATTGAGGTTCCTCTTGTTTATGTGTCGCCGGGCAGCTTCACGCCGGTGACCTGCGCATACATGCGCGCCACCGACGCGTCGTCGTCGCGGCCCATGCCGGCGGCCGACGTCATCAGGAACATCTGGAGCGCGGCGGCGGAGACCGGCACGGGGAACCGGGCCGTGCGCGCCATGTCCTGGATGATGCCGAGGTCCTTGACGAAGATCTCGACTGCGCTGCGCGGCGTGTAATCGCCGTCGAGCACATGCGGCATGCGGTTTTCGAACATCCAGGAATTGCCGGCCGAAGCCGTGATCACCTCGTAGACCTTGCGGATGTCGAGCCCCTGCTTGGCCGCGAAAGCGATGGCTTCGCTGGCGGCGGCGATGTGCACGCCGGCGAGCAGCTGATTGATCATCTTGAACGCAGCACCTTGCCCGGCCGCATCGCCGAGCTCGTAGAGCTTTGCCGCCATCGCATCGAGTGCGGGCCGCGCCTTTGCAAAAGCGGAGGGACTGCCGGAGGCCAGGATCGTCAGTTCGCCCTGCGCGGCGCGCTGCGCCCCGCCGGAGATCGGCGCATCCAGATAATGGCGGCCGGTTGCCTCGAGCTGCTTGGCCAGGCGTCGCGCCACGTCGGGATCCATGGTGGCCGAGGATACGAAGACGGCATCCTTCGGCATGGTCTCGGCGACGCCGTCCTTGCCGAACAGGATGGCCTCGGTCTGAGCGGCGTTGACCACGACGCTGACGACGATGTCGGCGTCCTTGGCCGCTTCGGCCGGTGTCTTGGCCCCAGCGCCGCCATCCTTCATGAAGCGCGCCACGGCATCGGCCGAGACGTCGCAGCCGGTCACGGCGTGGCCGGCGCGCTTCAGCGACGTCGCCATTCCAAACCCCATCGAGCCGAGCCCGACGACGGCGATACGCTGCTGTTGTGACGTGGAGGCCGACATGCAACTGACCCTTGCGAAACGTTTCCGGATGGCCGCCCTTTGCGGCGGCTTCCCGAACCGATATCACGGCTTGGCCGCGCTGCCAAAGCGTGAGACAAGCGGGCATGACGGCCATGAGAACAGACGCGAGCGACGAGACACGGCTGCGCGAGGATATCTGCCGGTTCGGCCGGTCCCTGTTCGAACGCGGGCTGACGCCGGGCTCATCAGGCAACATCAGTGTCCGGCTGGACGGCGGCGGCTGGCTGGTGACGCCGACCAATGCCTCGCTCGGCTTCCTCGATCCGGCGAAGCTGTCGCGGCTGGATAGCCAGGGCCGGCTGGTGTCGGGCGACGCCCCGACCAAGGAAGTGCCGCTGCATACTGCGCTCTACGACACCCGCGGCAGTGCGCGTGCGATCGTGCACCTGCATTCCACGCATTCGGTCGCGCTCTCGATGCTGCCCGAGATCGACCCGCGCGCCGCGCTGCCGCCGATGACCGCCTACTATCTGATGAAATGCGGCGCCACCGCGCTCGTGCCCTATTATCGCCCGGGCGATCCCGCGGTTGCGGATGCGATCAAGGGACTGGCGGGAAAATATTCGTCCGTGCTGCTCGCCAATCACGGCCCGGTCGTTGCAGGCGACACGCTGGAAGCCGCGGTGTTTGCCACGGAAGAGCTGGAGGAGACGGCGAAGCTGTATCTGCTACTGCGCGGAATGAACCCGCGCTACCTGTCGCCGGAGCAGGTGACGGATCTGGTGAAGGTGTTCGGAGTGACACTGCCGGAGCACGGGCACGAGCACGGACATTAGCTCCCCCCACTGCTGTCATTCCTCGCGAAGGCGGGGAATCCAGTACGCCGCGGCTTCTCCGCATATCATCGACGTCTCGGAGTACTGGATCGCCCGATCAAGTCGGGCGATGACGCTGAGAATGTTGCGCGGGCGTGCCCGATACTTCTCGCCTACAGCCCCAGATACGCCTTCCGCACGTCCGGATTGCCCTTGATCTCCGCGGCCGCGCCCTGCATCAGCACGCGGCCGGTCTGCAGGATGTAGGCGCGGTCGGCGATCTCCAGGCACTCGGCCATGCGCTGCTCGACGATCAGCACGGTCATGCCGGAGTCACGGATTAGCTTCACCGCCTGGAAGATTTCATCCACCAGCTTCGGCATGATGCCCTGCGACGGCTCGTCCAGCATCAGCAGCCGCGGACGCGTCATCAGCGCGCGGCCGATCGCGAGCATCTGCTGCTCGCCGCCGGAGAGCGTTTCGGCACGCTGATCCAATCGTTCCTGCAGACGCGGGAATAGCTTGAAGACGAGTTCGAGCGGCGCTTCGCGATCCGCCTCGCCGCGAAAGAGGTAGCTGCCGAGACGAAGATTGTCGCGCACGGACAGGCGCGGGAACAGGCGGCGGTTCTCCGGCACATAGGCGATACCGGTCGCGGTGATGTGGTGCTGCGCCATGCCGTCCAGGCGCTTGCCGTCGAAGGTCACGCTGCCCGAGCGCGGTCGCTCGGCGCCGGCGATGGATTTGAGCAGCGTCGACTTGCCCGCGCCATTGGCGCCGGCAACGCAGACGATCTCGCCCTTCTCGACCTCGATCGAGACCGCGGAGATCGCGACCAGGCCCTGATAGGCGGTCGTGACTTCACGCACCGACAGCATGACGATCTCCCAGATATGCCTTGATCACCTTGGGATCGCGGACGACGTCGGCTGGCTTGCCCTCGACCAGCACCTTGCCGAGGTCGAGCACGATGGCGCGGTCGACCAGCGGCATGACGATCTCCATGACATGCTCGACCATCAGGACGGTGATGCCGGTGTCGCGCACCTTGCGCACCAGGGCGACGCCGGTCTGCGCCTCGGTCGGCGTCAGGCCGGTGAGGACTTCGTCGAGCAGCAGCAGCTTGGGTTCAGTCGCAAGCGCCCGCGCGACTTCGAGGCGGCGCTTCTCAGCCGGCACGAGGTCACTCGCGAGCACGTCGGCGCGCGCGGCAAGGCCGGTGAATTCGAGTACATCGTGCGCTTTGCGGCGTGCCTCGCGCATCACCGTGTTGCGGACGAGCGCACCGACGATGACGTTGTCGATGACCGTCATGGTCTCGAAGCTCTTGACCACCTGGAAGGTGCGCCCGATGCCGCGCTGGCAGCGCGCGGCCGCAGGCAGCTTGGTGACGTCCTCGCCGTCGAACAGAATCGAGCCTTGCGTCGGCGGCAGAACGCCGGCGATGAGATTGAACAGCGTCGACTTGCCGGCGCCGTTGGGGCCGATCAGGCCGACGATCTCGCC
>NZ_JAEMSD010000403.1 GCF_016462955.1 Bradyrhizobium sp. | reverse complement strand
CTTGCCGGTGGCGAGCCACAGGCGCGCGGCGAGCGACTTCTTCGCCAGGATCTTCCGCTCCCGCGGCGTCAGTGCCTCCGGCGCGTAGGAGCGCTTGTGCTTGAGCAGGTGCCGGAGGTCTTCATAGGCCAGGATGCGATAGAGCCGGCCGCGGCGGTCGAAGCAGGCCGCGAGCTGGACGTCGGTCACATAGGCGCGGCCGTCGCGGCCGACCAGCCAGTTCTGCTCCTTGGCCAGATCGTTGTGGCAGATGCCGGCGCGGCGCAGCCGGCGCAGCACGGCTTTCGCCGATCGGAAATAGGCGAGATCGCCATGGGGCTTGGCCAGATGCAGCGCGACGCCATCGACAAAGCCGCGCACCAGCGCCCGCCGTCCGGCCCACAGCAGCTCAGGCCCGACGTCGAGGCCTTTGGCCAGCGCCAGCGCGTGCTTCTCGCGAGCGAACAGATGGCGTGCCAGCAGAAGCGACCACCAGGGCACTTCGTCGAGCCGGCGCAGCACCGCGTCGGTCTCGCCGCTCTCGGCGCGGAAGCGGCCGCGTTCGACGGTCGAGAACACGTCGCGCTTGAGCAGCACGCCCTCGGTCCAGCGCGCCGACAGCTCTGCGGCGTCGTCTTTGGGGAGACTCATCGAAGACTCATGCGGCGGCGGCAATGCGCAGGTGATCTGCGATCCAGCGATCGAGATCGGCGAGCGCCCGCGCGCTCAGCGCCTGCTTCTTGGCCACCGTCTTCTCGTTGCCGCGCAGCCGCGTGCCGTCGGGCCTCTTCGTCGGGACCGTCGCGAGCGGCGGGAACAGGCCGAAATTGACGTTCATGGGCTGGAACGAGCGCGTGCCCGGCTCGATGGTCTCGATATGGCCGCCGGTGATGTGGCCGAGCAGCGATCCGAGCGCGGTCGTGCTGGGCGGGCTGACAAGCGCCTCGCCGCGCGCGTCGGCCGCGGCATAGAGACCGGCGATCAGGCCGACGCTGGCCGATTCCACGTAGCCTTCGCAGCCGGTCATCTGGCCGGCAAAGCGCAGCCGTTTCTGTGCGCGCAGCCGCAATTGGGTGTCGAGCAGCTTTGGCGAATTCAGGAAGGTGTTGCGATGTAGGCCACCCAGGCGCGCGAACTCGGCTTTTTCCAGTCCGGGAATGGTGCGGAAGATGCGCTGCTGCTCGCCGTATTTCAATTTCGTCTGGAAGCCGACGATGTTGTAGAGCGTGCCGAGCTTATTGTCCTGGCGGAGCTGCACGATCGCATAAGCCTTGGTGGCGGGATCGTGCGGATTGGTGAGGCCGACCGGCTTCATCGGGCCATGGCGTAGCGTCTCGGGGCCGCGCTCCGCCATCACCTCGATCGGCAGGCAGCCGTCGAAATAGGGAGTGTTGGTCTCCCATTCCTTGAATTCGGTCTTCTCGCCTGAGATCAGCGCGGCGACGAAACCGTCATACTGCTCCTTGGTCATGGGACAGTTGATGTAGTCGGCACCGTTGCCGCCGGGGCCGACCTTGTCGTAGCGCGACTGGAACCAGGCCACCGACATGTCGATGGATTCGCGGTGCACGATTGGAGCGATGGCGTCGAAGAAGGCGAGCGCATTCTCGTCGGTCAGCTCGCGGATGGCATCGGCCAGCGGCGCCGAGGTGAGGGGACCGGTGGCAACGATGACGTTGCCCCACTCGGCCGGGGGCAGACCCGCGATCTCGCCGCGTGCGATCTCGATCAGGGGATGGTCGTTGAGCGCCTTGGTGACCGCGGCGGAGAAGCCGTCCCGGTCGACGGCCAATGCGCCGCCGGCGGGCACCTGGTTCGCATCGGCGGCGCGCATGATCAGCGAGTCGAGCCGCCGCATCTCGGCGTGCAGGAGGCCGACGGCGTTGTTGGCGGCGTCGTCAGAGCGGAACGAATTGGAGCAGACGAGCTCGGCGAGTCCATCGGTGCGATGCGCCTCGGTCATGCGGGTCGGCCGCATCTCGTGCAGCACCACCGGCACCCCGGATTTCGCTACCTGCCAGGCAGCCTCAGAGCCGGCAAGGCCGGCGCCGATCACGTGGACGATGTTGGATTGGGGTCCTGTCATGGGGCGGACAGGTAGCGCTTTTCTGCGGCGAGTGGAATCGGCGAGATCGAGTTTTCTGCCACCGGATACGACAACGCCCGCACGAGGCGGGCGCTATCGGGTCGTCCGGTTAGGGCTGAACGATATCAGCCCTGATACTGGCCGGCGGCAACGCGCGGGATGTCCGAGCGATCGAGGCCGATATCGGCCAGTTCGCGATCGCTGAGCTGGGACAGCTCGGCAACATTGCGCTGATAGTCCCGGAAGGCCTGGATCATGCGGATGAGCGAGAGCAGCATTGGTAGTCTCCTGTAGTTCGATTCAGCTCTTGCCCGAGCCTCATCGTTGAAGTGAATATAGATGAGAGTGGTGCGATGCGAAAGTTCCTATGGTGCGATGCAGCTAAGCGATGAGCGCATAGCGAAGGTAACGAACGATTAACTGGTAGGCGCTCCCGCCCAAGGCTTGGTCAGGAATGCTTTGGATCAGCGCTAAGCGCGCGTAAAATAACGGGTTTAGGTCGATGCCTGACCTCGATTAGTTAGGAAATAGTTCGTCTGAGCACGGCAGGCAAGCTTGAGAAGTAGCTTGTAAACCCAAGTCACGCCCGCGTGATTCGCATGGGAGCCGATGCTTGTTTATGAATTTGGATTCATTTTTATGCCCGCACGGATAGGAGAGTGCTGCGTCGGAAGCCGCGCGTCGGGACAGTGAAAGATTCGTCGTCGGCCGGCTGGCCTCTAGGGAGCGCGGGCGAGCTGGGTGGCGAAATAGGCCACGGTCTTGGAATAGACCTCGCTCTTGTTCCACTGCTTGAGCACGTCGAAATTCGGACTGCCCGGCTGCCAATCCTTGCCCTTCTGCCAGCCATAGCCGGCGAGATAATTGGCGGTGGAGGCCAGCACGTCCGGCACATTATGCAGAAGATCGCGCTTGCCGTTGCCGTCGAAATCGACGGCGTACTTCATCCACGACGACGGCATGAACTGGGTCTGGCCGAGCTCGCCGGCCCAGGCGCCCTTCATGTCGGCAGGCGCCAGATCTCCGCGCTGGACGATGCGCAGCGCATCCAGCAGCTCGGCGCGAAACTGCTCGGATCGACGGCAGTCATAGGCCAGCGTCGCCAGCGAGCGGATCGTTGCGAACTTGCCGGTGTTGACGCCGTAGTCGGTCTCCAGTCCCCAGATCGCGACCAGCACTTCGCCGGGAACGCCATAGGCCTGCTCGATGCGCGACAGCACCGAGCCGTATTGCTTCATCCGGTTGGAGCCGCGCTCCAAGCGCGGCGGCACCATGCGGCCTGAGAACTCCTCGAATGTCTGGCTGAAGACTTTCTGGGAGCGGTCGCGGTTGATCACGTTTGGATCGAGCGTTACGCCGGCGAGCGCGGTGGCGATGACCTGCTGCGAAATACCTTTGGTAGCCGCGTCGGTTTTGAGATCCGCAAGCCAAGCGTCGAAATTGCCAGAGCCGCAGGCGGCCGCGGCGGAAGCCGGCTGGACTGAGATTAGGAACGCGGAGAGGGCGAAGGCTGCAAGAGCAAGACGAGAAATCGTCGGAGTCATCAGCTGAAATGGATTCTGTGAATTGATCTGACCGGCAGCATAATCTCGGCTGTAACCGCGGCCAAAGCAAGGCGCGCGGCCCTGTCCGGCGCGGGCAGGACCGCACGTCACGAGATTGTCAGAGGTCCGTCCGCTTCCGCCACGGGAAGAGGTTGGCGGGGAAGTCGGCGGCCGGCTTGCGCGGACGATGCGGTGCCGGTGGCATCGGATGTGCTCCGGGCTCGGACACGATCACCTTGCGGTAGAGGTGCCAAGTGGCGTGTCCGAGCAGGGGGACCACTACCGCGAGTCCGAGGAAGGCCGGTATCGTGCCGCGCGCGAGCAGCACCGAGACGATCAGGCCCCAGGTTGCCATCGGCACCGGGTTTCTGGCGACAACGCGTAGCGAGGTGCTCATCGCCTCGAACGCGCCGGCATGACGATCGAGCATCAAGGGGAATGACACGACGCTGAGGCACAGCGCGGCGAGCGCGAACAGGAAGCCGGTGCCGCAGCCGACCACGACAAGCCACCGGCCTTGGTCGGTCGTCAGCACGCGCGTCATCAAATCCGACAGCCCGGTCACGCCCTCGTAGCCGAACGCCGCGACATAGATCGCCTGCGCGGTCGCAACCCAGGTCACGAACAGCGCAAGCAGCAGCGTGCCGAGGCCGAGCATCGCGCCGAACGAGGGCGAGCGCACCACCTCCATGGCATCCCAGGCGCTTGCCGGTTCATGGCGCTCGCGTCGGCTGGAGAGCTCGTAAAGTCCAAGCGCCGCGAAGGGCCCGACCAGTGCGAAGCCGGCGGCCAGCGGAAACAGCAAGGGCAGCACCGAATAGCCCATGACGACGCGGGCGAGCACGAGGCCGAGCACCGGATAGATCACGCAGAGGATGATGGCATGGCTCGGAACAGCCTTGAAGTCTTCCCAGCCGCACCTGAGCGCGTCATGCAGATCGGACAGCTGGATGGTCCGGATCACCGGTCCAGCCGCATCGGAGGGCTGGGCCATTGTGGGGACATTGCCGGGGTAGAGTGTGGCCATGGTCGCTAGCTCCCTTGCCGCGCGCGGATGCTTTTGCGCCCGCAACGGCGCAAGCGGCCGCTCTTCTTGAAACTTTCGCGATCCAGACCAGACGCGAATTTCGGACGGCATCGCGAGCTGAACCGCGAGCATACTCCCAAGTCCGCGTCCTGTCGCTCACGCTTGGGTGAAATTCGATGCCGCGGCGCAACCACGACGATGTCATTCGGCCGTCATTTCGCCGCAGATAAGCTGATGCTGCTGGTCGTTCGCAGAACCTTCGCAGGCGCGACGCTGCAACTTCGTCTATAAGTGCCGCGCAAGGCCCTTCCAACGGATTCCTTTTCGGGGAGCAGACATGAGCATTTTCGGGAAAATCATGAGCGCGATCTTCGGCAGCCAGCCGGCCTCCGCCGCGCCTGCGGGTGGCGCCGCTTCGTCCGGCGCGCCGGCAGGGAGCACGCCGGGCGCTTCGTCGCCGGCCGCCGCGCCCATGTCGGCAGTCGACGTGGCGGCGATCGTCGACAAGGCGGTGGCCGCGCATAAGGGCGAGAAGCTCGAATGGCGCACCTCGATCGTCGACCTCATGAAGGCGCTCGACATCGATTCCAGCCTTGCTGCGCGTAAGGATCTCGCCAAGGAGCTGGGCTACACCGGCGACATGAACGACTCGGCCAGCATGAACGTCTGGCTGCACAAGCAGGTGATGTCCAAGCTCGCCGCCAACGGCGGCAAGCTGCCGCCGGAGATCAAGCACTGACCGCAAGCACTGACTGAACCTCAGTCGTGCCGGAAGGGCCTGCCATCGCGCGGGCCCTTCTGCTTCAGGCGACCAGATCCGCGTCCTCCGGATGCCGGTCGAGGTAGTCGGCAACGAAGCCGCAGCCGGCGATCACCTTCCTGCCGTCGCGGCGGATCAGATCCAGCGCGCCCTTGACCAGCTCGGAGCCGACGCCGCGGCCGCGGAGCGCCGGCGGCGTTTCGGTGTGGGTGATGATGACGGCCGAGGGCGTCAGCCGGTAATTGGCAAAGGCGATGTCGCTGCCGATATCGAGCTCGAAACGGTTCTTGTCCTTGTTGTCGCGTACCGATGCTGCCATGCGAGATCCTTCCCCCAATGCAAGTTCGCCTGATCTAGGAGGCTGACTCCACCCTTGCCAAGATGAGACCGAGGGAGATTGGCGCAGGGGAGATATCCGCAAATGCGCGCGCTGCGACTTCGGTTCCCGTCCGCCAGAGATGAGATGACATGCGCCCGAACGCGGCCGCAGGTCGCCAAGACATTTGGAATGTCGTGATCGCCAGCCGCAGAGATTGTGGATTTCGCCAAGTCCGCCAACTCGTCCGGCGGGCCTGTGCATTCACCTTCAATCAGTCGCTCTGGCCAACCTTGAATCTTCGGCTTGAGGCTGCTGGCGCAGGCATCCCCGGCAAATGACCAGGGAGCGGTTGACTCTGGCGTCCTGTTCGGCCTCGGTGCCTTCCTGCGCCTGCCACCATTCCTTTGAATAGGGCTGAAGCCCAGCCTGCGACCTGCTGCGCTCGGAGCCGGCAGCAGTCCGCGTCGATTGTGAGGCAGCGCGCGGGCGATTGGGATTTTCACCGGCGCCATCCCAGGCATAGCGCGCCGGCGTGAAGGCGGGATCGGGAGCCAGGCGGGCTTGCGGAGTAGCGACACATCCGGCGAGCGCCAGCGACAACAGGAATAGGGCGGGCGCTT
>NZ_JAEMSD010000854.1:751-1719 GCF_016462955.1 Bradyrhizobium sp. | reverse complement strand
CCCACCCCGCTCGCGCTGCGCGCGATCGACCCTCCCCCTCCAGGGGAGGGTAAGAACACCTACTTCGCCGTCTCGGCTCCGGCGTCGGTGATGCAAGCTCTCCGCCGCTTGCTACTGATTCAACAGCTTCAACGCTTCTTCGTGAACCCGCGCGTCGCCGGCGGCGATGATGCGGCCGCCGCCCTGGGCCGGCTTGCCCTCCCAGGTGGTGACGACGCCGCCGGCGCCGGTCACGATCGGGATCAGCGCCGCGATGTCGTAGGGCTTCAGCTCGGTCTCGACGACGAGGTCGACGTGACCCGCGGCGAGCATGCAATAGGAATAGCAGTCGCCGCCATAGCGCGACAACCGCGCGCTCCGCTCGATGCGGCTGAAGATGGCGCGGTCGTTCTCGTTCATCAGCAGGGGGCTGGTGGTGTAGGTCGTGGCTTCCGACAGCGAAGCGCAGCGGCGGACCTGGAGCCGGCGCTCGCCGGAGGGGCCCTTGTAATTGGCCGAACCGTTGTCGCCGGAAAAGCGCTCGCCGATGAACGGCTGGTGCATCATGCCGAACACCGGCACGCCCTTGTGCAGCAGCGCGATCAGAGTGCCCCAGATCGGAAAGCCGCCGATGAAGGACTTGGTGCCGTCGATGGGATCGAGCACCCAGACATAGTCTGCGTCCTCGTTCTCGTTGCCGAATTCCTCGCCGACGATGCCGTGCTGGGGGAAGTTGGCCTTGATCAGCCGCCGCATCACCGCCTCCGCGGCGCGGTCGGCCTCCGTTACGGGATCGAAATCCCTGGTCTTGCTCTTGTCGTCGATCGACAGCGAGGTGCGGAAGAACGGCAGGATGGTTTCGCCGGAGGCGGTGGCGAGCCGTCCGATGAAGGCGGAGAAGTCGATCACCGTCACAGGGCGAATCCTAGGAAACGAAAGTTGGATGAAGCTCGCCCCTGCCTAGCTCAATTCGCCTGCGGCGTGCAGCG
>NZ_JAEMSD010000854.1:0-741 GCF_016462955.1 Bradyrhizobium sp. | reverse complement strand
CTGTCTTGATCTTGCACCCCGGTATTTTGCATTCCGGGGTGCGCTGCCTCATCCCGGTCACCTGCTGGCCAAAAATCGATCATTGACTTGAAAACTTAGTTCCGCGCTTGCCTTGTTCGTATGCAAACGACTATCAACCCATTGAATTTCCTTATCAAAGGAACTGAATCTGGGTTTCCGCGGGAGCATTTGAGCCATGTGCGTTTTGCATGGGAAACAGCGCAAAAGCCCTTGCACTTTGTGCGTCGCGGTCGCATATTGTTGCGGTGCGGTAGCGCTTGGCGTTACCGCTGCCCTCCTTGGGCGTTTCCTCCCTAGACTTGGGCCGCTTGCGTCATTCGCGAGCGGCCCTTTTTTCTTGCCGCCGCCGCTTTCATTTCAAGGCGCGCAAGCCTGAGAAGCGAAACACGCGCGCACCCAAGGGACTCCCAAGGGACCGACCGAGACTTCGATGTTCGAGAGGAGCTACTCCGCCGCGGCCTGGAACGGGCCGAGATCGGCGAACGGGATCGTGGTCGCCAGCACGTCGGCAAGAACACCGAAGTCGGAGGCGACTTGCGCGAAGCGTGCGCTCCGCTCGCGGCGCCGCTCGTCCATGTAGATCGCGCGATTGAGCTCGAGCTGCACTGCGTGCAGGCCGCTTGCGGGATTGCCGTAATGCTCGGTGATGAAGCCGCCGGCATAGGGCTTGTTGCGGCCGATCGAATAGCCGAGCCCGCTCATGGTCTCCTCGACGCGATC
>NZ_JAEMSD010000853.1 GCF_016462955.1 Bradyrhizobium sp. | reverse complement strand
CCCGCAAGCGGGAGAGGCCGAGCAAGCCCGCAGACAGTCCCCGTGTAGTTCACATGCGATTGCGCTCCCGGTCCGGCGGCAGCCGCGAAAACCGGAAATCGCAGTGGCTGGCGCCGCTGGCCAGCGTCTGGGTCCGTTCCAGGCGGATGCCTCGCGCGGCGTAGGCGACGAAATCCAGGCCGCAGATGTTCGGCAGGATATCCTTGTCGCCATGACGCGCCGCGAGCTTGCAGAAGCCGCAGGCCTTGTAGTCGATGCCGAATTCGAAGCTGTCCTGCGGACCCGGCTCGACGAAATCGTAGACGAAATCTTCCGGAAACTCCGCTTGGTGAGCTCGTGTAACGCTCCTTGCCGCCTGCTCGCGCATCAAGCCCTGGTTTTCCGGCGACATGAACTGACGCCCCGCGGCGAGACGCTCGGCTTCTGGCATCGCCAGCAGTTGCGCCTTGTAGGTTTCCCGCTCGATCTCCCCGATCACGGGCACCGGCACGCCGTGGCGACGGAGCACCCGGCTGATGGCCATGAAGCCGGTCAGGCGCATGAAGAAATCGCTCATGCGGCTTGCCGCGCCGCCGACATAGGGCATCTGGGTGAGGACGACCGCGAATTCGTCCATCACCTCCTGCCCGATCTTGTCGATATCGGAGAGATACGCGCGCTCGTGGAGCATCGCTTCGGCGAGGTCCAGTCGCTCGCGCATGGCGGCCTCCATCGCTTGGCGGTGCGTCTGGTAGAACGGATGGATCTCGGCCATTAGACACCCGATATGATTGGCTCATTGCAATATCGACAAGCCGGCTCATTCGGCGGCGATCGCCTCGATCTCCAGCAGCCATTTGCCGTCGACGGTCTCGACGACCACGACGGTCAGTGCCGGCTGGTGCTCCCCGAGCATGGCGCGGCGAATGGCGCGGTTGGCGACGACTTGACTGCGATCCGTCAGGAACGTGGTGACCTTGACCAGGTGCTCGACGCCGAGACCTGCCGCGGCGAGCACCTCTCTGACGTTGCGCCAGGCCTGCTCGCATTGCGCCTCGAAGCCGTCGGGCACGGTGCCGTCGGACTTTTCGGGCACCTGACCGCTGATGAACAGCAGGCGGCGATGCTGCTTCAGCTCGAGCCCCATGCAATAGCCGCCGACAGGCGGGTGAACCGCTGCGGGATTGTGGCTGACGATGTGAGCTGGCGACATGGCGTTTCTCCGGATTGGCGCGCCAACCGTAGCCGGCAGACTCACGCTAGCGCAAAGCATCATTGCTGCGGTTCAGGACAAGAAAAACTATTGCAAGGCTGCAACCCATCGGTGTCAAAGTGCAGTTGCGATGACCTACGCCCTGCCCCCACTCAACGCGCTCCGCGCCTTCGAGGCCGCCGCGCGCCATCTCAGCTTCAAGCTCGCCGCGCACGAATTGCACGTCACGCCCGCGGCCGTGGGGCAGCAGGTGAAGGCGCTGGAGGCACGGCTCGGCGTGCAGCTGTTCGAACGGCTGCACAAGCAGCTCATCCTCACTGACGCCGGCCGGGCCTATCTGCCAGGGATCTCCGAAGGCTTCCGCCACATTGCCGAGGCGACCTCGCAGTTGAAGCCGGCAGGTTCAGTACTGCTGCAAGCGGGAGTCCACGGCAGCATCGACCTGCGCCGCCTCGAACTTGCAGCGTTTCGCAGCAAACATCCGGAGATCGGTTTGCGCGTGCTGCAGCCCGCCGGCCTGCACGAGCT
>NZ_JAEMSD010000402.1 GCF_016462955.1 Bradyrhizobium sp. | reverse complement strand
AATCGACGACCGCTGGACCGAAATCTTCCAGGCCAACGGCCAGACCTATACCGGTCCCAAGATCGTCCTGTTCCGCAACGCGACCAATGGCGGACGCTGCGGCATGGCGCAGTCGGCCATGGGACCGTTCTACTGCCCACCCGACCGGACCATCTTCCTCGACACCGCCTTCTTCCGCGAGGTCGAGACACGCTTTCGCGGCTGCTCCGGCAAGTCGGCGTGCAGTTTCACGACCGCCTACATCATCGCGCACGAGGTCGGCCACCATATCCAGAACCTGCTCGGCATCATTCCGCGCGTGACGCGGCTGCAGCAGCAGGCCGGCAGCAAGGCCGAGGCCAACGCGCTGCAGGTGAAGGTCGAGCTGCAGGCCGATTGCCTGTCCGGCGTCTGGGTCAATCGCGAGGCCAAGAAGCGCCCGAACTTCCTCGAGCCCGGCGACATCGAGGCCGCGCTGACCACGGCGAGCGCCATCGGCGACGACACGCTGCAGCGGCAGGCCACCGGCCGCGTCGTGCCTGACTCCTTCACCCACGGCTCGGCGGCGCAGCGCAAGCAATGGTTCATGATCGGCTATCAGCAGGGCACGGTCCAATCCTGCAACACGTTCGGCGCGGGAGCGCTGTAGTTATCCGTCATCCTGAGGTGCTCGCCTCTTGGCGAGCCTCGAAGGGTGACGAGCCCGTGGCCCATCCTTCGAGGCCCGCCCTGCGGTGCGCTCGCACCGCAGGGCGGGCACCTCAGGATGACGGCGGTGGTTGAGGAAACAGGAGTGAGGTCATGGCCTCCATCGACGAATCCAAGCAGTTCATCCCGCTCAACATCGCGGTGCTGACGGTGTCCGACACGCGCGCGCTCGCGGATGACAAGTCCGGCCAGACCCTGGTCGATCGCCTCACAGCTGCGGGCCACCACCTTGCCGCGCGCGAAATCGTCACCGACGATGTCGAGACGATCCGCGACGTGATCCGCCGCTGGATTGCCGACAGTGGCATCGACGTCGTGATCACCACCGGCGGCACCGGCTTTACCGGACGCGACGTCACGCCGGAGGCAATCGAGCCGCTGTTCGAGAAGCGCATGGACGGCTTCTCGATCGCGTTTCACATGCTGAGTCATGCCAAGATCGGCACATCCACGATCCAGAGCCGCGCCACCGCGGGCGTCGCGGGCGCGACCTACATCTTCTGCCTGCCGGGCTCGCCCGGCGCCTGCCGCGACGGCTGGGACGGCATCCTCGCAAGCCAGCTCGACTACCGCACCCGCCCCTGCAATTTCGTCGAGATCATGCCGCGCCTGGACGAGCATCTGCGCCGGCCGAAGGCGCAGGGCGCGACGGTGTGAACTCTCCGCTTCTCCCTCAGTCCGCCGAAGCCTTGGCGAAGGCGGATGTGGGAGAAGGTGGCGCGAAGCGCCGGATGAGGGGTTCTCTCCGCGCGCACCAATGCTTGTGGAGACATACCCCTCACCCAAACGAGCTTGCGTTTGCTAGTTGACCGCAAGGGGAGAGGGCGCAGCAACGCGCATCTCGCTCGCTGCAAGATCGTCAGAGATCCCGCTCCCACGTCTCGCCGATCAAGTCCTGCCCGAAGCTGTGATGCGGCTCCGTCGCGACCAGCTCGAATCCCGCGCTTTGATAGATCCCGCGCGCGGCCACCAAAATGCTCTGGGTCCACAGCGTCATCTTGCTGTAGCCCCGCTCGCGTGCGCCCTGGATGCACTGCTCGACCAGCGCGCGGCCGACGCCGAGCCCCCGTGCCTTCTTCTCCACCTGCAACAGGCGGAGCTTGGCGATGTCGTCAGTGGCCTTCACCAGAAACACCGAGCCGACCGGCTCGCCACCGACCTCCGCAATCCAGCAGTGCTCGCGCGCGGGGTCGTAGTTCTTGATGAACTGCGCGCAGATCTCGGCGACCAGCGCCTCGTAGCTGATGTCCCAATTGTAGTCCGCGGCGTAGGCGGCAGCCTGCCGGGAGATCACCCAGCCCATGTCGCCGACGCGATGACTGCGGAGCATGAAAGCGGCGGGCTGATTTCGAGGCGGCTCCAGCACGGCCTCGATGGTCGCCATGGCCTGCGTGAGCCGGCTCGCATCGCCGGGCGAAAGCCGAGCCAGCATTGCGGCGACCTCGTTTTGCGAACTCAGGTTCAGCTTGGCGAAGGCCTGCCGGCCCTTGGCGGTGAGGCTGAGCTGGTATTGCCTGCGATCTGCGGGCAGGGGCTTTCGCGTGATCAGCCCCTTCTCGTCGAAGCTCTGGACGATGCGGCTGAGATAGCCGGGATCGAGACCGAGCTCGCTTCCGATCTCTTTAGCCGCGAGGTCGTCGCGCTGCGCCAGTTCGTAGAGCACGCGCGCCTCGCTGAGCGAAAACGCGCTGTTGCCAAGGTGCTGGTCGAGTACGCCGAGTTTGCGGGTATAGAAGCGGTTGAAAGCGCGGACCGCTGCGATGGGGTCGGAGGCGTCCTGAACGGACGCCGTGCTCGACCGTGAAGATGTCGACAGCATGGGATCACCTCAATACTTGCCATTGTCAATTAATTATTTGACATTGGCAAGCGTATCGGTGGGTCAGCCGGTCATGACGATCCGGCTGCGCAGCATGGTCCGGGACGACCGGCCGAGCCGCCGCAGCAGCCGCGCCTCGGAATGGCGGGCGTGAGGCGGGTAGCCGCCGATCCGGTCGTAATGATCTCGTGCGATCAGCAGCCCCTGGTCGCCGAGGGGACCGACGAGGTGGCGAGCCACGGCCCAGAGCACGTCGCGCAACGCGGTATTGGCGTAGGGCGAGCGCGCATAGCGGAACACCGCGGCACGATCCCGGCCGCTGGTCGCGACGGCCTGGATGAACTGGGTGGTTTCCTCGATCCAGCCGGTCTCCAGCACGGCGCCCGCGGGCAGGAACATCAGCCATGGCGAGCGGGCCTGGAGCGCGCCGGCGGCAAGCGCGGCGCCTTGGGACTGCCCCTCGAAGGCGATGAAACGGCAGCCTGCGACGTCGGCCACGCGCTCGATCACGCCGTTGCGCGTGCCGTCGACGAGAATGACTTCCCGGATGACGCCGGCAGCGGCGCCCGGGACCAGCGCGGCGAGGGTTGCGACCGCCGTCTGCTCGACGCCTTCGGTCGGAATGATGACACTCAGCATGATCGAGGCTTCAATGTCCGCAATTCGGGAGAAGCGTAGCGCTGCATGCGGCTGTCATAAACCCGTAGCGTGGCCGAGTGCAACTTTCCGGCGGTGCCGCGGCGTGCGATGGTAAACCGCAGCAGGTCATTGCAGCCTAATGTGTCCTGCGCGGCCGGTAATTTTGCCGAATGTTTCGGCACAAGTCCCACCCGGCGGCATTGGCCCGAGTGCCTCATGGCGACATCGCGCTGCGAAGGCACTTGGTCGCTTGCGGATGCGGGTTGCAGGAAAAGTCGAACGAAATGTGTGATCTTGCTCGCGGGAGACGCTTCATATGAACGCCGATCATCTCGCCGTTGGCACCGCGCCAACATCGCCGAAGCAAGAGGCTGCGCCGCCCTTGCGGATCCGTGCGCTGATGCTGGGCGACCGCATCAATGCGTCCGGCCTCGAGATCGGAACGCTGGTGTCCTCGACGCCGGCCGCCTTCCGTGTCCATGCCGGTCTTGCCGTGATCTTTCGCTACGGCGTCGTCGTGCTGATCGGGCTGCTTCCATCCGAGGAGAAGGTTCTCATCGACAATCTGAAATCGCGGGTGACCGGAGAGCTCAGCCCGTACGAGGAGGAGATCGCGCAGGCGCAGCTCTGCCACGACGAGGCTGCCGAGGCGATCCAGCCCGGCGGGCCGATTTGCCTTGCCAAATTCTCCGATGACCGCCTGCTGCTGGTTGCGGATGCGCTCGCCAAGAGCACGTCGCTGGCGCGCGACGAGCGCCGCGTCGCCGCGGTCTTCGACGTGATCGAGCCGTTTGCACGGGAGCTCGCCGAACACGGCCGCACGCCGCAACGGCGCAAGGGCATCCTGCAATTGATCGGCAATGCGCTGCTGGTGCAGCAGCGGGTCGCCGGCCGCGTCGCCATCGCCGAGAAGCCCGACGTGCTCTGGGAGAAGCCCGAGCTCGATCGGCTCTATTCGCGCCTGGAGGACGAGTACGAGCTGAAGGAGCGCCTCGACACGCTCGAGCGCAAGCTTGCCGCGGTGTCAGAGACCGCCAACGCGCTCACCGACATCATCGACACCCAGCGCTCGCTCCGCCTGGAGATTGCCGTCGTGGTGTTGATCCTGATCGAGGTCGCCATGGGGACTTTTCAGCTCCTGACCGGCAGCGGCCACTAAGCATGATCAGATCAGTTTGATTGCTACAACGTAAGTGCGCTCCCTCTCCCGCTTGCGGGAGAGGGCCGGGGAGAGGGTGTTTCCGCAATGGGATAACCCCCAGAGGAGAAAGCCCTCACCCGCGCCTTCGGCGCGACCTCTCCCGCAAGCGGGAGAGGTTGCACCGAGCCCGTTGCAATCGATTCAACCTAAAGCCATTTTGCTTAGAGCGCGACCGCGATTCATCCGAATCTCATCGCGCCTTAAGGCACGGCGGCGTGCCGGACATGTTGGCCGGATTGCGCCTGCCACGCCGCGATCTCGGCGAGCTCCGCTTCGGGCCGTGTCCGGATCGTCTCGCATCGTCTGAGATAGAGCTCTCCGGCATCGCCCTCGATCGTCATCCACTCGCCTTCGGCAAGTGTGAGATTGCCGAGCTGGGCCTGCTTCGCGGCAGGATCGATCTTCAGCTCACGGCAACCCACCACGCACGGCTTGCCCATTTGCCGCGCCACCAGGGCCGCATGCGAGGTGCGCGCGCCGACGGACGTGACGATGCCGGCGGCAAGCGCGAAGCCCGCGACGTCGGCGGTGCTGGTGTCCGGGCGCAGCAGGATGACCGGCTCGCCCGCCTCCGAGAGGCGCTGAGCGCTTTCGGACGAGAACGCCGCCCGCCCGATCCCGATGCCGCCGGAGGCGCCGATGCCGGTCGTCGCCGGCCGGCCTGGAGCAACCAATCTGGTTTCGGTGAGCGAGGCGAGATCGATCTCGGCGACCCGCTCCAAGGCTTCGTCCTTCGAGATCAGGCCTTCATGCACGAGGTCGATCGCAATCCTGGCGGCGGCCCGCGGCGTACGCTTGGCCGTCCGGGTCTGGAGGATCCAGAGCTTGCCGTTCTCGACCGTGAACTCGACGTCCTGGACGTCGGCGAAGGCTTGCTCGAGTCGCCTCAGGACGTCGCCAAGCTCCGATTCGAGCTTCGGCAGCTCGCGTGCGATCGCTTCAGTCGTGTCGGGCGCGCGCCGTCCGGAGACGACGTCTTCACCCTGCGCATCGAGCACGAGGTCGATCATCGGGCGTGGTGCGCCCGTGGATGGCTCGCGCGAGAAGGCCACGCCGGCGCCGGAGGCGAGACCGCCATTGCCGAACACCATCGCCTGCACGGTCACGGCGGTGCCTTCTAGTGTTTCGAGGTGCTGGAGGCTCCGATAGGTCAGCGCACGCTCGCTCGTCCAGGAACGATAGACTGCCTGTGCTGCCGCCTCCAATTGGGCGAACGCGTCTTCCAGCAGGCCGTCGGCGCGATCCTCGATCACCGCCTGCTCGCGGCCGGCGAGTCGCTCGAGCGCTTCGCTGTCGAGCTCGCGGTCGCTGCCGGCATCTTCGACTGCGACGAGCTCCGCGATGCACGCCGCAAAAGCGGCTTGGTCGCGTTCCAGCACGGTCTCGCCAAAGCTCTCCAGGAAGCGTCGCCGGCAATCCCAGGCGAGGCGCGGCCGGCCGGTCGCACGAAGCAGGCCGTGCACGGCGTCCAGCGTGCAGCCGACATTGAGGACGGTTTCGAGCATGCCGGGCATCGACCGCGCAGCCCCCGAGCGGACCGACACCAGCAGCGGCTGCCGGCGGTCGCCGAAGCGCTTTCCGGTGGCGCTCTCGAGGAACGAGATGCCTTCCTTCAAGCCGTCGCGCAGATGCCGCGTGGCATGCGCATGGCCGGCAATGATTTCGGCGCAGAGCTTGACCGGGAGCACGAAGGCGGGCGGCACCGGCAGGCCCAGCGCGGCCATGCGGGCGAGATTGGCGGCCTTGGCGCCGATCTCTTCCGCGGGCCGCAAGTCGGCGGCATCAGCGCCGATACGCACGATATGCATGGGTAGCTTCCTCAGGCTGCGAGATCGATCATGATGTGACGGCGGAGCAGATGGCCGAACGCGGCGAAGCGGTCGGTAGCGCGCTCGACGGCGCGGGCGAGCTCGATCACCGACAGCGAGGTCGCGACGTCGAAGCCGCCGCCGAAGACAAGCGCGGTCGTCGCGCGTTCGCGGCTGTCCGCGGCGTGTTCCG
>NZ_JAEMSD010000852.1 GCF_016462955.1 Bradyrhizobium sp. | reverse complement strand
GATCTCGGTGATCCTCGCAGTGCCGCTGTCGCTGCTCGGGCCGATGCTGGTCCTGTCCGCGCTCAAGATCGACAACAACCTCTATTGCCAGATCGGCCTGATCCTGCTGATCGCGCTGTCGGCCAAGAACGCCATCCTGATCGTCGAGGTCGGGCTCGAGCTGCACGGCCGCGACGGCAGGCCGATCCTGGAGTCCGCGATCGAGGCGGCGCGGGCCCGCTTCCGCCCGATCCTGATGACGTCGTTCGCCTTCATCCTCGGCGTGGTGCCGCTGGTGCTGGCGACCGGCGCCGGCGCCAGCGCGCGCAAGTCGATCGGCATCACGGTGTTCTCGGGCATGCTGGCCTCGACCTGCCTTGCGGTGCTGTTCGTGCCGGCCTTCTTCGTGGTGGTGCAGCGCTTCGAGAACTGGCGGGCGGGGAAGAAGGCGGTGAAGGTGCAGCCGGTGGCCGAGGTGAAGACTTAGCTGTTTCTGATCCGCTCGAGACAAAAGCGCGAAAACAACCCCATGCACAGTAGGATGGGGTTTAAAAGGCTTGTTAAAATTTCGGTCTTGCCGAAGCGACTTGCTACGTCGGGCAAAACAGGGGCAGAATGGCATGATGGGCGGCATGGAGAGGCCTCGTGCCCCGGACGCTGCGCAGCGCCACTTCAGCGATGCGCTGCAGAGCCGGGGCCCATGTCTCGATGAAATGCGCAGCCTCTGGGTCCCGGCTCGGCGCCGCAACGCTTGCGCGTTGCAGCTTGTCCGGGACACGAGACTTCACACCGCCTGCGGCGTCCGGATCTCGCGGGGCAGGATCAGCGCGGCGGCGATGGCGAGCAGGCAGAGGGCGGCGAAGGCGTGCAGCATGGTGACGAAGCCGCCCTGCTCGTAGAGCCAGGCAACCAGGCCGACGGAGGCGCCGGCCGCGGTGAAGCCGACGAAATAGCGCACGGCATAGGCGCGCGAGCGCCATTCTTCCGTGGTGTATTTGCCGACCATGGCGTCGTTCACCGTGACCTGCCCGAATGCGCCCATCACGATGCCGATCGACACCAAAATCAGCGGCAAATTGTTCAGGCTGGCGGCCAGATACAGGAACGGCGCCAGCATGAACGATAGCGGCAGCGCCACCGTCTTCAGCGAATAGCGGTCGAGCAGCCGGCCGATCGTGTACTGCGTCATCGCGCCGAACACGTAGACGCCGGCCGCGATGACCCCGAGCAGCGCCGGGCTCCTGGTCAGGTCCGCAAGACGTTCGGCGAACAGCTTCGGCAGCGCCACGGTGACGGCGTTGAAAGTGGTCGAGATCGCGATCACCACGATCAGCAGCGCCAGGATCACGCGCCACATGTCCTGCTTGGCCACCCGCGCCTGCGCCGCCGCCTGCTTCGAACCCTTGCGGTCCTCGTGCACGACCAGCATCGCAAAAGCGATGCCGATCAGCACCGTAACCACGCCGGGAACGATGAAGGCAAAACGCCAGCCGAGATATTGGCCGACCACGCCGGTGACCAGCGCCGAGGAGGCAACGCCAAGATTGCCCCAGACGCCGTTGATGCCCATCTCGCGGCCGAGCCGGTCGGCATAGGACACGATCATGGCGGTGCCGACGGGGTGATAGATCGAGGCGAAGATGCCGATCGCAAACAGCGCCGCGCCGAGCTGCGCCGGCGTCTGCACGAAGCCGACTGCGACCATGGACAAGCCGATGCCGACGAAGAAGATCAGCATCATGT
>NZ_JAEMSD010000401.1:3916-6357 GCF_016462955.1 Bradyrhizobium sp. | reverse complement strand
ACGAACGGATGCAGCGAGCCGAATTCCGGCCAGGTCAGCGGCATCATCTCGGTGGTCGCGTTCAGCTTCATGGTGCAGGATCCCAGCGGGATCATGGCGCGGTCGAGCGCAAGGTCGCGGTCGCTGAGCTTGCGCATGTAGCGCAGCATCTCGGTCTCCGAGCGGTGTGCGTGGAACACCGGATGGGTCAGGAACGCGGTGCTGCGCTTCAAATCGTCCGGCAACGCCTCGCGCGTTTCGGCGTCGATCTCGGCATAAGCGAGGCTGCCGCCGAAGGCGCGCCAGACGGCTTCGACCGTTGCCGGCGTCGTGGTCTCGTCGAGCGCGATGCGAAGCGCGGTATCGCTGATTCCGAGATTGATCTTCTCGGCCAAAGCGCGCGCGACGATCTCGGCGCGCTTGCCGCCGGCATCGACGCTGAGCGTGTCGAAGAAGCTGTCTGATTGCGGCGCGAAGCCGAGCTTGCGCAGGCCGCTGGCGAGCACGGCGGTGCGGCGATGCACGTTGCGGGCGATCTGGGTGAGGCCCTCGGGACCGTGATAGACCGCATACATCGAGGCGATCACGGCGAGCAGCACCTGCGCGGTGCAGATGTTGGAGGTCGCCTTCTCGCGGCGGATGTGCTGCTCGCGGGTCTGCAGCGCGAGGCGATAGGCCGGCGCCCCGCGGGAATCGACGGAGAGGCCGACGATGCGGCCCGGCAGCGAACGCTTCAGCGCATCGCGCACCGCCATATAGGCCGCATGCGGCCCGCCATAGCCCATCGGCACGCCGAAGCGCTGGGCCGAGCCGATTGCGATGTCGGCGCCGAGTTCGCCGGGCGATGCCAGCAGCGTCAGCGCCAGCAGATCGGCGGCGAGAATCGCGAGCGCGCCCTTGGCCTTCAGCGCGGCGATGGCGGGCCTGAGGTCGCGCAGCGCGCCGGAAGAACCCGGATATTGCAGCAGCGCGCCGAGCACGTCGGCCTTGTCGAGATCGGTGAGGGGATCGCCGACGACCAGGGTCCAGCCGAGCGGCTCGGCGCGGGTGCGCATCACCGCGAGCGTCTGCGGATGCACGTCCTTGTCGACGAAGAAGGCCTTTGCCTTCACCTGGGAGTGGCGCTCGGCCAGCGCCATGGCTTCGGCGGCGGCGGTGGCTTCATCGAGCAGCGAGGCATTGGCGACGTCGAGCCCGGTGAGGTCGCAGATCATGGTCTGGAAGTTGAGCAGCGCCTCGAGCCGGCCCTGGCTGATCTCGGGCTGATAGGGCGTGTAGGCGGTGTACCAGGCCGGGTTCTCCAGGATGTTGCGCTGGATCACCGCGGGCAGGATCGTGCCGGAATAGCCTTGGCCGATCAGCGAGGTGAACACCTGGTTCTGACGCGCAAGCTCGCTCATGTGCGCGATCGCCTCGGTTTCGCTGAGCGGCTTGCCGAGGTCGAGCGGGGCCGCCTGCCGGATCGAAGCCGGCAGCGTCTCCGCCATGAGCGCGTCCACGCTTCTAGCGCCGACGGTCTCGAGCATCGCGGTGACATCGCGCGCGGAGGGGCCGATGTGGCGGCGGACGAAGGAGGCGGCGGTGTCGCCGTTGGTCTTGCGGTGCGCGGTCATCATTGGGTCCTCGCTAGAAATGTCTCTCGCCGTCATCGTCCGGGAAGGGAGCGCGATGGCGCGGTTGTTCGCCTTACCACTCCGTTGTCATGCCCCGCGGAGGCGGGGCATCCAGTAAACGCAGGCGTCACGGCTAGGGCCGAAAAGCTGCGGCGTACTGGATGCTCCGCCTGCGCGGACGATGACACCGAGAACGGGGAAACAGCTCGCGTCATCTTCACGCCGTATGTGCCTTGTACGCAGCCTCATCCATCAGGCCGCCGAGCTCGCTTTTGTCGGCGATCTTGATCTTGAAGAACCAGGCCTTGCCTTGCGCGTCCGAGTTCACCAGCGCCGGCTCGGCCACGAGCTCGGCATTGGTCTCGAGCACTTCGCCGGTCACGGGCGCGTAGACGTCGGAGGCCGCCTTGACGGATTCGACGACGGCGGCGGCTTCGGCCTTCTTCAAGCTCCGGCCGACCTTGGGCAGGTCGACGAACACGACGTCGCCGAGCTGCTGCTGCGCGTAGTCGGTGATGCCGACGGTGGCGACATCGCCGTCGATCGCCAGCCATTCGTGATCAGAGGTGTACAGCGTCGTGGTCATCGTGGGGGTCCTCAGCGTTTGTAGGTGTTTTTCACGAAGGGCATGGCGGCGACCGCGACCGGCAATCGTTGGCCGCGCACCTCGGCGAACAGTTTGGTGCCGAGCGCGCTCGATGCGGTGGGCACGTAGCCCATCGCGACCGGCGCGTTCAGGCTGGGGCCGAAGCCGCCCGATGTGACCTGTCCGATCGGCTCGCCGCCGGTCTCGTTCGCAAACAGCGGTGCGCCTTCGCGCACCGGCGCGCGGCCCTCGGCGCGCAGGCC
>NZ_JAEMSD010000401.1:0-3906 GCF_016462955.1 Bradyrhizobium sp. | reverse complement strand
CGATGCGGTCGGCGCCGCGATAGTCGCCGGCCTCGCGTCGGCTCTTTCCGACCGCGAAGGGCATGCCCGCTTCGATCGGAGAAATCGTCTCGTCCATGTCGTGGCCGTAGAGGCAGAGCCCCGCTTCCAGCCGCAGGCTGTCGCGAGCCCCGAGACCGATCGGCAGCACGTCCGGATCGTCCAGCAGCAGCTTGGCGAGGTGCGTGGCGTCGCCTGATGGAACGGAGATCTCGAACCCGTCCTCGCCGGTGTAGCCGGAGCGCGAGACGAAGCATTTGATACCGGCGACCTCGTGCGGGCCGGCATCCATGAACGTCATGGCGGGCGCCTCTGCACAGAATTTCGCCAGCACGGCTTCCGCCTTCGGCCCCTGCAGCGCGAGCAGGGCGCGGTCGGCGAGGGGCTCGATGATGCAGTCGCCGGACAGATTCGCGCGCAGATGCGCTTCGTCCTCTGCCTTGCAGGCGGCGTTGACGACCAGGAACAGGTGATCGCCGAAATTGGCGACCATGAGGTCGTCGAGAATGCCGCCCTCGGCATTGGTGAACTGGGCGTAGCGCTGCCGTCCCGGCGCGATCGCAACGATGTCCTGCGGCACCAGCCGCTCCAGCGCGCGGGCGGCGTCCTCGCACTTGCCGGATTTCGGCAGCAAGCGGAGCTGGCCCATATGGGAGACGTCGAACAGGCCGGCCTTGGAGCGGGTATGGAGGTGCTCCTTCAGCACGCCCGCGGGGTACTGCACGGGCATGTCGTAGCCCGCGAACGGGACCATCTTGCCGCCCAGGGATACATGGAGCTCGTAGAGCGGCGTACGTTTCAGGGCGGCTTGGTCGTGCGCTGGCATCATGGGACCCTCGGCGGTTCCCCGGGGACGATTCCCCGATGGACACCAGTCGAAGCCCCATCTGTCGCTGTGCCTGAGAGTATTATCCCGTCGGCGGACGCAGTCCGGGTCTTAAGCCCGTCGGCGCCTCTTTCCAGATGCTGTCAAAGCCACGCGGTCCTTTTGCCTGAGAGTTTCCGGGGCGGTTGCTCCTTCGGCGCCGGCTGCCTAAAGCCGGTCTCTCCCGACGTGGCCGTACGATACAGATGGGTACAGATCACAGGGGAGCCAAGCCTGTCAACGCGGCACTGGCGCCTTTCAACGGGATTGCGCTGCTGCGGCAACCCTCTGATCTGTCTGCACAGTTTCTGGACAGCGAAGCTGGCCTTGTCTAAAAGCGCTTCTGTCAGCAGATATCAGCCCAAACTCAGCGGTTTGGATGGCGTATAGCGGGCCCAAGCACACCCGATTGGATGAACATGAGCGGCGTCAACGAGATCAGGTCGACCTTTCTGAACTTCTTTGCCGAGAACGGCCACGAGATCGTGGCGTCCTCGCCACTCGTGCCGCGCAACGACCCGACGCTGATGTTCACCAATGCCGGCATGGTGCAGTTCAAGAACGTCTTCACCGGCGTCGAGAAGCGGCCCTATCAGCGCGCCACCACCTCGCAGAAATGCGTGCGTGCCGGCGGCAAGCACAACGACCTCGACAATGTCGGCTACACCGCGCGCCATCTCACCTTCTTCGAGATGCTCGGCAATTTCTCGTTCGGCGATTACTTCAAGGAGCGCGCGATCGAGCTTGCCTGGAAGCTGATTACGACGGAGTTCGGGCTGAAGAAGGACAAGCTGCTGGTCACGGTCTATCGCACCGACGACGAGGCGGCGGGACTATGGAAGAAGATCGCCGGCTTCTCCGACGATCGCATCATCCGGATCCCGACCTCGGACAATTTCTGGGCGATGGGCGACACCGGGCCGTGCGGCCCGTGCTCGGAGATCTTCATCGACCGCGGCGAGCACATCTGGGGCGGGCCTCCGGGCTCGCCGCAAGAGGACGGCGACCGCTTCCTCGAATTCTGGAATCTCGTGTTCATGCAATACGAGCAGGTGACGAAGGAGGAGCGCGTCGGCTTGCCGCGTCCCTCGATCGACACCGGCATGGGCCTGGAGCGCATGGCCTGCATCCTCCAGGGCGTCGAGAGCGTATTCGAGACCGACCTGTTCAAGAACCTGATCGACGCGACCGCGTCCGCGCTCGGCAGCGGCCCGACCGAGCAGACCGTCGCCTCGTTCCGCGTCATTGCCGACCACTTACGCTCCTCGGCCTTCCTGGTCTCGGACGGCGTGCTGCCCTCGAACGAGGGCCGCGGCTACGTGCTGCGCCGGATCATGCGCCGGGCGATGCGTCATGCGCAGCTGCTGGGCGCCAAGGAGCCGCTGATGCACCGGCTGGTCTGGGCGCTGGTCCGCGAGATGGGCCAGGCCTATCCCGAATTGATGCGCGCGGAAAAGCTGATCGAGGAAACGCTGCGGCTGGAAGAGACCCGCTTCCGCAAGACGCTGTCGCGGGGCCTTGCCATTCTCGACGAGAAGAGCGCGGGCCTTAAGAAGGGCGACATGTTCGACGGCGACGTCGCCTTCACGCTGTACGACACCTACGGCTTCCCGCTCGACCTGACCCAGGACGCGCTGAAGTCGCGCGGCATCGGCGTCGACCAGGCCTCGTTCACCGACGCCATGGAGCGGCAGAAGGCCAAGGCGCGCGAATCCTGGAAGGGCTCGGGCGAGGCCGCTTCCGAGGCGATCTGGTTTCCGCTGCGCGAGAAGCTCGGCGCCAGCGAGTTCCTGGGTTACGAGACCGAGAGCGCCGAGGGCGTGGTCTCCGCGCTGGTCAAGGACGGCGCCGAGGTCACGAGCCTGAAGGCCGGAGAGACGGGCGCGATCGTGCTGAACCAGACGCCGTTCTATGCGGAGTCCGGCGGCCAGGTCGGCGACACCGGCGTGCTCTCGGGCGAGGGCGGCATCAAGGTCCGCGTCACCGATACGCAGAAGAAGCTCGGCGATCTCTTCGTCCATATCGGCACGGTCGAGAGCGGCGAAGTCAGGCTCGGCACCGCGCTGCAGCTCGAGGTCGATCATTCCAGGCGCTCGACCATCCGCGCGCATCACTCGGCGACCCACATCATCCACGAGGCGCTGCGCCAGGTGCTCGGCGATCACATCGCCCAGCGCGGCTCGATGGTCGCGCCGGATCGCCTGCGCTTCGACTTCGTGCATCCGAAGCCGATCACGGCCGAGGAGCTGTCGCGTGTCGAGGACATCGCCAACGACGTGGTGCTGGAGAACGACGAGGTGACCACGCGCATCATGGGCGTCGACGAGGCCCGCGAGGCCGGGGCGCGGGCGCTGTTCGGCGAGAAATACGGCGACGAGGTCCGCGTCGTCTCGATGGGCAGGACCGCGCGTGAGCGCGGCGCCAATATGCTCGGCTGGTCGGTCGAGCTCTGCGGCGGCACGCATGTCAGGCGCACCGGCGACATCGGGCTGATCACGCTGACGGGCGAGAGCGCCGTCGCCTCGGGCGTGCGCCGCATCGAGGCGCTGACCGGAAATTATGCCCGCCGGCACGCCAACGAGACCATGGCGCTGGCGAAGACCGCGGCGGGCGAGCTGCGCACCTCCGTGGACGACGTGCCGGCGCGCATCGCGGCGCTGATGGAGGAGCGCAAGAAGCTCGAGCGCGAGCTCTCCGACGCCCGCAAGAAGCTGGCGATGGGCGGCGGCGCAGCTGCGAGCAACGGCGCGGCGAGCGGCGTGCGCGAGGCCGGTGGCGTCAAGCTGATGGCGCGGGCCGTGGAAGGCATCGAGATGAAGGATCTCAAGAGCCTCGCCGACGAGGCCAAGAAGCAGATCGGCTCCGGCGTCGTCGCCATCGTCGGCGTCACCGAGGACGGAAAGGCCGGAATCGTGGTCGGCGTCACGCAGGACCTGACTGCGCGATTCAACGCCGTGAACCTGGTGCGCATCGCCTCCGAGGCGCTCGGCGGCAAGGGCGGCGGCGGCCGGCCTGCGCCATGT
>NZ_JAEMSD010000400.1:4477-6364 GCF_016462955.1 Bradyrhizobium sp. | reverse complement strand
ACGTCACGCTCCGGTCCGGGACCGTCTTTCCCTCGCTGAAGCTCGCCTACAAGACCTACGGCACGCTCAGCCCTGCCAAGGACAACGTCATCCTCTATCCGACCTCGTTCGGCGCGCAGCATTTCGACACGGAATGGCTGATCGGACCCGACGCCGTACTTGATCCGACACGCTACTTCATCATCATCCCGAACCTGTTCGGCAACGGGCTTTCGTCCTCGCCTTCGAACACGCCCGGGCCCTTCCCCGAGGTGAGCTATCACGATGCCATCGCAGTCCAGCACCGCCTGCTCGGCGAACGCTTCGGCATCTCGAAGCTGGCGCTGGTCTATGGCTGGTCGATGGGCGGCATGCAGGCCTATCATTGGGCGGCGTTGCATCCCGACATGGTCGAGCGTGCCGCGGTCGTCTGCGGCAGCGCGCGCTGCGCGCCCTACAACTTCGTGTTCCTGGAAAGCGTGAAGGCGGCGCTCACGGCCGATCCTGCCTTCCGCGATGGCCGTTTCGCCGAAAGGCCCGTCGCCGGCTATCGCGCCATGGGACGCGTCTATGCCGGCTGGGCGATGTCGCATGGCTTCTATCGCGATGAGCTCTGGCGCGAGGCCGGCTTTACATCGCTCGAGGATTATCTCGTCCGCGCCTGGGATGCGACCTTCGCGCGCCGCGACGCCAATGATCTCCTGGCGCAGATCGGGATCTGGCAAAATGGCGACGTCAGCCGCTGCCCAGCGTTCACAGGTGATCTCGACCGGGCGCTGGCGGCGATCAAGGCGCACATGCTGCTGATGCCCGGCGCGACCGATCGCTATTTCGACCTCCGCGACAACGAGGACGAACTCGGCCGGCTGGTGAATGCGAAATCGGCCGTGCTGCATCCGATCCCCTCGCTGCATGGCCATCGCGCCGGCAACCCCGTCAACAATCCGCGGGATCAGGCCTTCATCAAGGCCGAGATCGCCGAGCTTCTGAGCAAATAGGCAGGCAGATCATGAGCGACGCAACCGTTTCAGAACCCGGGCATCGCCTGAAGCCGCTCTCGCCGGCCATGCTGCGCGAATTGTCGGTTCGATCCAACCTCAGGGGTGCGGCGCAGAGTCTCGGTCATTACGGCGTGATCGTGCTGGTGGGCGCGCTGATCTGGAAGGTTTCCTCGACCTGGGGCGTGCTTTGGGCGCTGCCGCTGATGGTGGTGCAGGGCTATGTCGTCGCCTTCCTGTTCATGGCGGTGCACGAGACCGCGCACAAGACCGCGTTCAGAAGCCGCGGCCTCAATCTGGTGGTCGGCTATCTCTCGGCTTTCATCATCGGGCTGCCTTACGAATATTACTGTCTGTTTCACTGGGACCATCACCGCTACACCCAGGATCCGGACAGAGATCCCGAACTGATCGTCGGGGCGAAGCCGACATCCGACACCCAGCTCGCGCTCGCCTATAGCGGCCTGCTCCAGGTCGCCGGCCGGCTGCACCTGATGCTCGGCCATGCGCTCACCGGCAAGGTCACCGTGCCCTGGATCCCCCAGAACAAGCGCGCGACGATCGTGACGGAAGCGCGAATCCATGTGGCCCTCTATGCGCTGCTGCTCGCGCTTTCGCTGTGGTTCTCGTCGGCGCTGCTGCTCTGGGTCTGGATCGTGCCGCTGATCATCGGGCAGTTCTTCCTGCGGCCCTATCTCTACGCCGAGCATACCGGCTGCGACCGCACCCGCAGCGCCTTCCACAACACCCGCACCACCACCACCGGCGCAGTCGTCAAATGGTTCGCGTGGAACATGCCCTACCATGTCGAGCACCACGCCTATCCCTCGATTCCCTTTCATGCGCTGCCGAAGCTTAACGCGATCGTCGACGGCGAGATCGTCCATCGCGGCCGCGGCTACATCAGAAC
>NZ_JAEMSD010000400.1:0-4467 GCF_016462955.1 Bradyrhizobium sp. | reverse complement strand
GAACGACGCGCGAGACCTGGGCCTGGTTTCGCCGGCAGCGGCAGACCGGCTAGCCGCGCACAGATCTCCCCGGCGCGTTTGCCGGCTTCCGATAAAGAGCTTCACGACGCGTTCATCACGCCTAAGGGTCGGACGCGTCAACCCGATACCGTTTTTGCCGCGCGGTGCGAAGCGCGCAAATTTTACCTGCCATATCAGCCACTTATGTGGCTGAGAAACATCGCTAACAAATCCTTCCCGATCGGGAAAGTTTTAGCCGTCTTCTATTCATAACCAAGCGAGGCCGCTGCTCTACGGTGAACGCCATCAACCGGGAGTTTGATGATGAGCGCGACGAGAGGCCGTCTTCTGGTAGTGGACGACGATCTGGTGCAACGGGTCTTGATCAGCAAGATCGGCGCGAAGCTCGGTTACGAGTCCGTCGTCGTGCCTTCCTACGAGGCCGCGACGGACCTTTTGTCACGCGAAGCCTTCGACATCATGGCGCTGGATCTGTCGCTCGGCGAGCGGGACGGTGTCGAGCTGTTGCGGTTCGTCGCCGACCGGGATCTCCGCGCGATGTCGATCGTGATCATCAGCGGCTGCGATGATCGCGTCATGAAGGCAACGCGCCGGGTTGTCGCCGGACTGAAGCTGCTGCTTGGCGGCTGCCTGACCAAGCCGCTCGATCTCAACCGCTTGCGCTGTGCCTTCGACTTGCCGCAGCGCTCGCCGTTGGCTGCGAGATCTGCCGAAACCCCGCCCCGGATCACGCCGGACCGAATTGCGCGTGGGCTGGCCGATGGCGAGTTCTTCGTCGAATTCCAGCCCAAGATCGCGCTGGGGACGGGCAAAGTGGTCGGCGCAGAGGCCCTCGCACGTTGGCGCACCGCCGAATTCGGCATGGTCTCGCCGATGGTCTTCATTCCGATCGCCGAGCAGACCGGCCTGATTCGCGAGGTGACCGATTGCATTCTTTCATCGGCGATGTCACAGGGCCGCAAGCTGATCGAACGCAACCCCGGTTTCACCATCGCCGTCAACATCTCGGGTTCACTGATGTCGGATTTGGCACTGCCGGAGCGGATTGAGGCGATCCTTCGCCAGGCGAACGTGCCTCCGTCCTCGCTGACGGTCGAGATCACCGAGACCACCGCAATGGCCGACGTCGACCGTGCCAACGACATTCTGGTGCGTCTGCGGCTGAAGAAGATCGGTACCGCAATCGACGATTTCGGCACCGGCTATTCGTCGCTGGCTGCCCTGGCGCGACTTCCGTTCAGCGAACTCAAGATCGACCAGTCCTTCATCAAAGGTTGCGAGGCCGACGACGACATGATGAAGATCGTCGATGCTTCCGTCGCGCTTGCGAAGGCGTTCAATATGAAGGTCGTGGCCGAGGGGGTCGAGAGCTCGCAAGCGCTTGAAATCATCCGTCGGGCAGGCTGCGACGTCGCCCAAGGCTACTACTTCGCACCCTCGCTACGGCGTTCCCGCGCCGAACGATGGATATCGGATCGCAATGCACTGACGGACCAGTAGGCCGCTTCCGCGAAGCCGGCGGCTCTTGCGAGCTGAGACGACGAACCCCGGTCGCGGAGCGACCGGGGCTGCGCCAGACGATAGCCGTGCTCAGTAGATCCCGTAGGCGCAGACATTCACGACGCGCACGCGCAGACCGTGACGAGTGCGGACCAGGCGCTCCTGGTAGCAATTGCTGACGCCGGTGTTGAGGTAGATGCCGCCAAGGCCCCAACCGGGACCCCAGTGGTTATGACCATGATAGTAATGGAAACCGCCGGCCGAAGCGGCAGTGGGAGCCAGAGCGGCGACACCGAGCGTGCCGGCAGCGATCAGACCAAGAGCAAGCTTACGAAACATCTTCATTCTCCATTTGGCGCTAGGACCATTGTTGCGTCCCTGCATCTCGGTCGAGACGAGATGCGATCGCGTTCATGGCGAGCGGGAAGAATCGTGTTTCAGGAATGTTTCATCGGCAGCGGCGAAATGTGCCGCGGTCAGGCTTTGCGCGCCGTGTGGTCGCGCTCAGGCCTCGCCTGCGTCATCTCCGCCACGGCCGTATGGGACATTGTCGCTCAAAACCGCGGCGCTCTCTTCTGCGCAAACGCCGCGATGCCTTCCTTGATCTCCTCGCCGCGCATGCTGTCGCGGTGGCGCTGGTCGGCGGCGCCCTCATCGAGCTCGCCGCGGGCGAACTCGTTGATCGCCCGCTTCATGCCGCGCATCGCTTGCGGAGCGTTGCCGGCGAGGATCGCAGCAAGCTTGTCGACCTCCTGATCCAGCAAGTCCATTGGCACCATCGCGGTGAGGTAGCCGATGCGCAGCATCTCCGGGGCGCCGATCTTCTGCGCGGTCAGGAACAGCTTTTTCGCATTGTCCACGCCGAGGCGGGTCACGTAGCGCTTGATGCCGCTCGGGTAGTAATGCAGCCCAAGCCGCGCCGCCGGCATGAACATCTCCGCGGTCTCGACGCCAATGCGGAAATCGCAGGCGAGCGCGAGGTCGGTCGAGCCGCCATAGACGCCGCCGTTGAGCCGGCAGATCGTGGGAACGCCGAGATCCTCCAGCCGGTCGACCACCGCCGCGAAGGCCGAGCCCGCGCTCTGCTGTTCGGTCGCGCTGACCGCGCGCTCCGCCACGGAATTGAGATCGTAGCCGGCCGAGAACGCGCGGCCGGTGCCGGTCAGCACCAGTACGCGGATGGCCGGATCGGCCTCGATCCGGTCGAACAGTTCCGTCAGCTCGCCGAGATCCTCGGCCTGGAGCCGGTTGAGATGCTTGGGCCGGTTGAGGCGGATGGTGGCGCGGGCGCCGGTGATTTCGAGCACGGGGCTGGATGCGGCCTCGGCTGTGTCCGACATTCTTGTCTCCATTGTCGGTGCCAAAGTGCCCGCCCGGACGGAGGCCGTCAACGACGGCGAGCCTGTTCTGATGACACCGCGTGCGCCGGGCCTGCCCTCCCTGCCGCGCTGCCGGCGAGGGCCTACTTGAAATGTGGCGGCTCGTCGTAGCCGCGGCGGCTGCTAAAGAACAGAAGCACCATCAGCCCGACGCCGATGAGGACGGAAAACCCCGCGCCCAGGGCAAGCGCCACATAGCCTTCCGTCGGGATCGGCTCGCCTTCGACAGCCATTGCGGAATAGGCGAAGTAACCGGCCGCCGCCAGCATTGCCATAAGGAGGATGAGGAGGAGTGCACGCATGCCGCGCTATCCGGTTGCAATTAGGAATCAACGGTTGTGGATCGCGGCGGTTCCAAACGGCCGAGGTGTCGGGCCCCGGCGCAGCGCGGCAACGCCCTAAGCGCGTTCACGCGCGTCTCCAACGCGCTAGGGACGTTGCTGTCCGGGACAGGAAAGTGCCCGGTGAGATCAGGCGCTCTGGGCGGTCTTCACGACCACCACGTTGCTGTCGTCCGGCAGGGCAGGGCCGGTATCACGCACCGTCTTTTCGGCTTCGCCGGCATGGCGTTTCAGATAGTCGCGGCGCATGCCGATCTCGTCGCGGACGAATTCGTAGCCGAGCTTGAACGTGTCGAGGCCGTCTGTGCTGATCGTGCCGTCCCTGAGGCCGATGACGGCGCCTCGCAAAATGCCTTCCAACTCGTCCTGGAGGCATTCGAGCTGATCCAGCGAATGGGCGTGCTCGATGCGCTCGCCGACGTCGAGGATGGCGGTCGAGAGCTCGCTGGCCTTCTCCGGCGCGATCCGGGTGATCTTGGCGTAGATCGCCGCGAAGATCGAGCCGATGATGCTGAGCGCGGCGACGCCCAGATACATCACGTCGCTGTACTTATCCAGGAACGACTTGGTGTCGTCGTTGATGTAGTCGGCTGCGCCCCGATGCGCGATCACGTAGGCGTCCTTCTCGACGGAGGCCGGCTCAATCCTGGTGGCAAAGCCGTTGTCGAGCGCGAGCGCCGACTTGTTCTCGTAGATGGTGCGGGCGAGCTCGCCTGCCGTGGTCGGTGACATCCTGGATTGCGCGACCAGCAGCCATTCGAGCCCGATCGTGTCGAGGTCGTCGTCGGGGATTTGCGGGGATGCCGACAGCGTGCCCGCGGTCAACGTCTCGTTGGAAATGCCGGGGAATTTGCGCGCCAGCGTCTTGGCTTCGTCGATGGCGTTCAGGGTGAAGCCGCCGCGTTTGGCGGCCTGCTCATAGGATTTGTCCCGCACCGCCCGCGAGGCGTGGACGATGGCGATCACCGCGCTGTAGCCGTTTGCCGGGCCAAACAGCTTGTCGAGCGTTGAGCCCTGCGGCGCCATCTGGATCTTGGCGGCCTCGGGGCCTTCGGGACCATCGAGGATGCTGCGGACGAAGGCGAGCGAAGCTTCGTTTTCGGCGACGACGGCGACCTTCTTCTTCTTCAGTTCGGCGAGCGACTTGATCTTCCTGTTGCCGGGACCGAGCAGGAGCACGAGATCGTGCTCGAGGATCGCGAGCGCACGTGCCCGCAAGGGCACCT
>NZ_JAEMSD010000851.1 GCF_016462955.1 Bradyrhizobium sp. | reverse complement strand
TGCTCTGCTGCCGAGCGGTGCTGGCCACAGGCGCAGCCGGCTTGAAGCTTGCGATCGGAATCAAACGGATTGTCGAACGTGGACATCGGCCCTCCTGCGCGTCGTTGCAGGAGCAATGACGCAAGGAGCATGCCACACCCTGCCTGCCGGCCACGGCGTTGATGACGCAGCACTTTCGTCAACGCTTGGCCACTACGAAAACTCGTGATACACGAAATTTCGTAGCTCAATGACGAGATCTCGTAATGGCGATGATGCCAATGACGTTCCCCGATGAGGTGGCGACTGCCGACCCCCGCGTCGCAGCGTTTGAAGCCTCAGTCGAGGCGACCCTGCTGATCGATCCCTTCGGCGACCAGATCGTCGATGCCAATCCCGCCGCCTGCACCCTGCTCGGCTACGACCGAGCCCTGCTGCGGCAGACCAGGGCGAGCACCCTGCATGCCGGCGAGCTGCCGGCCCTCACCGTCTTCACCCAGGCCGTGCTGCACAAGGGCGCCTATTGGACCACGGCGCTCAATCCTCGCCATGCGACCGGACAGGCTCTCCGGCTGGAATATGCCGGCTGCCTGCTGCCGCATGACGGCCGCTCGCTGCTGCTGCTCACGCTGACCGATCTCGAAGCGCGCCGGCGCCGCAATGTCGACGCCGCTGCCGAGGACCATATGCGCGGCGGCATCGCCACCTGGCAGCGGGTCGAGCGCGTGTTCCAGGACATCGAGCGCGAGAACCAGCTGATCCTGCGCGCCGCCGGCGAAGGCATCTATGGCGTGAACGCGGAAGGCAAGACCACCTTCGTGAACCCCGCGGCCGAACGCATGCTCGGCTGGACCGCCGAGGAACTGGTGGGCAAGGAAATCCACCCGATCGTGCACCACACCCACCACGACGGCCGCCACTATCCCGATCACGACTGCCCGATCTATGCGGCGTTCCGCGACGGCGCCGTGCACCAGGTCGACGGCGAGGTGTTCTGGCGCAAGGACGGCTCGCCAGCCTGGGTCGAATACACCTCGACGCCGATCCGCGACCGCGGCATCGTGGTCGGCGCGGTCGTCGTATTCCGCGACGTCAGCCAGCGCCGCGAGGCCGACGAGAAGCTGCACGCGGCCCTTGCCGAGGTCGACCGGCTGCGCGAGCGGCTGGAGCTGGAGAACGCCTATCTCCAGGAGGAGATCCGCATCGAGACCAATCCCCGCGGCATCATCGGCGGAAGCGAAGCGATCCAGAAGACGCTCCGCCAGGTCAAGCTGGTGGCCCCGACCACCGCGGCGGTGATGATCACCGGCGAATCCGGCACCGGCAAGGAGCTGATCGCGCGCGCCATCCACGAGGACTCCACCCGCAGCGACCGGCCGCTGATCCGCGTCAACTGCGCCGCGATCCCGCGCGAATTGTTCGAGAGCGAATTCTTCGGCCATGTCCGCGGCGCCTTCACCGGTGCAATGCGCGACCGCATCGGCCGCTTCGAGCTCGCCGACGGCGGCACGCTGTTCCTCGACGAGGTCGGCGAGATCCCGCTCGAACTGCAAGGCAAGCTGCTGCGCGTCTTGCAGGAAGGCAATTTCGAGCGCGTCGGCGAGGAGCGCACCCGCGCGGTCGACGTCCGCGTCATCGCCGCGACCAACCGCGACCTCAAGCAGGAGGTGCAGCGCGGACGTTTTCGCGAGGACCTCTATTTCCGCCTCAACGTCTTCCCGATCGAGACCGTGCCCTTGCGCGAAC
>NZ_JAEMSD010000850.1 GCF_016462955.1 Bradyrhizobium sp. | reverse complement strand
GGTGAAGGGAAGCCGCAGGCCGCGTGTCGGGGGGCTGAATGCTGACGCCAGCAGAGCTGGTCGGGTTGATCGAGGCGGTGGCGAAGGGCGATCAGGCCGCGTTCGAGCGCCTCTACGCCGCCACGCGCGCGAAACTCTATGGCGTCGTGCTCCGTATCTTGCGCCGACAGGATCTCGCGGAGGAGGTCATTCAGGAGGCCTACGTCAAGATCTGGAACGGCGCCGGCCGGTTCGATCCGGCGCTGTCCTCGCCGATCACGTGGATGGTCTCGATCGCGCGGAACCGGGCGATCGACGTCGTGCGCAAGAAGTCGGAAGCCTCCATCGAGGACGAGCCTCAGGCGATGGAGGTCGCGGCCGAGAGCACCGATCCGCTGGCGCGCCGCGAGATGACGGAGGAGCTGAAGCGGCTCCTGGAATGCATCGGCCGGCTCGAGCCGGACCGTCAGAGGCTCGTGCTGCTCGCCTATTACAACGGCTGGAGCCGCGAGCAATTGGCGGAGAAGTTTGCCGCGCCCGTCAACACGGTGAAGACGTGGCTCAGGCGCAGCATGCTGGAGATCAGGGAGTGCCTCGGGCTGTAGAGGATGATGAGAGAGTGTCTATGCTAACGCGGCCTTCTTGCCTCACCTCTCCCGAAGGGAGAGGTCGGATTGCATCGCAAGATGCGATCCGGGTGAGGGATTGCGCACGCTCATGGGACCTTGACCCCTCACCCGATTTGCGCGGGACGATGCTTCGCATCTCCCGGGGCAAATCGACCTCTCCCTTCGGGAGAGGTGAAGGAGAGTGATGGACTACACGGAGGACCATATCGCGCTCGCCGCGGAATACGCGCTCGGCACGCTCGACGCCGACGAGCGGGCGCAGGTCGAGACCATGATGGCGGTGGACGAGGCGTTCGCCGCGGTCGTGCAGGCGTGGTCGTACCGGCTCGGCGCGCTCAACCAGATGGTCGGCTCGGTCGAGCCGCGTCCGATCGTATGGGAGAACATCAGGTCCGAGATCGCGCGCATCGCCGTGGCGCAGGAGCCGCCCGCGGCCGCAGAGGCGTCGCCACCGCCGGTGTCGGAGCCGCCCTCGCCGGAGACGGTGGTGTCCTCGAACGAGAGTGCTCCGCCGGCGCCGGTGCAGCATCCCGACGCAGAGCAGGGCGAGCCGCCGAGTCCCGAGCCCGACGCCATCGGCGACATCGCGCCGCAATTCATCCCGCAGGTCCACGCTCCCGATCTCGACATCGTTCGCGCGCCGCCGCCACCTGGGGTCGACGACGGCAACGTGATCCGGCTCGAGAGCCGCGTGAAGCGCTGGCGCGCCGTCGCGTCCGTCGCCGGGGCGCTGGCCGCCGCACTGCTCGTGACGCTGTCGCTCCAGATCTTCTGGCCGGAGGCGCTGCCGGGCGCGTTGCGTCCGCCAACGCGCATCCAGACCGTCGAGGTGAAGACCCCGGCCGCGCCGCTCGCCGCCTCCGCGCAATATGTCGCGTTGCTGCAGGACCAGGGCGGCGGCCCCGCCTTCATTCTCACCGTCGACGGCGCGACGCGGAATTTCACCGTGCGCAAGGTCGGCGCGGCGCCGGAGCCCGGCAAGAGCTTCGAGCTCTGGCTGATCTCGGACAAGCTGCCGCGGCCACGCTCGCTCGGCGTGATCGGCGCCGGCGATTTCACCGCGCGCCCGCTGCTCGCCTCCTACGATGCCGACGTCGTCAACGGCGCCACCTATGCCG
>NZ_JAEMSD010000399.1 GCF_016462955.1 Bradyrhizobium sp. | reverse complement strand
TGATGGTACAGGTCCAGAAATTCGGCCTGATCGAGGCTAATCGCCGCCGCCTGATGTGCCTGTCGATGTTCTGGCACTTCCTCGACGTCGTCTGGATCGGCGTCTTCACCTTCGTCTATCTCCTGGGAGTTCTGCGATGAGCACCGATACCCACGCAGCCGGCGCGCACGACCACCACCATGGCGACGGCCACGCTCACGGCACGTTCTCGAGCTACGTGCTCGGCTTCGTGCTCTCGGTCGTGCTCACAGCCATCCCGTTCTGGCTGGTGATGAGCGGCACACTGCCGAGCAAGCAGATCACCGCGCTGGTCATCATGGCGTTCGCGATCGTGCAAATCGTCGTGCACATGATCTACTTCCTGCACATGAACACGGCCTCCGAGAACGGCTGGACCATGATGGCCTTGATCTTCACCATCGTGATGGTCGTGATCGCGCTGTCCGGTTCGCTGTGGGTGATGAGCCACCTCAACAGCAACATGATGCCAATGCACCAGATGACAGGCATGAAGTGAGCGAGGCTTTGGCGTGAGCAGAACCGGCACCGCGACGAGCGAGGCGGGAAAGACGCAGGGCAGCGCCGTGCACGCCCCCGCCCTGTGGCTCACGGTCCTCTCGCTCGTCGCTCTTGTCGTTCTGATCGCGCTCGGCGTCTGGCAGATCGAGCGCCGCGCCTGGAAGCTGGCTCTGATCGACCGGGTCGAGCAGCGCGTCCATGCTCCGGCCCAGCCGATCCCCGCGCCCGCGGCGTGGCCCGCGGTCAGCGCCGCCAACGACGAGTACAGACATGTCAGCCTCGGCGGGCGCTTCCTGCACGATCGGGAGACTCTGGTCCAAGCCGTCACGGAGGAAGGCCCGGGCTATTGGGTCCTGACGCCGCTCGAACGCAGCGACGGCACGCTGGTCCTGATCAACCGCGGCTTCGTGCCGTCGGAGCGGCGTGACCCATCGACGCGCCGCGACGGCAATCCGGACGGCCAAGTCGAGATCTCTGGCCTGCTCCGCATCACGGAGCCCAGAGGCGGCTTCCTCCGGAGCAACGTGCCGCAGCACAACCGCTGGTACTCTCGGGATGTCGAGGCGATTGCCGCGGCCCGCGGCCTCCAAAACGTCGCACCATTCTTCGTCGATGCCGATGCCAAATCACAAATCGCTGGCGGGCCGATCGCCGGATTGACCGTGATCCGCTTTCCCAATAACCACCTGATCTACGCGCTGACGTGGTTTGCCCTGGCTTTCATGCTGGCCGGCAGGCTTTTCGTCACATTTGGCGGCGGGTTGTTCCGCCGCAAGCGCTTCGTCCACGACAGCGCCGGCGGCTCGGATTCGACCGCCCGCAGGACGGGATCAGATGCTGGAACGATCGTCGAGCCGACCTGACGACGGGAAGACGCCTTCCCAGACGCTTGCGCCTGACGGGCTGGCCGTCACGCTGCAATCGCTGGCCGGCGCGCGCAGCGAGCTGATCGGGACGGCGCCGACCGATCACGAGACCAACCGCAAGAACATGGCGCTGCTGATCCAGCTCCGCTGGACTGCGGTGGTCGGCCAGATGGTGACCATCGGCGTCGTGCATTTTGGTCTCGGCATCCCGTTGCCCCTGGAACGAATGGGCGCCGTGATCGGCGCCCTGGTGCTGCTCAACGGTTCGAGACTCGTGTGGGTGCGCCATCGCGCCGCGATCACCAACAACGAGCTTCTGGTCGCCCTGATGCTGGACGTCGCCGCGCTGACGGCGCAGCTCTATCTCTCCGGCGGCGCCACAAATCCCTTCACCTCGCTGTTCCTGCTCCAGGTCACGCTGGGCGCGGTGCTGCTCGATGCCCGCTCGACCTGGTCGCTGGTGGCGCTGACCTGTGCGAGCTTCGTCTGGCTGACTTTGGCCTACCGGCCGCTCGACCTGCCGCCCAATCCGCTGAGCGAGACCTACACCCTCACCGTAACAGGCATGCTCTTGGGCTTCGTGCTCAACGCCGTGCTGCTCGTGGTGTTCGTCACCCGCATCAACAGGAACTTGCGAGAGCGCGACGCCAATCTGGCAGCGCTGCGCCAGCATGCCGCCGAACAGGATCACATCGTGCGCATGGGCCTGCTTGCCTCTGGCGCTGCGCACGAGCTCGGCACGCCGCTCGCTTCCCTGTCGGTGATCCTCAGCGACTGGCGCCGCATGCCGGACCTTGCCGCCGATCAGGAGCTCGCCGAAGACCTCGCGGAGATGGAGACCTCGCTGCAGCGCTGCAAGTCGATCGTCACGGGGATCCTGGTCTCGGCGGGCGAAGCGCGCGGCGAAGGCTCCTCGCCGACCACGGTGACGGCGTTCGTGACCGCGCTGGTGGAGGAGTGGCGGGACGCGCGCTCGGCCCGCACCCTCTACTTCGTCAACACATTCGGCGAGGACGTCTCGATCGTCTCCGACGTCGCGCTGAAGCAGGTCATCTTCAACGTGCTCGACAACGCCTACGAAGTCTCGCGCGACTGGGTCGAGCTCGTGACCGAGCGCGAGGGCGACAATCTCGTGCTGTCGATCTCCGACCGAGGTCCCGGCTTTGCGCCGGAGATGCTGGCTCAGCTGGGGAAGCCCTACCAATCCAGCAAGGGCCGTACCGGCGGCGGGCTCGGCCTGTTCCTGGTGGTCAACGTCGTGCGCAAATTGGGGGGCAGCGTGACCGCCAAGAACCACAGGAAGCGCGGCGCCACGGTGCGGCTGACGCTGCCGCTCGCAACGCTCGCGATCGGAGGGAAATTTTGACGGCTGACCGTTCGCTCATCGTGGTCGAGGACGATTCCGGCTTTGCCCGGACGCTGAAGCGTTCGTTCGAGCGCCGCGGCTACGAGGTCGTGCTCGCCGCCTCGATCGAAGAGGTGCGCCAGGTGCTGGAGCAGCGCTCCTTCGGCCATGCCGTGGTCGACCTCAAGCTCGGCGGCGCCTCGGGCCTTGCCTGCGTCGAGCTCCTGCACGCGCACGACCCCGACATGCTGATCGTGGTGCTGACGGGCTTTGCCAGCATCTCCACCGCCGTGGAAGCGATCAAGCTCGGCGCCTGCCACTATCTGGCCAAGCCGTCCAACACCGATGACATCGAAGCCGCCTTCAACAAGGCCGAAGGCAACACCGAGGTCGCACTCGACGCACGGCCGACCTCGATCAAGACGCTGGAATGGGAACGCATCCACCAGACCCTGATCGAGACCGATTTCAACATCTCGGAAGCCGCACGCCGACTGGGCATGCACCGGCGCACACTGGCTAGGAAGCTCGAGAAGCGGCCGGTGAAGTAGGTACCGCGTGATGCGGCCACAGGGCGTTCACGATCAGCGACCGCCGGGCAGATACTCCCTCTTGCAGGCCGCGATGTTCTTGTCGCGTCCAGGATAGTTGGATCCGAACGCACCAACATATTTGAGGCAGTCCATGTATTTTCGATTGCCCATCCAGCTGTAGTCCGGGCCGAACGCGCCTGCGGCAGCCGGCGAGTACGAGGCCGAGCCCGCCAGCAAGCCGATTCCGACAACCAAAGCGGCGCAAGTCGCGAAACGAGGAAACTTCATGACCCTCTCCCATGTGCTCTGCTGCCGGGACATCCGGCGCGTGGCAGCACACTGACGGAAGGCGGAGCGAAGGAAAGTGTCGGCCGTCACACAGCGCGACCGGCCGACGACGGTGCAGTTTCTCGTGGTTGCCATCGACCGCAGAGCGACCGCTGCAACAAAACTCGCGGCAAATAAAAAGCCCGGCCAACCGGCCGGGCTCTTGAATGATTGCGATCGACGCGAGCGTTGCTTACGCCGCCTCGTCGGCAACGGTGGTGTCGTCGCCATCGGTATCGTCGGTGTCGCCCTCGGCATCCGCATCGCCCTCGCCTTCGGCGGCTTCCGCCTTGGCGTTGCGGCGCGGGCTCTTGGCGAGCTGCGCCTCGATCTCCTTGACCGCTTCGGTCTCGGTCGAGTGCTGCACCACCGCGATCTCGCGGGAGAGACGGTCGAGTGCCGCTTCATAGAGCTGGCGCTCGGAGTAGGACTGCTCCGGCTGCGATTCCGAGCGATAGAGATCGCGCACGACTTCCGCTATGGCGACGATATCGCCCGAATTGATCTTCGCTTCGTATTCCTGGGCGCGGCGCGACCACATGGTACGCTTGACGCGGGCGCGACCCTTGAGGGTCTCCAGCGCCTTCTTGACCAGCGCGGGCTCGGACAGCTTGCGCATGCCGACATTGGCGACCTTGGCGGTCGGCACGCGCAGCGTCATCTTGTCCTTGATGAAATTAATGACGAACAGCTCAAGCTTCGCACCGGCGATCTCCTGCTCCTCGATGGCCAGGATCTGGCCAACGCCGTGAGCGGGATAGACCACGAACTCGTTGGCCTTGAAGCCCTGACGCTGGGTCACGACCTTCTTTTCCTCGACCTTCGGCGCAGCAGCGGGCTTGGCGACCGGCTTGGCAGCGACGGGAGCCTTGGCAGGCGCAGCGGCAACGGGAGCCTTCGGCGCGGCGGGCTTGGCAGCGGGAGCCTTGACGGCAGCGGGCTTGGCGGTCACAGACTTGACAGCAGGCTTGGCAGCGGTCGCTTTCGCGGCCGGTTTGGCAGTCTTGTTAGGCATTGCGCTTCTTTTGTTCTTCGAGGACTTTGCAGCCGGCGCCTTCGTCGCGGTCCGACCCTTGGATGCGCTACGGCTGGCCGCGGCGACTTTTTTGGCCTCCTTATGGGAAGCCCTCGCTGAAGTACTCTTTTTACGCGTTTTCTGTGACACAGCCTGCGCGCGGAAACTGCCACGCCCCTGTTCGACATTTGGTTTCACGGGAACCCAGAGGGGCCAACGGGGCTGACGGGGTTCGGCTTAATGTGCTCAATATAGCACATTTCCCGCAAAAATCAATGATTTAGGGGTTCTTAGGGCTGGTTTTCGGTAGAAGCGCCGCTATTACGGTTAAGTTTGAGCCCGAATTAGTCCCCGGAGCCCGGGTTTGGGGAGAAAAACTTCTCAAACTTGCCATCCATGCCGTCGAATTCCTTGGCGTCGGCAGGTGATTCTTTCTTCTGAGTGATATTGGGCCAGCTCTTGGCGTATTCGGCGTTGACCCCGAGCCACTTTTCGAGGCCCGGTTCCGTGTCCGGCTTGATGGCGTCGGCGGGGCATTCCGGCTCGCACACGCCGCAATCGATGCACTCGTCGGGATGGATGACGAGCATGTTGTCGCCCTCGTAGAAGCAATCGACCGGGCAGACCTCGACGCAGTCGGTGTACTTGCACTTGATGCAGTTTTCAGTGACGACGTAAGTCATCCAACGCTCCGAAAAGCTCTTTTAGAAGTCGCGGCTTGCCTAGCGCGGATGGCCGGGCGCCGCAAGGTCGGGAAGGCCCGATCATGACGGCTTTGCGTCTTTGATCGACCAAGAAATGAATGAGATGCGCAATTAATTGCGCGTGCCGAGCTCCTCGTAGAGCACCCGCGCCGAGGCAGCATCGCCGCGGCGTTCGCTAAAGGCTGTTACCTTGAGGACGCGCACGGTGCGATCGAGCGCGATGGTGAGCACGTCACCGGCTTTGACCGCATGTCCCGGCGAGGTCTCTCGCACGCCGTTGACGCGGACATGGCCGGTGACGACGAGCTCGGCTGCGGAGGTGCGCGCCTTCACCACCCGCGCGTGCCACAGCCATTTGTCGAGGCGCTGCCGCTCGGTCGTGGGCTACTCCTTCCGCCCCGAGAGCTGCTCCTTCAACGCGGCGAGCTTGGCAAAGGGCGAGTTCGGATCGGCAGGGCGGTCGCGCTCGCGCGGGTTCGCGCTCGAGGCGTAGGGACGCAGCGAGGGACCACCCTGGCGGTCACGGCCCTTGTCGCGGTCGCGGCCACGATTGTCGCGGCCCTTGTCGCGATCTCCGCCGAACTTCTTGTTGTCGCGGTTGCGATCGCGATCCTTGTCGCGATCCCCCTTGCCCTGGAAGCTGCGATTGCGGTCGTCGCGGCGCTCACCGCCCTCGCCGCCTTCACGCGGCTTGCGGAAGTCGCGGCCGCCATCGCGGCGATGGCCGCCATGACGATGGCCCGGCTTCGCGCCGTCGGTTGCTTCGCCGGGCGCGGCACTCGCGGCATCGGGTGCAGCGCCGGCCTCAGCGCCGGGCCGCGGACGCTGGTTGTTGTGACGCTGATGGCGATGGCGTTCGTGGCGCGGCTTGCGATCCTCGTGGCGGCCGGCGGGGCGCCAGACCTCGACCAGCTCGGGCTCGGCGGGCGCGGCAGCGGCTTCGACAGGCGCGGCAATATCGGGCGATACAGCGGCTTCGGTGGCGGCGGTCTCGGCGGCAGCGGCTTCGAGCCCGTCCGCCTCAGGAGACGTCGCGACCTCGGGAGACGCCGCGGCGTCTTCCGCCG
>NZ_JAEMSD010000398.1 GCF_016462955.1 Bradyrhizobium sp. | reverse complement strand
CCCCACCCCGTCACGCATCTCGCTACGCTCGATCGCGTGCCGACCCTCCCCCTCCAGGGGAGGGTAAGCAAACGCAGTCCACACACTCAATGCGCCCCCTCCCGCAGCTTGAACCGCTGGATCTTGCCCGTCGCGGTCTTCGGCAGCGACTCCACCACGTCGATCCAGCGCGGATATTTCCAGGGGCCGATCTTCCGCTTGACGTGCTCCTTGAGCATTTCCTGCAAATCCGTCGTCGTCGCGCCCGGGCGCAGCACCACGAAGGCTTTCGGCTTCAGGAGGCCTTCCGGATCGGCTTCCGGTATCACGGCGGCTTCCAGCACGGCAGGATGGGTGATCAGCGCGCTCTCCACCTCGAACGGCGAGACCCAGATGCCGGACACCTTGAACATGTCGTCGGCGCGGCCGCAGAAGGTGTAGCGGCCGTCGCTGTCCCGGACATATTTGTCGCCGGTGCGGGTCCACGGGCCCTCGAAGGTGCGGCGGCTCTTGTGGCGCTGGTTCCAGTAGCCCTCGCCGGCCGAGGGCGCATCGACCAGGAGTTCGCCGACCTCGCCGTCGGCGACGTCCTGGCCCGCTTCGTTGACGAGCCGCACCGCATAGCCCGGCACCGGCTTGCCGGACGAGCCGTATTTGATGTCGCCGGGCGCGTTCGACAGGAAGATGTGCAACAGCTCGGTCGAGCCGACGCCGTCGAGGATGTCGACGCCGAAGCGCGCCTTCCAGCTGTTGCCGACGGATTCCGGCAGCGCCTCGCCGGCCGAGGTGCAGATGCGCAAGGCGTTGCCGCCACGCTCGCCCTTCATCGCTTCGTCGTTCAGCATCGCCGCAAACAAGGTCGGCACGCCGTAGAAGATCGAGGGGTTGTAGCGGTTCATCAGGTCGAACATGCGCGCCGGCGTCGGCCGCTCGCTGTTCAGGATCACGCTGGCGCCGACCGACATCGGGAAGGTCAGCGCATTGCCGAGCCCGTAGGCGAAGAACAGCGTTGCCGCGGACAGGCACACGTCGCTCTCGCGAATGCCGAGCACCTGCCTGGCGTAGGTGTCGGCGGTTGCCTGCAGATTGGAATGGATATGGCGCACGCCCTTCGGCATGCCGGTCGAGCCGGACGAATAGAGCCAGAACGCCGGCTCGTCCGGATGCGTCGTGGCGGTGGTGAACCGGTCGCTCTCGCCGGCAATTTCCTCAGCGAGCTGCTTGTGGCCGTTCTGCTTGGCACCGGAGACCACGACATGCTCGAGATCCGGCATGCGGCCGACGACGTCCTTGATAACAGGATAGAGCGCTTCGGACACGAACAGCACACGCGCGCGGCAGTCGGCGAGGATGTAGGCGTACTGGTCCGCCGTCAGCAGCGTGTTGAGCGGCACCGGTACGATGCCGGCGCGGATCGCGCCCAGGAACACGATCGGGAAATCGATGGTATCCAGCATGATCATGGCGACGCGCTCCTCGCGGCGGACGCCGAGCCGGCGCAGCATGTTGGCCGCGCGCCGGGTCTGTTGCTGGAGCTCGCCATAGCTGAGCCGCGAGACGGTGTCGTCGAAGGCGAGCTTGTTGCCGCGGCCCTCCTCGACGTTACGGTCGAGCAGCCAGGTCACCGCATTGTAGGATCCCTCGCTCACGGACATCTCCCCCGAATTTAGAATTATAATTCATAGAAAGACACCGCGGCGGCTTGCTGTCAATGCCAGCAGGCACTATGTTTCATTAAAACGCGCCGCAGGACTTCCTTCAAGAGGACATCCGTAAAGAAGGCTCATGACCGAAAGTCCCGACGCCGAATCCCGCTTCCTCGAACAGCTCGGCCAGCGTGTGCGCACCATGCGCGCGCTGCGCGGCATGTCGCGCAAGGTGCTCGCCAAGGTCTCGGGAATTTCGGAGCGCTACATCGCGCAGCTCGAAAGCGGCAAGGGCAACGTCTCGATCGTGCTGCTGCGCCGCGTCTCCGACGCGATGGGCGCGCATCTCGAAGACCTGCTGCCCTCGCCCGATCCGACGCCGGACTGGCAGATGTTTCGCGATCTGCTGCGCAAGGCAACGCCCGCGCAGATTGCCCAGGTCAAGGATCTGCTCTCCGGCGGCAGCGCAACCGCGCCGCGGCGCGCACCGTTCTGCGGCATCGCGCTAATCGGCCTGCGCGGCGCCGGCAAATCCACCCTCGGCAAGATTTTGGCGAAGAAGATCGGCTGGAGCTTCGTCGAGCTCAACAAGGAGGTCGAGCAGCAGAACGGGCTCTCGGTCGCCGAGATCATCGCGCTGTACGGCCAGGAAGGTTTTCGCCGCATGGAGCAGGCCGCGCTGCAACAGCTGCTCGCGCGCAACGAGCTGATGGTGCTGGCCACCGGCGGCGGCATCGTGTCCGAGCCCCTGACCTTCGACCAGGTGCTGACCTCGTTCTACACGATCTGGCTGAAGGCCGAGCCCGAGGAGCACATGGCGCGCGTGCGCCGCCAGGGCGATCTGCGCCCCATGGCCGACGACCGCTCCGCCATGGCGGAGCTGCGCAACATCCTGCTAAGCCGCGAGCCGCTCTATTCGCGCGCGACCGCGGTGGTGGATACCGCAGGCCTCTCCGTCGATGCCGCCGCCGCGCGGCTGGTCGATGCGGTGCGTCCCGTGCTGCAGAACGAAGCTCGCAGCTTCGGGCTGCGCAGCGTGGCGCTGTAGGCAGGCTGGACCTCGCCAGAACCACACACTCCGCTTAGCTGCGCTTGTCCGGGACGACAGCGAGGCTTTTGCATGGCCTGCGGCAACGCTATATCAGCGCTCAGCAGCAAGCTTTGGGTAGACGATGACCTCCACCGACGCCACCACGTCCATGTTCGAGCGGATCGGCGGCCGCGCCACGATCGACGCCCTCGTCGATCGCTTCTACGACCGCATGGACAGGCTGCCGGAGGCGAAGGTCATCCGCGCCATGCATGCGGACGACCTCGGCCTGATCAGGGACGTGCTCAAGCGCTATCTCACGGAATGGACCGGCGGCCCGCGGCTCTATACACCCGAGAAGGGCCATCCGCGGCTGCGGCAGCGCCATTTCGGCTTTGCCATCGGCGATGCCGAACGCGACGCCTGGATGCTGTGCATGCGCGGCGCGATGGAGGAGACGATCACGGACGGCGCCGCGCGCGCCGAACTCGACAAGGCCATATCCGGCTTGGCCGACTGGATGCGCAATCGGCAGTGAGCTGCTCACCGGGACGTAGCCCGGATGAGCGAAGCGACATCCGGGGTCTTGGCTTCCCGGGTATCGCTTCGCTCACCCGGGCTACGATACTATGCTGTGTGTGACAACGGAGGCCCTGCATGGACGCGAGCGTTGCGCCGGAGGTGATCAGCCGGCCTGTCCCGGCGCACATGGCCCATGTCGTTTCCTCGATTTCCTTTTACCGGGAGCGCGGGCTCGCGCTGACCGGCTTCCGGCACGCTGCGCCGCTGGCGGTGCCGTTGCTCGTCAGTCTCGGAACCCCGTTCCGCATCGCTCTCGGACGGGAGCCCGGCGATGCCGACACGCAGCCGAGCTTCGCTGCCGGCCTGTTTCCAGGACCCGTGCGGATCGAATCCGACGGCCGCGCCATGTGCGTCCAGATCGACTTCACTCTGCTCGGCGCCTATCGCTTCTATGGCGGCGCGGTGCCCGACCTGACGGCGCGCATGGTCGATATCGGCGATTTGCTGGGCCGCGAGGGCCGCGACCTCGGCGAAATGGTGGCGGAGGCGGATGGATGGCAGCGACGCCTCGAGATCATCGAGACCTTCGTGCTCGCGCGGGCGGTCCACGAGCCCTCCCCCGCGATCGCTGCGGCGCTCGGCCGGCTCGGGCGCAGCGCCGGGGCGGCGCGCATATCGGACATCGCGACGGACATCGGCTGGAGCCGCAAGCATCTCGCGCGCCGGTTTCACAACGAGATCGGCGTTTCACCGAAGACGTTGGCGCGGATGCTGCGCTTTCACCGCGCCTGCCAACTGGCGCGCATCGGCGATGCGCGAGGCTGGGCCGGCATTGCGATCGAGGCAGGCTATGCCGACCAGGCGCATCTCGCCCGCGACTTCAAGGAGTTCAGCGGCGAAAGCCCGAGCGTGTGGGCCGCACGGCTGGAGCAGCTGGATCCGCGCCTGATCCGCGAAGCCGGCGGATAGGTCTGAGGTCCCATTTGTTCAAGCCGCAGGCGAGCGCACCACTTAGACTTCGTGCGCAACCCAAGCGGAGAATGCCATGTCCAGCTCAGTCCCGATCGAAGCGCCGCGCCTCTATCACACCATGCGCTGCAAGGACGCCGAGGCGATGATCGCCTGGCTGAAGGACGTCCTCGGATTCACCGAACGCGTGATCTACAGGCGCGAAAACATCGTCACGCATGCCGAATTGTCGTTCGGGTCATCCATCCTGATGCTTGGAGCAGACCGCCCGGATGGCTATGGCAAGAGCGTCGGCGATCTCGACGGGCGCCGAACCGACGCGGTGTATCTGGCCGTCGATGATCCCTACGCGCTCTACGCCAAGGTGAAGGCATCCGGAGCCCGCATCGAAATGGAACTGCAGAACACGGATTACGGCAGCCGTGACTTTTCGGATCGGGATCCCGAAGGAGGCCTCTGGAGTTTCGGCACCTATTGGCCGAAAGTCGGCGAAGATCCGCTGCAGGGCTGACATCGCCCACCGGGATGCGCGAGCGGTATCTCAAATCCCCAGATATTTGTGCTGCAGATCCGGCTCGGCCATCAGCTCGTCGGAGGTGCCGCTCCACACCGTCTTGCCGCGCTCGATGATGTAGTGGCGGTCGCAGATGCGGGCGAGGTGGTCGACGTTCTTGTCGACGACCAGGATCGACTGTCCGCGGCTCTTGAGCAGCGACAGGCAATTCCAGATCTCCTCGCGGATCAGCGGAGCGAGGCCCTCGGTCGCCTCGTCCAGGATCAGCAGCTTCGGGTTGGTCATCAGCGCGCGGCCGATCGCGAGCATCTGCTGCTCGCCGCCGGAAAGCTGGTTGCCCATGTTGGACGCGCGTTCGGCGAGGCGCGGAAACATCACGTAGATCGAGCCCAGCGTCCAGGGATTGGGACTGTCGAAGCGGTCCGCGGCGGCGGCCACCAGGTTCTCGCGCACGGTGAGGTTCGGGAAGATCTGCCGGCCCTCGGGAACGAGGCCGACGCCGAGCTTGGCAATTCGGTAGGACGGAAGCTGCCTTACCTCGGCGCCCGCGAAACGGATGCTGCCCGCCCGCGCCGGCGTCAGGCCCATGATGGAGCGGATGGTCGTGGTCTTGCCCATGCCGTTGCGGCCCATCAGCGAGACCATCTCGCCCGGCTTGATCGACAGCGACAGGCCGAACAGCACCTGGGACAGGCCGTAGCAGGTCTCGATGCCGTCGACGTCGAGCAGCGTGTCAGCCATGGTGCGTCACCACGTGCTGGTCGCCGAGATAAGCCCGCTTGACGTCCTCGTTCGCCCGGATCGCGGCGGGGTCGCCGGAGGCGATGACGCGGCCATAGACCAGCACCGAGATGCGGTCGGCGAGCGCGAACACCGCCGGCATGTCGTGCTCGACCAGCACGATCGAGACCTCTTTGCGCAGCTCCTGGAGCAGCTTCACCATGCCCTGGGATTCGGTGACGCCGAGACCGGCCATCGGCTCGTCCAGCAGCAGCAATTTCGGCTTGCTCGCGAGCGCGACGGCAAGCTCGATCTGGCGTCGCTCGCCATGGCTGAGCTGCGACACGAGCACATCGGCGCGATGGGCAAGACCGACGCGATCGAGCGCGGCATGGGCGGCATCGCGCAGACCCTTCTCCTTGCGCGCATTGGCGAAGAAGCGGAAAGACGTACCGGCATGGGCCTGCGCCGCCAGCGCGACATTGTCGGCGGCGGTGAAATCGAGCAGCAGCGAGGTGATCTGAAACGAACGGGCGAGGCCCAGCGCGCAGCGGCGATAGGCCGGCAGATAGGTGATGTCGCGGCCCCCCAGCGAGACGCTGCCGGAATGCGGTTCGAGATGCCCGGTGAGCTGGCTGATCAGCGTGGTCTTGCCGGCGCCGTTCGGGCCGATGATGGCGTGCAGCTCGCCGCTGGCGACATCGAGCGAAACGTTGTCGGTCGCGACGATGCCGCCGAAGCGGCGCACCAGCTTTTCGACGCGGAGCAAGGGTTCAGCCACGGCCGGCCCTCCCCAGCGCGCCCATGATGCCGCCGCGGCCGAACAGCACGATCAGCAGCAGCAGCGGGCCCAAGATCAGCGCCCAATATTCGGTGATCTGCGACAGCAGCTCTTCCAGCAGCAGGAACACCACCGAGCCCATGACCGGTCCGAACAGCGTGCCCATGCCGCCGAGGATCACCATCACCATGAGGTCGCCGGAGCGCGTCCAGTACATCAC
>NZ_JAEMSD010000044.1:22953-24097 GCF_016462955.1 Bradyrhizobium sp. | reverse complement strand
ACCGCCAAGCCTGCAGCCGGCGCCGTTGGCACCCGAACGACGGTTCGGCGGCGTTCGCTCGAGCTTGGGCAATTTCGCGCGATCCGGGGACGGCCGCGACCTTAGACGCGGGCTCGGACACTACGTCCGCAATGGCTACGGGGGATCGAATTTCGCGACGCAGCGGTTCGGCGGCACCGCTCAAACGGCGGGATCGCTCGGCCATGCCCTCTATTCCACGGCGCAGGGGGATGCAAACGCTCCCGTCGATGCGGCCGCGCTCGCTGGCCGGTCGACCGAAGAGATCGCGAGCGCGATCATCGAGGCCGTCAGACCGATCGACGGGACTCAGGATGCGGAAGCCGAACGTGCGTCCATCCACGACGCGATGTCCGAATTGCTGACGGAATACCCGGACGCCGATCTCCTCGATCTGTCCGATCCTGAACGCGAGTTCGTCATCGAGAAATTCACGGCCATCGACGTGGCACGACGCTTCGAGCTGGATGTCGGCAAGACGTTGCTGGAGAGAGCGCCCACCGCGACCGTCGCGCTGGCTCGACTGAAACAGATGCGGTCGTATATCGCCGAGACTGTGGCCGCCTCCTTCCGCAAACTCAAGGAACAGGGACGCAGGCTCACCGCCGGACGCGTCGCGCGCGTCGTCCAGGCTGCGTTGCGCGAGACGTTCGAGGTCTTCGAGGGGTACGAAGAGTGAAGTTGCTTTGCGCGCCGGCCGAGGTGCGTCGGCTAAAGGAGAAAGGCACGCTCAGGGTCGTCCTCTACGGCCAGCCTGGGGCTGATGATCGCGGCAGCGCCGGTGCGGCCGTGCGCAACGAAATTCGCAGAGCGCGTCTGGCTCCGAACCGCAGGGCGTGGGATCTGCTGTCCATCGCGATGTCCGTCATGGCGGCTGATGCAGCGGGACGACGTAGCCTAAGTCCGGACGGCTGGACACGCGAGTTCGAGATGGAAGTCGCGGTCGCCGAACCGGCATTCTGGAACAAGTCCGCGGACCTCCTCGCCGACGCGTTGACGTTTCTCACGACCGACCGATGGCAATTCCGTTTCATCGCCGGCGGTGCAGCGCCGCAGCCGCCGGCGGAAGTTTTCCGACCGCCCGAAGGCAGCGTCGTGCTCCTGTCGGGTGGGCTAGACAGCTTGA
>NZ_JAEMSD010000044.1:7866-22943 GCF_016462955.1 Bradyrhizobium sp. | reverse complement strand
ACCTTGCGGCGTCCGGACAGCGACCCGTCGCCATCAGCAAGACAGTCCGGGGCGATGGAGAAAAACAGATCAGGTTCGCGTCGTTGATCGGCGGCGGTCTGCGCCACTTCCAGTTGAACGACAACGCGGCCGTTCCGGGCACCGAAGATACCTCCCAGCGGGCGCGCTCGATCATCTTCCTTGCCTTCGGGGTTCTCGTCGCCACGGCGCTCAAGCCATATCGTCCCGGCGGCTGCTTGCCGCTCTACGTCTGCGAAAACGGCTTCATCGCCATCAACCCGCCGCTGACGGGAAGCCGCATCGGAAGTTTGAGCACCCGTACGGCCCACCCTTACTTCCTCTCAAGGTTCCAGGACGTTCTCGACGCCGCGAACCTGGGCGTGAGTATCCACACTCCTTATGGATACACGACCAAGGGCGAGATGCTGAAGACGTGCGCGGACCAGGACTTGCTGCGCACGCTGGCGGCGAACTCGACGAGTTGCGGCCGCTTTCAGCGCTACAACTACCGCCATTGCGGGCGGTGCGTGCCGTGTCAGGTCCGCAGAGCGGCCTTCCTCGCTTGGGGCGAAGACGATCCGACCGACTACGTCTACGAACATCTCGGTCGGGACGATCCGGATCACGCCGGCTTCGACGACGTCCGCTCGGTCGGCATGGCGCTGGCGGCCTCAAAGGGCGCGGGGTTCGACGATTGGCTTGGCGGAGCCCTTTCGTGGCAGGGGATCGAGGAGCGCGACGCGCTGAAGGATATGCTACGACGGGGACTTGCCGAACTCGGCGCCTTGCACGTGAAATACGGTGTCAAGTGATCGACCTTCATGCCCATCTAGATCTTTATCCGGATCCGGTCGCGACAACGAAGGAGTGCATCGAGCGCGACCTTTTCGTCCTGTCGGTGACGACGACGCCCTCGGCCTGGTCGGGAACAGCCGCCTTGGCGAAGGATGCGGCGCGCATCCGTACCGCGATCGGATTGCATCCTCAGATCGCGCAGGAACGCCGGGGCGAACTCGGGCTCTTCGAGGAGTTGCTCCCGCGATCACGGTATGTCGGCGAGATCGGTCTGGATGGCGGCCCAGAACTGAAGGCGACCTGGGAAACGCAGCGCCACGTCTTTGACGAAATCCTTCGGATGTGCGGGGCGGTCGGAGGCCGCATCATGACGATACACAGCAGGCGGGCCGCCGGGCCCGTTCTCGATGCGCTCGCGTCGCGGTCCGATGCAGGCGTCGCCGTTCTGCATTGGTTTTCCGGGACGCGCCGCGAGCTCAAACGCGCGGTCGATCAGGGTTGCTGGTTCAGCGTCGGCCCGGCGATGCTCGCCGGCGAGAGAGGACGCGGCCTGGTTGCCGAAATGCCCCGCGACAGGATACTGACCGAGACGGACGGTCCCTTCGCACAGGTCGAGGGGCGCTCCCTGTTTCCTTGGGACGTCGCCAAGGCCGAGCCGATTCTCGCCGATCTATGGGCCGTGGACGAAGGCGAGGTCCGGGGCCAATTGCTTGCGAACCTCAAGCGACTCACGACGCGGATCGCTCCGGAGCGCGGCAGCGCCCCCGGGCGGGGCTCTTCGGGCGTTGGCTGCGCCAGCTAATTCAGCACTCGCATCGAGTCGGGCGTGAGATCGTTCTCCGCTTTTCGACACGGCGGCCAAGCGACCCAGCCGACAGAAAGTCAAGGACCGCCATCCCCGTCGCCGCTCAGCGGTCGTGATGGCGCTTGTGCCAGACAATTCCCCCTAACGGTCTCGTCGACCGCCCCGGCGGGATTCGGGCCCGTTTGGTGGTGTCCGGAGGTATGTGAAGCTAAGGCGTCTTGCTTTCCAATTCGGCCACCGAGAACGGGTCACCATGTCCGGCCGCGGGGCGGTCTGGAATACTCGATGGTGAAGCCACCACCCATCTCCTTGTCGACCCCTGCTGAGACCCCCGTTTCTGCCGACGAGAGAGGCATCGGACGGCGCGCGAGGCAACTCCCCCGCGCCACGCCCCGGACCTCCGCCGGAGAAGACCGGTGACCCGGCAGAGCGATTCGATCTCCAGAAGAACTTAGAGGCCCACGCAGGCGCCGAAACACGATCCGGAGGTCGGCACCGATATCCACCTCGATCGCGCTCACCGCGGGCACTGGGCGCAGCGCCTCCAACAACTGTTGCAATTCCATCACGTCGACAGTGTTAAACGATTACCTGTCCAATAGCACTTCTTGCAACTAAGAACTATTCGCAATAAGGCTGGATGGGTTCACTGGGTCATCTCCAGATGCGTGTCGTCCACCATCGCGCTCCATCACCTGCCCTCGCGGCGTCGAGCGTTCGAGGTCGCTTGCGACTGGGCGGGGTCCTAAACGGGTATGCACAACCGCGGGTGCTGCAGGGTCGCTGTGAAACATTTCGCGGCGAATGCACGCCTGGTCAATTCAGCGACAGGATTGGCGGCGTGCAGGCTAGATTCAAATTGTTGCCAAGCGGCCGCCGCCGTATCGAAAGCGGTATGAAGAGGCGGACGCTCGACGCGATGAAGAAGGTCATCATCGGCATGATCCTGGCGGCCGTTCCGGCCGCCAAGGGACTTTCAGCCGATCTCGGCGAAGTCCGGCCCGGCCAGGCCGTCGACTGGAGCGGCCCCTTCGTCGGCGGCCATTTCGCCTATGGCGTCGGGTCCTCGCAGTACGCTTTCGGCGCCCCGGGACTGGCTCCGTCGTCCGGATCGATCGACCTGACGAACTCCCTCAACGCGTTCAAAGGAACCGGCTCCTACGCTCTCGGACTGGGCGCCGGCTATAACTACGTGCTGCCGTCCCACGTGCTCCTCGGCATCGAAGGCGACCTCACCTTTCCCAATACGATCTCCGGGACAACTTCGGTCGTCGGCGCTCAAGGGCCGGCGGCCCTGAAGGAAACTGTCCTGACATCGGGAACGCTGAGGGCCCGCCTGGGATACGCGTCGAGGTCCTGGTTGTTCTACGCCACGGGCGGCTTCGCATGGAGCTACGACCAGGCGACGCTCGACCCGCTCGACGGCACCCCGGGAGACAAGATCGGGTTCACTCGGCTCGGCTCCGCTTGGGGCGCCGGCGCCGAAGTCGCCCTGTCGGCAAACTGGTCGGCGCGGTTCGAATATCTCTACACGGACTTCGGGACGAAAGAGAAAGCGTTCGGCGGCACGCAGCATCTGTCCTCGGATCTCGCGGTGCAGACCGCCCGCCTCGGCCTCAACTACCGCTTCGGTCAAAATGGGCAGAAGGTTCTCGAGGACGGCTTGACGCCCTTCGAAACCGACCAGTTCAGCATCCATGGGCAGACGACCTATCTGCAGCAGTACGCGCCACCGTTCCGCTCTCCCTACACCGGCACGAACAGCCTCATTCCGAACCAGACCCGACAGACCTGGGACGTGACGCTCTACGCCGGCTTCAGGCCTTGGGCCGGCGGAGAATTCTGGGTCAACCCGGAGATCGATCAGGGGTTCGGCCTGAGCTCGACCTTGGGTGTGGCCGGATTTCCGAGCGGCGAGGCCTACAAGGTCGGATCCGCTGCGCCCTACGCCCGCATTCCCCGCGCCTTCTTCCGTCAGACGTTCGACCTCGGCGGTGATACCAAGAAGGTCGATGCCGACATCAACCAGTTCGCCGGCACGCAGAGCGCCGACCGCTTGGTCCTGACGGTGGGAAAATTCGCTGTCACCGACGTCTTCGACACCAACAAATATGCCCACGACCCGCGCAAGGATTTCATGAACTGGTCGATCGTGGACACCGGCACGTTCGACTACGCCGCCGATGCTTGGGGCTTCACCTACGGCGCCGCCGTCGAGTGGTACAAGGGCGACTGGACATTCCGCGGCGGCTTGTTCGATCTGTCGACCGTTCCCAACAGCACCGAGCTGGATCCGACGTTCTCCCAATTCCAGTGGGTCGGCGAGATCGAACATCGCCATGAGATCTGGGGCAAGCCGGGCAAGGTCGCGGTTACGGGATTCCTGACACGCGGGCGCATGGGGCGCTTCGACGAGGCCGTGGCGCTCGCGCAGGCGACGGGCACAGCCGCGGACACCGCCCTGGTCCGGCGCTACCAAAGCCGGGCCGGCATCAGCGTCAACCTGGAGCAAGAGGTCACGAAGGAGCTCGGCGTCTTCGCTAGGGCCGGCGTCGCCGACGGATCCAAGGAGTCCTATGAATTCACCGACATCGATACGACGGTTGCCGCCGGCCTGTCGCTGGCGGGATCTTCCTGGAACAGACCTAACGACACGTTCGGATTCGCCGGCGTGTTGAACGGCATCTCGCAAGCGCGCCGCACTTACCTCGATGCGGGCGGTCTCGGCATTCTCGTCGGAGACGGACGCCTGCCGAACGCCGGCCCCGAGAAGATCATCGAAACCTACTACAGCTTCCCACTGTGGTCGTGGCGCGCAACGCTGGACTACCAGCTCGTCGTCAACCCGGCCTACAACCGCGACCGCGGTCCGGCGTCGATTTTCGGCGTGCGCGTCCGCTCGCAATTCTGACGGCCCATCACGGACAACGCGAACCGTCTATTGCCAACGCTGGATCGTGTCGGCGTAAACGGGGCTTGCAAGCGCGGTTTCAGCCAACACAGTCCTGGCGCTGGAAATGACATCGGAAGCGCCCTAACGACTGTTCTCTCCGACGAGGCGTGTTTTGGATTCTGAGCGCAGATCCCGACGCCAACGAAGGCCTTTCGACAGTATAAACCAAAAGGCCGCCCCAGGAGGCGGCCTTCGTATTCGCGTCGCTGCATTCGAGCGACCATCAGCCGGATTGTTGGAGGAGGACATCCCCAGCCGTACGTTCCGCGGAGCTTCCTCAATAGCGGTGGTGGCCTCGCTTGATCACCACCGTCCTGTTGCCGTGCATTCTCATCCCCCGATGCATATCGCCACCATAACGCATGCCGGCCCCATGGGGACCGCGCATCTCGGCCCGCGCGCCGTATCCACCATGATGTCCCCCCTTCTTGACGATCACCGTCTCCGCCGAGGCAGGCAATGCGAACGAAACGGCCAAGCCGAATACCAAAAGACCAAGCTTCTTCATGTTCCAAGTCCCTCTGTCATCAGTCGTTACCCAAGTCACACGTCATCGTGACGTTCCCTCCTACGGAGGCGCCCGGTTGCGACCAAATTACGCACGACTAAACGATGGACTGGTGACCCTGGACGGCGAGCAACCTTGCTTCGGTTCGCGCGTTTCGCGTTTTCAACTAAGGGGGACGCGCGATGCTGGACGCCACGCAGATCAAGGCACGCATGGACGTCATTCCATCGACAAAGAAGCCGTCGGAAAAGTCGATCACCCGGAAGGGCCCGACAAAGATCAACTTGACGAAGCACAGTTCGCCTGACGGCGACCACCATGATTCCGGTGTCCTGGGTCGATCATGTCGACCAGCACGTGCACCTCTCCAAGACCGGCGACGAAGTCGGTAGCCACCGGCAGCACGAAGGAGGCGAATGAGGGCACCCTTCCTCGCAAGCGGACCGAGGCCGAGACTGGGCCCCCCAGTCTCGTATCGCGCCACATTGCTGCGTTCAGCAAACGCGGGTTTTTCGTGTCTCAATGTGCGGTTGGAGCGAGAGATTGAGAAAATCGGAGCGCATATAAGATGATGTCTTGTCAGCGCTTGCCCAGCGCGGTCTTGAGAAGACCCAGACTCCGGCTGTACAGGGCCGTTGCGGCCGCGTAGTCCATTTGGTTAGCGGCCGACTTCTGCATCTCTTCCTCAAGGCTCACAGCGTTTCCCGCGGGACGTGTCTGGTAGCCACCCGGCTTTGTTTCAGAAGAACTCCCACCACCCGAAGGAAGTTGGTGGGACGAGTTGGTACGCATCAGAGCCAGCGCAAACGTCTGACCCGTGGCCTGACCCTTGGCGCCAATTTTCGGTTCGACCAGATCAGTCGGCTTGAAGTTGGGAGTGTCGGAGTTTGACACATTCTGCGCCAGCACCCGCTGGCGCTGCTGGTGCCAATCCATTTTTGTACGAAGCGCAGCGAGAGTGGAAATATCATTGATCGCCACCGACGTTCCTTCCCGCTTGAATGCTTCCACTTTTCTGACTAGGCAGATTTTTAACGCTTGGTAAACATGCGGAATGCAGCGACAAGTTGACGCGATCAGCGCTCGTTGCTCATGTAGATTTCTGTCAAATCGAACTTTTGATCATCGCTTCGACATCCGGACACAGCGGAGCATCACCGATGCATCGACGAAATCCGACGCGCGCGCGCGAAAGCGCGATTCACTCCTGTATTATTTGCATGAGACTCTCAGGCAATTGTTACCCCGCTCCGCGAGCGAGCTTGCAGTTATTGCAGAAAACTACTGACTTTGCTGCGTTTCGGAGGTTCTGATCGTTGGCATAGTTCTTGCGAACTTCGCAACACGCCTCGCGCCCGTTGCTTCGATCAAGAACGAGCTTCACCATGAGCCTAAATTCTGCCCTTGCCAGTGCGATGAGCGGTCTGCGTGCCAATCAGGCCGCGCTCTCGATCGTCTCATCGAACGTCGCGAACTCGCAGACGCCAGGCTACGTCGCCCAGACGCCGAACCAGATCGAGGTCACCACCGGCGACTTCGGCTCGACCGCGATGACGACCGGCGTCAGCCGGGAACTCGACACCTATGTGCTGAACCAGCTCCGCACCGAGACCGGCGGAAGCGGCTACGCCGACCAGATGGCGAGCATCCTAAAGCAGCTTCAGAATGTGTATGGCACGCCCGGCAACAGCGGCACGCTCGAAACCGCGCTGAACAACTTCACCACGTCGCTGCAGGCGCTGTCGACCAGCGCCGGCTCGTCGTCGGCGCAGAACGTCGTGCTCGGCGCGGCGCAGGCGCTGGCGCGGCAGCTCAACGTCACCACCAAGGGTATCCAGTCGCTGCGCTCCAATGTCGAGCAGGATCTCGGCAATTCGGCGCAGGCGGCGAACGTGGCGATGAAGCAGATCGCCGACATCAACACCAAGCTGCAGGGCCTGTCGGCTAACGATCCGTCCGCCGCGACACTTATGGATCAGCGCGATCAGGCCATCAACACGCTGTCGAAATATGTCGACCTCCGCGTCACCACCGACGGCTCGAACCAGGCCAACATCTACACAACGACGGGTATCCAACTGGTCGGTGCGGGTCTCGCCTCGCAATTCACGTTTGCATCTGCCGGTGCCCTCTCGGCGACCTCGCTCTACAACATCGATCCGACCAAGTCCGGCGTCGGCGCACTCAACGTCAAACTGCCGAACGGCTCGATGATCGACGTGGTCGCCAACAACGTGGTATCCTCAGGTCAGATGGCGGCCGATCTCAAGCTGCGCGACGAGACGTTGGTGCAGGCGCAGACCCAGATCGACCAGCTCGCCGCGACGATGTCGAGCGCGCTGTCCGACAAGACGACGGCCGGCAGCACCGTCCCCGGCCCGCCCACCGGGTTCGACCTCGACCTCTCCGGCGCGCAACCGGGCAACACGGTCAACATCACCTACACGGACACGGTCACCAACACCCAGCGCCAGGTCACCCTCGTCAACGTGACCGATCCTGCGGCGCTGCCGCTGCCGAACGCCACCAATGCCAACCCGTTCCAGATCGGCGTGAACTTCTCCAGCGGCATAAGTGTGATCGCGGCGGCGCTCAACACCGCACTGCCAAACACGCGTCTGACATTCGCCGCGGCCCCCTCGCCGGCGCCGGCGATGACGCTCCGGGTCACCGACGAAAACACCGGCCTTGCCAAAGTCAACTCGGCCTCGATCACCAAAACGATCACATCGCTGAGCTCGGGCAATCCGCAACTGCCGCTGTTCACCGACGGCGGGCAGGCTCTCTATACAGGTGCGATGATGGCCTCGGGCTCGCAGATGACCGGCCTTGCCGGCCGCATCGCCGTCAACACGCAACTGGTCACCGATCCGAGCAAGTTGTCGGTCTACAACACCTCGCCGGTGACGCCCGCAGGCGACACCACTCGCTCGGACTATCTCTACTCGCAGCTCACGACGGCGGTGTACTCCTACTCGTCGCAGACCGGTCTGGGCTCGTCGAGCCAGCCATTTACCGGCAGCATCTCGAGCTACCTCCAGCAGTTCCTGAGCGTCCAGGGCAACGCCGCGACGCAGGCGACCCAGCTTCAGCAGGGCCAGAACGTCGTCGTCTCGACGCTCCAGGCCAAGTTCAATTCGACCTCCAGCGTCAACCTGGACTCGGAGATGTCGAACCTGATCCAGCTTCAGAATGCCTATGCGGCAAATGCCCGAATCATGTCGGTCATTCAGGAAATGATGGACGTGCTCATTAGAGCTCAATGAGCGACTTGAGAAAGCCGTCACTGCCTTGCATAGCGCTGTCGATATTCGACATGGTCGCTCGTCCGCGGGCGATGGGAGGCATCTTCAACCTGTCGTTCGGCTCTCCATACCGGCGGAGCCCCGGCGGCGTGAATTCGTCGTCGCAACAATCAGCCGTCACGCCGGTAATCATATTTCCTATGGGCCATCCTTCAGCCGCGCGAGAGCAACCTTCCCGGTACGGGGGCGTTGCATCCTTCCACTCACTGGAGGATACCCCATGCGGGACACATCGCAGATCAAAGAGCACATGGACGTGATTTCGTCGGACAAGAAGACCGTAGGCAAGGTCGACCATCTGGAGGGTAGCGATAAGATAAAGCTCACCAAACAGAGCTCGCCCGACGGCGATCATCATCACTTCATCCCAGTCGCCTGGGTCGATCATGTCGACCAGCACGTGCACCTCTCCAAGACCGGCGAAGAAGTCACCGGCCACTGGCAGCACGAAGGTCGCAAGTAATCACGGCTTCTCGACTGGGAACCTCGCGCCTATTCGGCAGCCGACGCGACAACAGCCGCGTCGGCTCCTCTCCTCAAGGACCCGGGAGTTTGCGCCGAACTCAGCCGACGAACAGTTTTCGTAGAGCGATCACGGCGACCGCTGCGCCCAGAGGACCGACTAGCGTGACCCAGTAGCTGTCGGGAAACGCGCGATGCAGCAGGATGCCGGCCGAACTGGCCGACAACGCTATGAGCACCAATAGTCCAACAACGAAGAAGACGCGCTGAACCTTGGACATGCTGCGGGAATTCGCGTCCTCCTTTTCACTATCGTGGCGAACCACCGACCGTCCTCTCGTGTCGAAATTAAAGGAACCCCGCGGACGACGACATGCGCGTCCTCTACCTCGCCTCTTTGTCGTCGCGTAGCTCGGCTTGAGCAGCGGCGAAGATGATGTCCACGGGACGGCACCGATCCACAACCTTCCGAAGCATCCGGCGGCCGTCCGCCTTCTGTTGGCCGTGACTCAGGAACTCACCGACGAAGAAATCCGCCTCGCAGAGCCGCCTTTCGCCTTCGGCGCCCACACCGCCGCCGGCGTCTTGGCGCACCCGGTCCATGTCCAGTTTGCCCAAGTAAAAGTCCAGGACCTGAGCCGGCCACTGGGTGCGATCCACCCTCGCCGCGTTGCGCTCAAGTTCCTCGCGGTCCGGATTGCCCTGGTGGATGCGGGCGATGTGCATCCAGATCGCGGGAAAGGCGTTCGTCGGCCTCAGTCTCGCAGCGACACGCAAGTCTTCGATCGCCCCCGCGATCTCGTCCGAATAGAGCCGCGCTCGTCCCCGTCCGAGATAGGTCGCGGCGTTGCCGGGATCGATCGTTTGGGCGCGGTCGAAATCGGCCAACGCGTCCTTGTAGCGTCCCATCGTCATGTAGGCGCTCGCCCTGTTCGACCAGAAGATCGGATCGGTGCCCTTGAGACGGATCGCCTCGTCGAAATCTCCGATCGCCTTGTCGGTGTCGCCCAGCAGGAGATACATGCCGCCCCGGTTGCTGTAGGCGTCCGCGAAGTCACGCTGCAGGTCGACCGCCCGGTCGTAGTCCGATATCGCGGCCCGATAATCCTGCTTCGCGATGAAGGCATGGGCGCGGTTGTAGAAGGCTTGCGCCGCCGTTGGATCCAGCCGAATGGCTTCCCCATAGCTTTCGATGGCCCGGTCCACCTCTCCCTTGCGTTCGTAGACCGATCCGAGATTGTTGTGAATGAGCGCGCTGGTCGGGTTCAGCCGGAGAGCTTGTAGTAGATCGTCGCGTGCCTTGTCGAATTCCCGTCGATCGGTCCACGCCAGCGCGCGGTAGACGTAGGAGTTCGGAAAGTCGGGCAACAGCGCTATCGCGGCGTCGAAATCGCCCAAGGCGAGACCGCGCAGTCCGAGCGCGTCATACGATACCCCTCGCCCGTACAGGATGAAGCCGCGTTGCTCGGGAGTGAATTGCCCTTGCTTGATGGCTTCGCTGAACAATTGGATGGCCAGCGGAAACTGCTTCCTGTCCTTTGCCGCGAACCCTTCCCGCGCGAACTCACGGGCGCTCTGGGCGAACGACGGTGAACCCAGCAAGCACAGCAGGCTGCAGGCCACGAAAAGTAACCTCAGCCCCTTCCCGAATATTTGGCTGTCGAACCCTTCCGCCCATCCCCTGCCCTTCGGAGCCTCCTTTGTCACGACCGCCCTCAATTCGCGACGCGTCTGGCAGGAAATCTGCCGTCTACGCGCACACCGCATTCCTCGCAGGAAAACACCCAGCCGCCGACCTCCGTTCGCCAGTCGCCATCGTGCGGACAGTTCGGGCATGCTACCCTCCCTCTTTCGTTTCCCACGTCGATCTCGATATCGAGCGCCGACTTCAGACGGTGAAGGCGCTCGAGCTTGTCGTCCTCTCCCTCATCCACGCTAGACCACGTCGTCGGGCGCCAGCGCGCACGCGTTGTTCTCGTCGGTCTCGATCTGCAGGGTCGCGTGTCCGATCTTGTGCTCTGTCCTGAGCAGCCGGGCCGATTCCATCAGGAAATCGTCGCCGGGATGTCCGGTAGGCATGACCAAATGACACGTGATCGCCGTTTCCGTCGTGGAGATCGGCCAGATATGCAGGTCGTGGATCTTGGCTACGCCCGGCCGCTGCAGCAGAAATGACCGGACGGCTTCCATGTCGGTTCCGGACGGTGCCGCGCTCAATGACATCGCGACCGAGCCGCGCAGAAGGCTCCATGTGCTCCACAGGATGACGGCGCAGATGACCAGGCTCATTCCAGGATCCAGCCAAAGCCAACCGGTCCAGAGGATGAGCGCTGCTGACGCCACGACGCCGGCCGAAACGGCGGCGTCGCCTGCCATGTGCAGAAACGCCCCCTGAATGTTGATGTCGCCCTTGCGGCCGCTCGCGAACAGCATGGCCGTGGCGCCGTTGACGACGATGCCGATGGCGGCGACCACCATCACGGTCAGGCCGGCGACAGGCTCCGGTTCGTACAGCCGCAATATGGATTCCCATCCGATGGCGCCGGTCGCGACGAGAAGAAACACGGCGTTCGCCAGCGCAGCCAGGATCGACGCCCCCTTCAGACCGTAGGTGAAACGACCACTGGGCGCCCGCTTCGAGGCGACTGACGCGGCCCAGGCCACGACCAGGCCGAGTACGTCACTCAGATTGTGCCCGGCGTCCGCCATCAGTGCCGTCGAGTTTCCGAGGTAGCCATAGACGGCTTCGGCCGCGACCAGGGCGGTGTTCAGCCCGATGCCGATGGCGAAGGCCTTGCCGAAGCTCGCCGGAGCGTGGACGTGACCGAGCCCGCCATGATCATGGTCATGTCCGTGCCGGTCGGCGCCATGATCGTGACGGTCATGATGCCGATGATCATGGTCGGTGCTGCCGACGGGACCAGCGTTACGGTGACCCGTTTCAGACATGGAGTACGGTTTCCTCGCCTCTCATGGCCTCGTCCTCGATCTGGATCGTCGTGTGCTCGATTCCGTATTCCGCCTTCATCAGGTTCCGGGCCTCCCGCAGCGCCTCCCGCCCGGCCGACATGTCGGCCACGACGAGGTGGCAGCTCATGGCGTCGAAGCCGGACGTGACGGTCCAGACGTGCAGATCGTGGACGGCCACGGTTCCCGGGATGGCAAGAAGCTTCTTCTCGATCGCAGCGGTATCGACGTTGGGCGGGGTCCCCTCCATCAGGATGTGCGTGACCTGACTAAGGAGCGACCACGTCCGGGGCACGATGAACAGTCCGATGCCGGCGCCGATGATCGGGTCCGCGAGAACCCAGCCCTTCCACATCATGAGCAGCGCGGCGACGATCACGCCGATAGATCCGAGCATGTCGCTCAGCACCTCGAAGTACGCGCCCTTGACGTTCAGGCTTTCGGACGACCCGCTCGAAAGCAGCCACATGCTGACCAGATTTACGGCCAGGCCGATGGCGGCGACGATGAGCATCGGTCCGCTGAGGACCTCCGGCGGCGACTGGAAGCGCTGGTAGGCTTCGTACAGGATGTAGACCGTCAGCAGCAGCAGCACGACCGCATTAGCCAGCGCCGACAGGACCTCCATGCGCAGATAGCCGAAGGTCCGCTGCGGGGTCGCTTCGCGGGCGGCGAAGCGGATCGCGAGCAGCGCCAGCGCGAGTCCGCCGACGTCGGTCAGCATATGGGCGGCGTCCGCGAGCAGCGCCAAGCTGCCGGTCACAAGTCCTCCGATGACCTCCGCGATCATGTAGGTCGCGGTCATCGCGAGGGCCCAGGCGAGCCTCTTCGCGTGTTTAGCGCCGGCCGTTCCGACGGATCCTCCTCCGTGCATGTGTCAATCTCCCGTCGTGGTCGTATTTTGGGCGCCGCCGTCCGGATATTCGAGCGCTCGGCGGAGGTTTCGCTCGAGCTCGTCGAGCAGGAAAAAGCTTACGTCGTCCACCGAGCCGTGCCCCTTGGCGAACGGCTGCTCGAGGAGCCGGACGAGGTAGAGGACGTAGACGAACATAAAGGTGATGAAGCCGAACAGCAGCGCTGACGCCGGGTCGCCTTCCGTCTTCAGCAGCAGGAGCAGCAGTACGATCGAGAACACCAGCGTCTGCACCAGCACGTGCACGGACGGCACGAACTCGACGCGCTGAATGGTGTAGATCCGGAGCAATGCCCTCCGGATCACGTCCTGGTTCGTCCGGAGGCGGACGACGAAGTTCGCGGCCATACCCATGCCCTCGAGCCGGCCCAGGATCGGCGTCAGTTTGGCCAGCTCATCGAGGGCGGGAGGAACGTTCTTGTGGCCGTTTTTGTGCCCGAGGCCCTCGCGGAGCCTGTCGATCAAGGCAAGCAACAACAGCCGCGCCTTCCGCAGGTCGAAGGCATCGTTGGTCTGCGCGAAGCAAGCCAGGTCACCCTCAATCGCCTCGATGGAATTCCTGAGATCGGCCGGGATCTTCTCCGCCTCCTTGTAGTCCTGGAGGATGCTCGACAACAGAAAGCCGACGATGAACACGGCGCCGCCTATGCCGCTGGTCAACAGGCCGTTGAGATCCAGGAACTCGAATCCGAAGTAGTGGACCGCGACTTTCGCCGCGCTCAGAAGCAGCACGACGACGCCCACAGTGAAGAACAGCCGGAACTTCTTCCAGAGGGAGATATCGGCGCCACCGAAATGAAGATGCGAGATTATCGATGACGTCACCGCTCTTGGCCCTTTCCGAATGAATGGACAGGCGCGAATGTGCGCCCGTTCCAACGTAATATCGCCCGCCGGCCTCCCTCGAGCTCCAATCCGACGGTCCCGCCGGCGTTGATCAGCTTCATGTCGTCGACATAGGCGTTGAAGACACGGCGCGAACGGCCACCCCGCTCTAGGTAGACTTCATGAAGGCATCGCTCCGCCCGGCAGATCGCTTCTCGCCGTTCGCAGGCGAAGTTTTCGAAATGCAACGACCTGAAGTGCAGGCCGCCGACGTCGATGGTCGTAGAGAAGTAGTGCGTCGCTGCAGCTTTCCCGCCGCATGGACGCTCCAGACGGGCCAGACCGTGACGGATGTCGACCGGAAGCAGATCGATGTGCTCCGCGGCATACGGTCGTTCGCTCGCGATACTGCCGCGACCCTCGGCGGCGCCTATGGCCGCGATCAGACTCAAGATGCTTCCCAGCGCCAAAAAGAGTCCATACTTCCTCATTTGCGCCTCCGCTGCTGAGCCGAACTCACTCTTCGAACTCCACGCCCAACCGCTTCTCCTTGACCCACGCGACACGACAGGTGCGCCGCGTTCCGTCCGCCGGCACCACAAGCGTGAATTCGCGAGGGATGCCGAGCGGACTTTCAACCTCCAACATCGCGCCGCGATCGCTGAGATTCCGGATGGAGCAATCGATCGCGGAGCTTCCGAACTCGATCGATCCCTTCTTGAGAACCCTCCGGCGCTGGTCTCCACGTCGTTCCATTCCGGCTGCTCCGGCAGTCATGCGATCAGTCGACCGCTTTCTCGGCCTTCTCGCCGAGCTTGACGATGTCGCCTTGCGTGAAGAGGATTCCCTTGAGCTCCTCGCGCCACTCCTTCTTCCGTCGCAGCAGGAATTCGAGGTTCATCCCGAAATGCTTGAATTCCTCCTTCTGGGCGTTCGCCATGATGGCTTTAGCCTTCTTATCCTTCTCGACCGACATCCGTTGTTCGTACCAATTGATCGCTTCGGCTTCCTCGATCAGCGAAGCCATCATCCGCGCGAAGGTGCGGACCTCCTGCGAAAGCTCCTGCGGCGGTTCGTGGTATTGGTCGAAACCCATCTCATCGCTCCCTTTGCGCTAGTCGTGGCTGTCGAATCCCTTCGGGCTCGACGGCCCTTCGGCCGGTTGTGGCGCGAAACTCCCTGGTCCATGTCTTGAAATAGGCGAAGGCGATCATGATGCCGATGCCGGCGACACTGACGACGATCTGGAAGGCGAGCGAATCGGAGACGAGGTCGATGGCGAAGTAGGCGACGAAGGCGAGGAATACGCCCACGCAGAAGACTTCGAGCGATCGCTCTCCGCACAGCCGCAGCGGCCGAAGCCAAGGAGCCGACAAGAACGGCGCCTCTTTCGGAATCAGTCGCGAGACGACGATCGCGAGCGCCAGGAAATGGACGACGCGGTACGGCGCCAGATGCGTCTTGTTGTTCGGAATGAACAGCGACCGGACGGGCTCGACGATCATTTCCGCGTGGCCGGTCCGCGCTGCGAGTGTGACGATCGC
>NZ_JAEMSD010000044.1:6390-7856 GCF_016462955.1 Bradyrhizobium sp. | reverse complement strand
GGCAAGTGTCGTCCTCGCATAGATGAGCCCCCTCGCCGTAGTCGCGCCCCCGACCGCAACCCACGCGCCGATGACGAACAGGAACTGCCATGCGAACGGATTGAAGTACCAGTGGCCGGCAGGATACGCCCGTAGATTCCATCCCCATGCCTGTGCTGCGACGTAGATACCCGCCGAGATCGCCAACGCGACGTTGGGCCACCTCATGAGGACCCACAGCAGCGGCGGAAACGCGAACATCAACGCGATGTAGAGCGGCAGGACGTCGAGGTTTAGCGGCTTATATTCGAGCAAGAGCCCGTGCTTGAGGAACTCGACCGGGTCTCGAATGAGAAGTCGGATGTTGAATTCGTCGAGCAGGTGGGCGTGGCCGTACCGTTGTGCGACGTATCCGATGGTGACGACGTAGAAGACGAACAGCAGGATGTAGGCGACGTAGAGCTGCCATGCTCTGCCGAGAATGCCCAAGGCGGCGGCAAGGAGGCCCTTCGCCCTTGCTGTTCGCGCATAAACGAACGCCACGGTATATCCGGACACGAACACGAACAGTTCGGCAGCATCGCTGAAACCGTAGTTTCGGGCCGTGATCCAAGCGACCGCATTGTTCGGAACGTGGTCGACGAAGATCGCCCAGTTGGCCAGTCCCCGAAACAGGTCGAGGCGCAGGTCGCGGTCGCTGGTTTGGACCCCGTTGGCGGTCATGTAGACGCCCCCTCGCCCGCCCCACGGCTGCCCGGTATCGAAAGCAGCCGCAGCGCGTTCATGGTGACCAATACGGTCGCGCCGGTGTCGGCAAGGATTGCGGGCCAAAGTCCGGTGATCCCCGCGACCGTGGTGACCAGAAAGACCACCTTCAGTCCCAGTGCGATCGAGATGTTCTGCCGTATGACTCCCATCGTCCGCTTGGACAGTTCGATCATGGCTGGCACGTCGGCGACGCGTCCGTGAAGGACTGCGGCGTCCGCGGTCTCGAGCGCCACGTCGGTGCCGCCACCCATCGCCACGCCGACATCCGCGGCGGCGAGAGCCGGCGCATCGTTGATGCCGTCGCCGACCTTCAGGACGACTTCGCCCTGGTTCTTGTAGGCCTCGACGGTGCGCTGTTTGTCCTCCGGCATCATTTGCGCGCGATGGTCGATGCCAAGATCGCGCGCAAGGGCGGCGGCGGTACGGGGATTGTCGCCCGTTAGCATCACCGAACGGACCCCGGCGTCGGCCAGGCGACGCAGAGCCGCGACCGCATCGCTGCGCAACTCGTCCCGCATGGCGATGCAGCCGGCGGCCTCTTGATCGATGACGAGGACGGATACGGTTTTTCCTCGTTCGTTGAACGCCTCGACGAGATCTCTCTGCTCCTCAGAGAGCGCGACGATCCGTTCGGCCGCAGCGGGCGAGCCGAGGAAAACCGTTCGTCCCCCCAGCACTGCCCGAACGCCTTCTCCCGCCAGGTTTACGAAGTTCTCAAC
>NZ_JAEMSD010000044.1:0-6380 GCF_016462955.1 Bradyrhizobium sp. | reverse complement strand
TCCTTGGCGGAGGCCGCCTTCAAAATGGCAAGCGCGAGAGGATGGCTGGAGCCGCGCTCGAGCGACGCGGCAATGGACAAGACCTCGACCTCTTCGTGACTAAATCCGACGACGTCCGTGACCTTTGGCTTGCCCGCGGTGAGCGTTCCCGTCTTGTCGAAGCAGGCGACGGTGACGTCGCGCAAGCGCTCGAGGACGGCTCCGCCCTTCAGGAGCAGACCGCGGCGCGCTCCGGATGCGAGGCTCGCGGCGATCGCCGCCGGCGTCGAGATCACCAGCGCACACGGACAACCGATCAGGAGGATGGCCAATCCCTTGTAGATCCATTCGCGCCAGGTTGCGCCTGCCCAAACGAGTGGCGGCAGGACCGCTACGATCGTGGCGACCACCACCACGCCAGGCGTGTAGTAGCGCGAGAAACGGTCGATAAAGCGCTCCGTGGGCGCCTTCGATTCTTGGGCCTCCTCGACCAACTTGACGACACGGGCGATGGTGTTGTCCTGGGCGGCGGCGGTGACCTTGATCCGGAGTAGAGCCTCTCCGTTCACGGTGCCGGCAAATACTGCCTCCCCCGTCTTCTTGCGGACCGGCGTGCTCTCGCCGGTGACGGGTGCCTCGTCGACGGCGCTGTCTCCGGAGACGATGACGCCGTCGGCAGGAATGCGATCGCCGGGGCGAACTTGGATCAGAGCGTCGACGGACAGCGTCTCGGCTTCCACCTCGCTGACTTGGCCATCGGATTGTTCGAGACGGGCGATCTTCGGGACGAGCTTGGTCAAATCCCGGATGCTCGCCCTCGCGCGCCCCGCAGCGAAACCTTCAAGAAGTTCACCGATCAGAAACAGGAAAACGACAGTCGCTGCTTCTTCCGTCGCGCCGATGAAGACCGCGCCAACGGCCGCGATGGTCATCAGCATCTCGATCGAGAACGGCGTTCCGGCGAAGGCCGCCGAAAATGCTCGCTTGGCGATGGGGACCAGCCCGACCAGCATCGCAAGCAGGAAGGCCCAACTCTCGATGCTGGGGATGCCCTTTCCCAAGGCGAAGGCGACCACCAGCGCCGTTCCGCTTGCGATCGTCGCGTCAACTTTGCTCGACCGCCACCATGGTTCCCGGCCGTCGGCGGCTTGTTGAAGACCGTGGCCATGACCATCATGGTCATCGCCATGATCATAATGGTGCGCCGGCTCCCCTTTCCCCTTGGGGCGATCGTCCTCGACGACGTATCCCAAGGCCGCGATCTGGCGGCTGACCGCCTCCCGCTGGATAGCCCCCTCATGTTCGACCGAAACGCTTCCGCCAGTCACCGAGACTTCGACGCCCCGCACCCCGGGCATCCGCGAAACGGCATTCTCGATCTTCGTGGCGCAGGCCGCGCAGTCCATCCCGCCGACCCGAAGTCTCATCTTCTGAGCAGCCTCGGTCATGCGTGGCTTCCCTGCGCAGCGTCATCCAAGGTGTTTTCCGGTCGAGGTGCCGGCGCGGAGTCCTTCCGGAACAGCACGTAAAGGGCCGGCAGCACCAGCAGCGTCAGGATAGTCGAGGAGATGATGCCGCCGATGACGACGGTGGCCAGCGGCCGCTGCACCTCCGCGCCGGCGCCCGTCGCGATCGCCATGGGAACGAAGCCCAGCGAGGCGACCAGCGCCGTCATCAGCACGGGGCGCAAGCGGGTCACCGCGCCTTCATGAACGGCCTCGAGTACGGACCTTCCTTCGTGTCTCAACTTTTCGATGAAAGCGATGATGACCAAGCCATTGAGCACCGCGACGCCGGAGAGTGCGATGAAGCCTACGCCCGCACTGATCGACAGCGGGATACCTCGCAGCAGCAGCGCCAGCACGCCGCCGGTCAGCGCCAGCGGGACGCCGCTGAACACCAGAAGCGCATCGGCAATCGATCCGAAGCTCATGAAGAGCAGCAGCAGTACCAGCAGCAGCGCCACCGGAACTACGATGGTCAGCCGCTTGGTCGCCGAGACCAGTTGCTCGAACTGCCCTCCCCAGCCGATCCAGTAGCCCGCCGGGAGCTTGACCTTCTGCGCGACCGCGCCCTGCGCTTCGGACACGAAAGAACCGAGATCCCTCTCGCGTACGTTGGCCGTCACCACGATGCGCCGCTTGCCGTTCTCGCGGCTGATCTGGTTCGGACCTGGCGCGGAATCGACCGTCGCTACCGACGATAGCGGCACGTAACGGGGCTGTACTCCGAGCGCTGCCGACAAAGCGGTCTTGGTGATCGGAGCCGATCCAGGCTCCTCGGCAGGCAACGGAATCGGGATCGCACGGATCGCTTCGATGTTGCCGCGCAACCGCTCCGGAAGGCGTACGACGATGTCGAAGCGACGATCTCCCTCGAACAGCTTGCCGACGCTCTTTCCGCCGACGGCGATCTCCACGATGTTCTGGACATCGCCGACACTGAGGCCGTAGCGGGACAGGGCCCGCCGGTCGAGCTTGACGGTGAGGATCGGCAGGCCCGCGACCTGCTCGGTCTTCACGTCGGTAGCCCCTCGGATGCCCTGAATTACGGACTGCACCTGACTGGCCGCTCCTTGCAGCACGTCGAGGTCGTCGCCGAAGATCTTGATGCCGACGTCGCTGCGGACGCCTGAAATCAGCTCGTTCACGCGCAACTGGATCGGCTGCGATACCTCATAGTTGCTGCCGGGAATGTCGTTGGCGGCCTTCTCGATCTCTTCGACCAATTCCGCCTTCGGCTTCTCCGGGTCCGGCCACTCGCTGCGCGGCTTGAGCATGACGTACCCGTCCGACATCGACGGCGCCATCGGATCGGTAGCGACCTCAGCCGTGCCTGTCCGGGTGAAGAACTCCTTCACCTCGGGGAGTTGCTGGATCCTCTTTTCCAGCGCCATCTGCAGATCTAGCGACTGCGTCAGGCTCGTTCCGGGAATCCGGATCGCGGCCAAAGCGACGTCGCCCTCATCGAGGCTCGGGATGAACTCGCCACCCATGCGGCTCGCGGCGAACAAGCTCGCGCCGACGATCACAACCGCCAAGACCGCCACGACGCCCCGGAAGGCGATCGCACGGTCTAGAAGCGGCAGATAGACGCGCTTGGCGCCGCGCATGAAGAAGTTCTCCTTCTCAGACACCTTGCCGGTGACCACGATCGCGACGGCTGCGGGCACGAAGGTGACGGAGAACAGCGCCGCTGCGGCAAGCGCCATCAGCACGGTCAGCGCCATCGGCGTGAACATCTTGCCTTCGACCCCTGTCAGGGTCAGCACCGGCAGGTAGACGACCGCGATGATCAGCGTTCCGAATAGGCTCGGTTTGATGACCTCTGCCGAGCCGTTGCGGATCGTCTCCAGCCGCTCTTCCAGGCTCAGCAGCCGGCCCTTCTCATGCTGCGCCTCCGCGAGCAATCGGAGACAGTTCTCGACGATGATGACTGCACCGTCGACGATGATGCCGAAGTCGATGGCCCCGAGGCTCATCAGGTTGGCGCTGACCTTCGTTTCGACCATGCCGGTGACCGTCATCGCCATCGACAACGGGATGACGCAGGCCGTGACCAGGGCTGCCCGGAAGTTGCCGAGGATGAGGAACAGCACGACGATGACGAGGATCGCGCCCTCGACAAGATTCTTCTCGACCGTCTTGACCGTCGCGTCGACGAGGTGGGTCCGGTCATAGACCGCGCGGGCGACGACGCCGTCCGGAAGCGATTTGGCGATGTCGTTCAGCTTGGCTTGAACCCGCTGGGCCACCGCACGGCTGTTCTCGCCGATCAGCAGCATGGCGGTACCGAGAACCGTCTCCTTTCCGTTGAGGGTCGCTGCGCCCGTGCGGAGGTCCTTGCCTTCGGCGACCTGGGCCACGTCCCTCACCCGGACCGGGACGCCGCCTCGCGAGCCAATGACGATATCCTCGATCTCGGCGATGTTGGCGACCTGGCCCGGGGTCCGGACCAGATACTGTTCGCCGTTCCTCTCGATGTAGCCGGCGCCGACGTTGGCGTTGTTGGCGGCGAGCGCCGTCATCACGTCGCGGAAACCGAGCTTGTAGGCCATGAGCTTGCCCGGATCGGGCAGCACGTGGAATTGGCGCTCGAACCCACCGATCGTGTTGACTTCGATGACGCCCGGCACGTTGCGGAGCTGCGGTTTGATGATCCAGTCCTGGATCGTCCGCAGATCGCTCGGCGTGAACTCCTTGCCGCCCGGCGCCTTCGCACCCGGCTTGGCTTCGACCGAGTAGTGGAAGATTTCCCCGAGGCCCGTCGCGACGGGGCCCATGGCAACTTCGACGCCGGCGGGGAGCTGATCCTTGACCTGCTGGATCCGCTCGTTGACGAGCTGGCGGGCGAAGTAGATGTCGGTGCCGTCCTGGAAGACCGCCGTCACCTGGCTGAGGCCATATCGCGACAAGGAGCGGGTGTATTCGAGCTTGGGCAGCCCGCCCATTGCCGTTTCCACCGGAAACGTGATGCGCTGTTCGGTCTCCAGCGGCGAATAGCCTGGTGCCTGTGTGTTGATCTGCACCTGCACGTTGGTGATGTCCGGCACCGCGTCGATCGGCAGACGGGTGAAATTCCAGCCGCCGAAGGCCAACAGTCCCAACACGAACAGGATCACCAGCCAACGCTGGCGGATGGAGAATTCGATGAGGCGCTCAATCATGCTCGGCCTCTCCTTTGCCCATCTCCGCCTTCACGACGAATGAGTTTTGGGCCACGTACTTCTCGCCCGCCTTTACTCCCGCCCGAACCTCCACGAACTTCTGATCGGCGTCCCCGAGTTCCACAGGCCGCGCTTCGAGCTTGTCGTCGCCTTCGCGAACGAATACGACGGTCTTGTTTTCGAAGGTCTGGATCGCGCCGGCATTGACGGCGACCGGCACCTTCCGCTCGGCCAGCACCAGACGAGCGGTCACGAACAGTCCCGGCCGCAGCCTCCCCTCCGGGTTCGGCAGGATCACTCGGGCAATCGCCGTCTGGGTCTCGCTTGCGCCGACAGGCGCCAAGTAGGAGATCTTGCCCTTGATGTCGCCGACGCCGTCATCCGGATCGATCAGGACCTCGTCCCCGATCCGGACGCGCCTAAGATCCTGGCGGTAGATCGACAGGTCGACCCAGATCGTCGACAGGTCCGCCACGACAAATGATGGCTTCTGCTCGGAGACGTATTCGCCGAGCGATATCTGACGGTCGATCACCGTGCCGGCGATCGGCGCCTTGAGATCATAGACCGTCAAGCTCTGGTTGCTCTCGATGGATGCCAGCAGATCGTCCTTGCCGATCACGTCGCCGATCCGGCGCTTGATCGCACGCGCGATGCCGGGAAAGCGCGGCGTGACCTGGACCACCGTCTCCTGATTGGCGCGCAGGACGCCATTGAACGACAAGGTTTCGGTCAGGGTCGCCGGGCCCGCTTCGGCGAAGGTGGCGCCTGCTGCCGCCAACTTGACATCGCTGATCACGATGCGGTCGGCGCCATGTTCGTCCTTCTCGGCGTGCTCGTTGCCGGCCTTCTCCTCCTTGGCATCCTGCTTGGCGACCTGCTGCGTCGCAGCGGGTGCGTCCTTGGGTGTCAGCATGCGATAGCCGAAGGCGCCGGCGGCAGCCGCGACCAAGGCGAGGACGATTGCACTCGAAGTCTTCATCGTGCGCTCTCCCGCGCCAGAGCGAAGGGATTGCCGACGAGTCCTTCGATCGTGGCAACGGCGACGTGGTAGTTCTGCAGCGCCTCCTGCTCCCGCAGACGAGCCTGGGTGACGTTGGCCAGCGCGTCCAACACTTCGAGCAGCGAGAAGCGCCCGGCGCCGTAGCCCTGTTCGATCTCGTTGGAGGCGGCCTGGGCCTTCGGGATGCCGGAGTCGCGAAGTATCGCGAGTTCCCGCAGCGAGCCCTGTACGTTGTCGTAGGCCCGTCCAGCGACGACGATCAGCGTGTTGCGGTTCGCCTCGCGTTCCGCCCGCGTCTTGGCGAGGTTCTGCTGTGCCGAGAGGATGTTGCCCTGGTTCTGATCGAAGATTGGGATCGGAACCGTGAGGCTGAGCCGCACCGCGTCGTCGTTGGTCTCGTTGTAATGTCGCCATCCGGCTGAAAGGCGAACGTCAGGATAAGGCCTGAGCCGCGCCAGCAGCAGTTCGGCGTTGCGTTGCGCATAAACCGCATTCCAGCGCACCAGTTGCGGGTTGGCGTCGATGGCGGCGATCACCGTCTGAAACGGCGGCGCGCGGGTGGTGGCGTCGAGGCGTCCGGAGACGTTGCCGAACTTCGGGGAAGTGTCGCCCATGAGCACCGCCAGTTCGCGGCGCGCGCTGGCCAGGTTCGCCTTGGTGCGCTCGCGATCGGCCTTCACCAGCGCCGCTGCGACTTCGGCGCGACCGGTCTCGGCAGGCGACGAAGCACCG
>NZ_JAEMSD010000397.1:2728-6389 GCF_016462955.1 Bradyrhizobium sp. | reverse complement strand
GCTACTATCGGCCCGACGAGCATTCGCCGACCGAAACCTGGCCGGCGATGATCGCGGCCGTCACTGACCTCGACGGGAGGATTACCGGGGCACATCGCACATGGCTCGATCCCCGCCGACGCGACAAGGCGCCGATCGACACGCCGAGGCGGGCAATGGGCGATCTTCTTGGAAACGCGGTGCGCTTCGGCATCGACAGCGAGGTGATGGCGGCCGGTGAAGGCATCGAGACCGTCCTGTCGCTCCGCCAGGTCCTTCCCGACATGCCGATGCTGGCGGCGCTCTCGGCGGCCCATCTCGCCGCCGTCCTGTTCCCCGACACGCTGCGGCGGCTCTACATCGTCCGCGACAACGATCCGGCCGGCGACGGCGCGCGCGATAGCTTGATCGAACGGGCGAACGCGGCCGGGATCGAGGCGATCGTCATCTCGCCGAGCTTAGGCGACTTCAACGAGGATCTGCGCTCCCTCGGCCTGGACGCGCTGCGCATGGAAGCCCGGTTGCAGGTCGCGCCGCAGGACGTCGCTCGCTTCACGGCGTTAGCGGCATAGCCGGTAGGAGAACGGGCGTGCGGGTCGTCGCCATGCTCGGCGGATGCGTCAATCCGTCGGAGGGGGACCGCGTCTCGGCCTTCGAGGGGGCGATCGGCCCACAAGCCAGCCAGCCGGGCAATGGCGGCGGCCGACTATTTTCCGGCGCGGCCTGAAGGCCGCTTTCCATCGCGAGGCAAAATAGCCGGCCTTAGCCATCGAGCCCTGCGCTTGCGCTCCGGGTGCCCGGCCATCCGGCCCGTGGGCTTCGTCGCCATGAAGGCCGCGACGGTCGCGGTCCAACCGACGGAGCATCCCATGCGCGATCACGACGACTACGAACCACACCACGAATCCTCAGCCACCAACCATGTTCTCAACGAACTCCAGCTCCACGGCTACCGCCCCTTCGCCGACGAGCCCGACCAGCGGCTTCTGCCCGACGGCAATCAGGTCGCGGGCGCGATCGCCGACATCTTCGACGTCCTGATCGGCACCCTGGAGGACACCCGCCTCGAACCCGACCTCGACGATCTCCTTTGGTCGACCACCAACGTCTTCCACCGGGCCACCGACCGGATCGGCCGGGAACTGGACGACAACGAGCAGGCCCAGAAGCGGGCGCAGCGCGAACAGGACGGCAGCGAGGTGAAGTCGGTCGAACTGGAGCGCCTGATCGCCGAGGGCATGACCCTGATCGAGCGCCAGAACGCCTTCGAGCTGATGCGCGACCAGGCCGCCGAACACTACGAACGCTATGTCGGCAAGCATTGGCTCCCGCGCAGCGGATCGAAGGTCAACCATCGCAATCTAACTTCAGCGATGATCGATAGCCGCGATTTCCTGATGGCGAAGAAGCGCGCCGACCAGGAAGTGCTCCTGCCACCGGGTCCGAAGATCGTCGTCACCGGCGGGCTCGACTTCGATGATCACCGGCTGATCTGGGCCAAGCTCGACCAGGTTCACGAGAAGCACCCCGACATGGTGCTGATCCACGGCAAGTCGCCGAGGGGCGCCGAGAAGATCGCGTCCCTCTGGGCGAAGAACCGCAATGTCCCGCAGATCGGCTTTGCGCCCGACTGGACCAAGCACGGCCGGGCTGCGCCCTTCAAGCGTAACGATGACATCCTGGAGATCGTGCCGAAGGGCGTAATGCACTTCCCGGGCACCGGCATCCACGACAACCTTGCCGACAAAGCCAGGAAGCTCGGTATCCCGGTCTGGAAGTTCGGCGGCGCGTGAGCGCCGCCTCGTTTCACATTACTATGCGATGACGGTCGACCGGCACACCAACCGGCTATCCCAATCCTGGAGGAGACCAGATTTCGCCTCCAAACACGAGATCATCAGCGAACGCAACGATGCCGCCGAGGTCTCGCCGATCGTCAACGGCAATGGTGACATGCGGACGAAAATTCGGATGTGCCCAATCAGCACCCGCGTCCCGGAACTCGCGATGACGGGCGGCGAGCGCGACGGACCCAAACAACAAGGCGATAATTCCTCCCATTCGCGTAATGACCCGGTCCTCCGACGCCTCGACAATCAGCATTGTGGGGTCCGGCCGCAGCATCGAAAGATCGACCGCTTCGTAGGTTCTGGCGAGGGTGACGTGCCAATTGCGTGGAACGATGTCAGCAAAACCTTCCGACCGAGCCCACTGCGCCACCGCTTCCGCGTTCGCTAGTGACCTGACAACAGTCAGCATAGCACGCCCTCTCTTTTATCGTAGGAACAGTCATCGACGAGGTCACCGAGGCCCATTTCTCGGTGTCTAGTATGGTCGGAGATCATCCCGATGGCCGATAATGCCGAACGCCTATACTTGCAGCTTCAGTTGCCGATAAATGCCGCCAATTCATCGGGCGTCCCCGTAGGGAAGGCCTGTTTCAGATAGTCCAGGAACGCGGATACCCGTGCGCTCAATAAGCGCCTGGATGGGTAGAGCGTCCAAAGGACAATCTCCGGCCCGTCGATGTCTCCCCAACGCACCAGCGTGCCATCGGCTAAATCGTGGCTCACCAGCGAGATCGGAAGACGGCCGGCGCCGACGCCGGCCCGCACCGCGTCCCGGATCATGATGAGCGATGACAGGGCGAGGACCGGCTCTACCGCGATTTTGGACAGGCCGGCAGATGTCTTGACGGACCAGGGCTGGCGATCGTTGGCCGAGCGTACGACAGCAGGTACGGCGAGGTTTCCGGCTGGCTTCGCGAGTTCAGGACTTGCCGTGACCACCAGTCGGTCGCGCAGGAACGCTCGCCCGACCAGGCTCTCATCCGGATCCGGATTGACCCGGATCACCAGATCGAAACCCTCCTCGATCATATCGACGGCGCGGTCTTCCGTGCTGACCTCGAGCCGCACCTCCGGATATTTGAGAGCGAAACCGGCGGCGATTTTTCCCATTGCTGTCTGGGAGAAGAGCAGCGGAGCGCTGATGCGCAGCCTGCCGCGCGGCTTCTCGCCGCCGGAGGCGATGGCCTTCGTCGTCTCCTCCAACTCCGTCAGAAGCGCTCCGGTCCGTTCGAAGAGGGCGCGACCTTCCTCGGTGAGCTTCAAAACGCGACCGCCGCGTTCGAGCAGACGCAAGCCGAGACCGGCTTCCAGCTCGGCGACACGGCGCGACAGCGTCGCCTTGGGCCGGTGGGTCGCGCGTGCCGCTTTGCCGAAGCCGCCATGACGGGCCACCAGGTTGAAATCGGCAAGCGCGAGAAGATCCATGAGTGTCCCACCTATGAGACGCTCTGTTCAAATTCAGCGTCTATTGGGTCGAAATTGATCCATTCATATTCCGGGTGTCAAGCAACCCAACCCGGAGACAATCCCATGACCATTCTCGTTACTGGCGCCACCGGCCGCGTCGGCCGCCATGTCGTCGATCAACTCGTCCAGCGCAGCGCCAAGGTCCGCGTGCTTACGCGTGATCCTTCAAAGGCGAGCTTCCCCGCTGCCGTGGAAGTCGCACAGGGCGACCTGCTCGACCTCGACGCGCTGCTGGACGACCCCGGCACCCTCGGGCTCGTCCCCGTGCTGCTCGCGGCGCTGCTCGCGGTCCGCGGGCTGCCGGCGCTGCTGTACCGCGGCGTCGTCACCGGCCGCGAGATCACCGCGGCCGCCCTGCTGCAGAG
>NZ_JAEMSD010000397.1:0-2718 GCF_016462955.1 Bradyrhizobium sp. | reverse complement strand
TTTCTGCTCAATGCGGTTACCGGCGATGAATTCACCCAGGCCATCATCACCCTCAACATCGCCCGGGAATCGGGTGTCGAGCGCGTGGTCTACCTGTCGGTGTTCGATGCCGATCGCGCCGTGAACGTCCCCCACTTCGCCGTGACGTCCGGTGCCGAACGCATGCTGCAGCAAATGGGTTTCAGCGCCACGATCCTGCGCCCATCCTACTTCATCGACAATGAGCACATGATCAAGGACGTCATCTTCAATCATGGTATCTATCCGATGCCGATCGGCAGCAAGGGCCTCGCCATGGTCGACGCCCGCGACATCGCCGAGGTCGCCGCGATCGAACTGATCCGCCGCGACGGGGCTCCGGGCACACTGCCGATCGAGACCATCAATCTGGTCGGACCCGACACGCTGACGGGCGCGGATGTGGCCACGATCTGGTCGGAAGTCCTCGGTCGCCCCATTGTTTATGGCGGCGATGATCCCAGCGGGTTCGAGCAGAACATGGCCACCTTCATGCCGAAATGGACGGCCTATGAAATGCGCTTGATGGCCGAACGCTATGTCAGCGAGGGCATGGTGCCGGAAGCCGGCGACATCGATCGCCTGATCAAAATCCTAGGCCGCCCGCTGCACTCATACCGCGACTTCGCTGTCGCGAACGGGCCTGCTGCCTGAGCGCTGCAGTTTCTCAAAGATATGTCCCTGATTGCTACTTGCGGCAGGGCCCCGGCCAGACCGACGACCAACCAGGCCAACCTGAGCGCACGCTTGGGTTGGTCTGGATTGCAAGCGCGCCGGGCATCGGCTCAGCCCAGCATTTCCGGTCTAAACAGAGAGCGGCGACTGATCACCTTGCCAGCCACCATGAACGCCCCATCGCCGGTGTAGTGCAGTGTCTCCGGGTGCTTGGGCGACGACGCGACATGCGCCTTCACCACTTCAAAGATGAAGAAGTTGTATTTCTCGACCATGGCAGCGTCATGAAGACGGCATTCAAAGCTTGCGTGGCACTCGCCAATCATCGGTGCATCGACTTCATTCGCCTCTTGGGCAGTCAGATCGAAACGCGAGAATTTGTCGACCTGCGCGCCGGTCGTATTACCTATGCCGACCACCGTGTCCGTCATCGCCGTGGTTGGAAGATTGATCACGCATTCACCGCTAGCGCGGATCATCTCGTGGCTGTGGTTGCCGCTGGAGATCATCAGCCCCACAAGCGACGGCGAGAACTCGAGAATTGTATGCCAGCCCAGCGTCATGATGTTGGTCGCGCCCTCGTGGTGTGAGGACACGAGCACGATCGGCCCGGGCTCGAGATAGCGCCGTACTTGGCTCACAGGGAAATCTCTCTTCTTCGGCAGCTTTCTCATTCAGCCTCCGTGACATGCCCTGACCAGATCATAGTGCTTCGAGCGGGTTCGAGACAGAGTATCGAGCGCGGCACAGAATAGACCCGGCCATTTCCGACCCGCACGACGCACCACTCCCCGCCTATCAGCGCTGATCCTTGGTCCAGCCGCGGACTTGTCGCCATCAACCCATAAAGGGTCGGCTATGCGAGCATGCCGCCACTTCGGCTGCGCCTGCGCGGTGATTGCAGTCCACGGCCGAACACTTCGGGCGCCTGTCGGCGGGGGATGGTCCCCCGCTCCAGCAGGAGCCCAGCAATGTCCCTCAACGACGCTCACGCCTTCGCCTTCAGCCTCGCCACCACCCTGATGGCCGCCATCGTCATCTTCCAGGCCGGCGACGGCACCCTCTCGGTGACGCCTGCCAGCGAATATGACGGCGACGCTTCGGAGATCATCCATGAGATCGATCCGTTCGCCCCGTAACGGAGCGATTTCCGCTCCCGACGCACGCGCATTTCGGCTATGGTCGCAGCGCGCCGTGGTGGTGGTGGAAGGCGCGATCGTCAGACATGAACGATTGGAGACCACCGCCATGATCATCCTCGCCATACTCGCATCCCTCACTGCCATCGGCTTGCTCTGCTGGCTGCTGTTCACCCTGGCCGTCTTCGCGCTTCCCGCCTTCGTCGGCGTGACCGCCGGCGCATGGGCCCACGACAGCGGCGCCGGCATAGCCGGCGCGATCGTCGTCGGCGCGATTGCGGCCGCAATGACGCTCGCGGTCGGGCACCTTCTGATCGCCTTCGTCCGTCCGATGTGGCTGAAGCTCGTCGTGGCGATCGCCTTCGTCGCCCCTGCGGCGATCGCGGGTTTCCACGCCACTCATGGCATCGTGAAGCACCTGATGCCATCCGAGGCGTGGCAGATCGCCTTCTCGATCATCGGCGCCGTTGCGGTCGGGATCACCGCTTTCGTCCGGGTCGCTGGAATGGCGACGGCCCCAGGCCCATCCGGCCGGGATCTTGTTCGAGCCTGACCATCGTCGTCATCGTGGTTGCGGAGGACAGAGCGACGTGGCGAGAACCGCGTCCCGTCGCCACCGAGATTGCGGATGAGAAGCGTGCCACGAACCGACTGCCGCCCCTGAAAGCGACCCGCGTTGGAGCACTTGGGGCAATGCCACCACCGCATCCGTTCTTGACCCGAAGGAAGAGGCTTTTCCGGTAGCGATGGAGGGAGATGCAGCAGTCATGCCCAGACCAGGGTGACGAAGGCGATGATATCTGCCGGGACACCGGCTTTGCGGTGCGAAGCGCCGCCATTTTCTCCGTTGTCTGACCGTGCCTCGACCGCTCCAAACGGCCTCTTC
>NZ_JAEMSD010000043.1:21374-24130 GCF_016462955.1 Bradyrhizobium sp. | reverse complement strand
TTAGGAGGACTGCATGAAATTCCGTCCGCTTCACGACCGCGTCGTGGTCAAGCGCATCGACGCCGAAGAGAAGACCGCTGGCGGCATCATCATTCCCGACACTGCCAAGGAAAAGCCCTCCCAGGGCGAAATCGTCGCCGTTGGCCCCGGTGGCCGCGACGAAGCTGGCAAGCTGATCCCGATCGACCTGAAGGTCGGCGACCGCGTGCTGTTCGGCAAGTGGTCCGGCACCGAGGTCAAGATCGACGGCCAGGACCTGCTGATCATGAAGGAGAGCGACGTGATGGGCGTTCTCGAAGTCAGCGAGTCCAAGAAGAAGGCGGCTTAAGAGCCCTTCTCTCCCTCCAGTCAAACATCTCAAGGAAAAACCCACATGGCAGCCAAAGAAGTCAAATTCTCGGTTGATGCGCGCGACAAGATGCTGCGCGGCGTCGACATCCTTGCCAACGCAGTGAAGGTCACGCTCGGCCCGAAGGGCCGCAACGTCGTGCTCGACAAGTCGTTCGGCGCTCCCCGCATCACCAAGGACGGCGTCACCGTCGCCAAGGAGATCGAGCTCGAGGACAAGTTCGAGAACATGGGCGCCCAGATGGTGCGCGAAGTCGCCTCCAAGTCCGCTGACGCGGCCGGCGACGGCACCACCACCGCCACCGTGCTCGCCCAGGCGATCGTGCGTGAAGGCGCCAAGTCGGTCGCCGCCGGCATGAACCCGATGGACCTCAAGCGCGGTATCGACCTGGCCGTGGAAGCCGTGGTCGCCGACCTCGTGAAGAACTCCAAGAAGGTCACCTCGAACGACGAGATCGCCCAGGTCGGCACCATCTCGGCCAACGGCGACGCGGAGATCGGCAAGTTCCTCGCCGACGCCATGAAGAAGGTCGGCAACGAGGGCGTCATCACCGTCGAGGAAGCCAAGTCGCTCGAGACCGAACTCGACGTGGTCGAGGGCATGCAGTTCGACCGTGGCTACATCTCGCCCTACTTCGTCACCAACGCCGACAAGATGCGCGTCGAGATGGACGACGCCTACATCCTGATCAACGAGAAGAAGCTCTCCTCGCTGAACGAACTGCTGCCGCTGCTCGAGGCCGTGGTGCAGACCGGCAAGCCGCTGGTCATCGTCGCCGAGGACGTCGAAGGCGAAGCGCTCGCGACCCTCGTCGTGAACCGCCTGCGCGGCGGCCTGAAGGTCGCGGCCGTCAAGGCTCCGGGCTTCGGCGATCGCCGCAAGGCCATGCTGCAGGACATCGCGATCCTGACCGGCGGCCAGGCGATCTCGGAAGATCTCGGCATCAAGCTCGAGAACGTCACGCTCAACATGCTCGGTCGCGCCAAGAAGGTGATGATCGACAAGGAGAACACCACGATCGTCAACGGCGCCGGCAAGAAGGCCGACATCGAGGCGCGCGTGGCCCAGATCAAGGCGCAGATCGAGGAGACCACCTCGGACTACGACCGTGAGAAGCTCCAGGAGCGTCTTGCCAAGCTCGCGGGCGGCGTCGCGGTGATCCGCGTCGGCGGCGCGACCGAGGTCGAGGTGAAGGAGCGCAAGGATCGCGTTGATGACGCGATGCATGCGACCCGCGCGGCCGTGGAAGAAGGCATCGTTCCGGGCGGCGGCGTCGCCCTGCTCCGTGCCTCCGAGCAGCTCAAGGGCCTTCGCACCAAGAACGACGACCAGAAGACCGGCGTCGAGATCGTGCGCAAGGCGCTGTCGGCCCCCGCCCGCCAGATCGCGATCAACGCCGGTGAAGACGGCTCGGTGATCGTCGGCAAGGTGCTGGAGAACAAGGCCTATGCCTACGGCTTCGACTCCCAGACCGGCGAATACGGTGACCTCGTCAAGAAGGGCATCATCGACCCGACCAAGGTGGTCCGCACCGCGATCCAGAACGCAGCCTCCGTGGCCGCGCTGCTGATCACCACGGAAGCCATGGTCGCCGAGCTGCCCAAGAAGGGCGGCGCCGGCCCGGCAATGCCCCCCGGCGGCGGCATGGGCGGCATGGACTTCTAAGATCCAACCACATCAAGAACGACGAAACCCCGGCAGCGATGCCGGGGTTTTTGTTTTGGGGGAGCACACGCAACAGTGGTACACTGGTCATTCCGGGGCGCGACGAAGTCGCGAGCCCGGAATCCATTTCACCACTTGCTCATGGCCTATTGCGTCTACCTCCTCGCCAGCAAGAAATACGGCACGCTTTACATCGGCGTGACGAACGACATCGTCCGCCGTATCCACGAACATAAAAGCAAGGTCGCCGCCGGTTTCAGCAAGCGGTATTCCGTCGACAGATTGGTTTGGTTCGAGATTTACGACGATCCAATCAACGCCATCACGCGAGAGAAAGAATTGAAGAAGCGGCGACGGGAATGGAAGGTGCGGCTCATCGAGGAGAAGAATCCACAGTGGATCGATTTATATCCACAGATTGCGAGCTGAGCTTGCGGAGCGATGGATTCCGGGTTCGCGCTTCGCGCGCCCCGGAATGACTAGCGGATGGAGCACAGCGCAATTATCCGCATCGCCCCGGAATGACGGTCTTGCCCTCACTCCACCTTTCCCATCCGCTCGAAGCGGGGCTCGCCGTCTTCGTCGAGCGACCAGATGATGCGCGTCACCTTGCCGATGAGATTGTCCATCGGCACGAAGCCGAAGGTCGACATCATCCGGCTGTCGGTGGAGTTGTCGCGGTTGTCGCCGAGAACGAAGAGGTGGCCGGGCGGCACCGTGAAGACGTCGGTGTTGTCGAGAT
>NZ_JAEMSD010000043.1:8349-21364 GCF_016462955.1 Bradyrhizobium sp. | reverse complement strand
CATACGTCACGTAGCTCGCGCCGCTCGGCAGCGTCTCGCGCCATCGCTTGACGGCCTTGCCGTCGTCCACGCCGCAGGCCTCGCCGGCAGGCGTCGCCTCCAGGGCGACGCGGGTCACCGGGCGGTCGTTGAGGATGAGCCGGCCCTGCCGCATCTGGATGCGGTCCCCTGGCAGCCCGACGACGCGCTTGACGTAGTCGGTCGAATTGTCCTTCGGCGACCGAAACACCACGATATCCCCGTATTCGGGATCGGCGGCGAGGATACGGCCCGAGATGACGGACGAGGCGAAAGGAAGGGAATAGCGGCCATACCCATAGGCATATTTCGCGGCGAAGACGTAATCGCCGACCATGAGCGTCGGCGTCATCGAGCCGGATGGAATGTTGAACGGCTGATAGAGGACGAAACGAAACAGGATCATCGGCGACCACAGCACCGGGATCATGAGGATCAGGACGACGATCGCCTTCCATTCCCGCGATTGTGCCCGCGAGGGCCGGATCGTTTCGGAAAGAGTCGCCATAGGCTTGCCTCGTCGAGTCTCGTCATGAGATTACGCAACCCTGGCGCGCGCGCAATCCCCGCTCGTGGTCTTGGTCGCACGTCGTGCAAACTGCGTTCATTGCGGCGGCCTCGGCCGTCGCCGACGGTCAGGCTTTCGGGACGTCGTTGAAGCACGCCCTCACCCAGTCGATGGTCACGCGGGTCGCCGGATCGCGCTTGAGGTGGTTCTGCACCAGAAGCCAGACGTCGCGGCGCTTCGGCAGCAGGGTGGCGCGCAGGCTGCGGTCTGCGAGCAGGGCTGCGCAGCTGTGCTCGGGCAGCACGCCGACGGCCTTATGCGACCGGATCATGCTGCTGATGATGCGGGTGTTGTCGGTGACGCAGCGCGCGTTGGTCAGGCGCATGGAACGCAGAAACTGCGCTTCCGGAATCGTGTCGAGCTCGTCCGGAGAGACGCAGGCGACCGGCTCGCCACTGCTGCGGTCCGCCGGCTCGAAGAAGTAGAGTCTGACGTCGCCGAGCTTGGAGATCGTGAAGTCGCCCTTCTCCGGCTTGCGCAGGCGGATGGCGAGGTCGGCCTGCCAGCGCGAGAATTTCACGTTGCCGCTCGCGGTGAGGAATTGCAGCGTCAGCCCCGGATGAGCGCGCAGGAAGCTGCTCGCATGCGGGGCCAGCAGCTCTTCGGCGACCGCATTGGTCGAGGCGATGCGCAGGCGCCCGACCGGGCCCGCCTGGCTCTCCTTGATGCGATCGATCGCCGCGGCATGCGCCGCCATCGCGCCGACATGTTCGAGCACCGCCTCGCAATGGCGCGTCGGCCGCCGCAAGCCGTCCACGGCATCGAACAGCGGCACGCCGAGATCGCGCTGGATGCGCGCCAGCCGGCGGCCGACGGTGGTCTCGTCGATGCGCAGCCGCGCGCTGGCGCCGGCATAGGTGCCCTCGTCCCTCACCGCGGCGATGATGCGCAGATCGTCCCAGTTCATGGGTGAAAGCCTAGCAGCAGGTGCAGATACCTGCAAATTCGCAGCCGCAAGCTGCAATAGTCCTGCACAATGGCAGGCCTCGGCTGCGCTAGTGTCGCGCCATCCCACAGCCGTGGAAGGCCTGACCAGCATGACCGCTCCAAAGACCCTGCTCGAACTCGCCGGCGCCAATCTCGATCCGCCGAAGCTCAACGAGGCCTGCCTCGTGTTGATCGACATCCAGAACGAGTATTGCGCCGGCCCGCTGGCCCTGCCCGATGCGCAGGCGGCGATCGCGGCGGCTGCTCGCCTGCTGGCGCGGGCACGGGAGAGCGGCGCCGCAGTCTTCCATGTCGCACACAAGGGCCGCGCCGGCGGCCTGTTCGACCGCGAGGCGCCGCGCGGGGCCATCGTCGAACGCCTGACGCCGCGCGCGAGCGAGCCGGTGATCGAGAAGGGGTTGCCGAACGCGTTCGCCGGCACCGACCTGCAGGCCCGGCTTGCTGCCACCGGACGCACGAACATCGTGCTGGCCGGGTTCATGACGCACATGTGTGTGTCTTCCACCGCCCGCGCCGCGCTCGACCTCGGCCTGCGCACGACGATCGCGGCCGATGCCTGCGCCACGCGCGATCTTCCCGATGGACGCGGCGGCGCGCTCGCCGCCAGGACCGTTCACGAGGTTGCGCTGGCTGAATTGTCGGACCGCTTCGCCATCATCGCGCGCACCGACGCACTGGTTTGACGGCGCTCTGCAAGAATTGACATCGCGCCTTGGCCGTCCTTGACGGCCGACCTCGAACGCATGCAGGCGCGGCCGGCAAGCGGTGCGGGGCGCGATCGCGCCTCAGTCCACCCGCGCCAGCACCGCCAGCTTGCGGATGCCCTTGTTACGGTAGGCGTCGAGGAAGGCATAATAGTCCTTGAACGACACGCAGCCGTTGGAATCGCCGTTCGGCCCGAGCATATAGGTATGGGCGAGCAGGCCGTCGCGGCCGTAGATCGCGCTCTCGCCACCGACCGGGGTCAGGCGCAGCGCCGGCACACCGTGAAACAGCGCCTCGCGCGGCTTCAGCGTGTAGATGTGCGGAGGCGTCACGCCGCGCATGCGCAGGCGACGGGAGTCCGGATCGTCGCGGTTGGCGCCGAGGCCGGAATGCGCCTCGAGCCGGGTGCCGTCGGGCAGATACACCATCTTGGCGGCAATATCGTAGACCGCAGTGTCCCGCTCGTAGGGCGGCGCGCCGCCGAACATCGGGTTCTGCTCCTTCGGCGCGATGGATGCGGTGATGCTGGCGTCGGCAGAGGCGTAGGCCAGGAGCCCGCCGGACGGCTCACGCTTGCCCCAGAGCTTCTCCACCATCGACTGGCGCGGCGTGGTGATCGACATCACGGCCGCCTTGGCGCGATCGGCAAACGACTTCGGCTTCGCCTCGGGCGCCGGCACGATCTGGGCCGGATCGGCCGAGGCCAGCTGGACCTGGCCCTCCGCTGCGCGCCTGGCCTTGTCGGCAGACCTGTCATTGGTCTTCGGGGCAGGCCTCAGCGCGTCGGCGACCTTGGCAATCACGCCCTGCTTCGAAGCCTCCTTCGAGGTCTCCGGGACGGCAGCCATCTCGGTCGCTGGCGCAGCGCTCGCCGCATTCGATGGCACGCCCTGCGTGGCAGCCGCTGCAAAACGCTCGTTGAACATCTCGCGCGAGATCGGGGCGGCGACCTGGAGCCGATCGGGCAGCAGGGCGAAGGTCTCCTTGATGGCCTCGCCGGCCTCACGCAGCACCATCTTGGCTGGGCGCCTGATCACCGGCTCGTCGTAGCCGATGCTGCCGACGGTCGGATAGACGCTCGCGCCGAAGATGTTGCTGTGGATGGTCCAGCCAGCACCCACCACGACGCAGCCGATCGCGGCGGCGCCGAGCCAATTGGTCATGGTCATTCTCGGAGAAGATTTCCGCGAATTGCGTTTCGAGAAATTTTTGGACTTCCGTGCCGCGTTACTTTGCGCAGCGATACTCGTACTCATTCGCCTTGCGTCCAGGACGGTGTCACTCGGTCCCCCTTCAAAGTGCCGCTGGTCACGATCCGGGAACAGCATCTCGCAGAGGGTCGGAGCGTCATTAAGGCGACTTTTAGTTAAATGCGGATTAAGTTCAGGCCGATATGAGGCAACCCATTAACGCTGTCTCATTTTGGGAAAAAGGCCGCAGAATTACGGACTTAGCAGTATCTGTTAACCATCTTTCGCGGCCGGCTCGGCGCCCTCGGCGGATGCCTTGGGCGGTCCCTCAAGGCCATCCAACCAAGTCCTTTTCGTGGCCTTCGAGACCCGGACGATAACGGGGAAGCATTGCGCGGGGCTGGCGCTGCCCCCTCATTCGCTCAAGCCGCAGCGCGGCCGTCCACGTCACACGTCGCGCACAGAGCGGTCTCGCGCCACGGCGCCGTGATAGAAAGTTGATCGCGCCGGTCTGGAAATCGCCGCCACGAGAAAGTAGCTCCGTACCTCGGCACTTTTCAGCAGCCTCTGCTTGTGATACGGCACCGTATCGCTTCGCCTTGGACGGTGCCGAGCACTTTGAACGGAGGCTGGCATGAGGGGCTTTTCGCGCGCTGGGCTTTGCGCCCTGGTGTGGTCATCATTTTCGATCGGTCTTGCGAGCGCACAGCCGGCTGCCAATAGCGGCTGCATGGCATCGCTGGCGGCCGCGGGCACCCAGGTCTGGCGCTGTGACAACGGCATCACGATCGTTGCGGAAAATGGCGCCAGATTTGAACTAAAGGACGCCAACCGCGACGGACATATAGACTCCGTGGAGTTGAGCAGCAAAGCCCTGCTGGTCGAAGTGCCCAGGAAGTCGCGGCGCACCCCCTTCAAGGTGCTGACGCCGCAAGCGATTGCCGCAGTGCGCGGCACGAAATGGGCGGTCGACGCCGCTGACGCCAAGACCTCCGTGTTCGTCGCCGACGGCCGGGTCGGCGTGACCCGCAGGGCCCGTGGACGCGGCGTCGTGCTCGGACCCGGCGAAGGCGTCGATGTCGAGCCGACCGGCCCGTTGACCGTCAAGACGTGGGGCCAGCCGCGCGTCGACGCGCTGATGGCAAGGCTCGGGCAATAAGGCTCGGGCGATCAGGCTTCGGCAATGAGACCCGGCCGACGAGGCACGGCACACGAAATTTTGGCAACAGACGAGTGCTAGACACCGCATGCGTAGGCGACGCGTTCAGATCCTGGTGGCTTTGGTCCTCACCGCGCTGTGGGGCGCGGGCATCTATGCCGCGCACGCCAACGGCCGTTTGCGCTTTCTCGACCGCCTCGAAGCCACGCTGACGGACTGGCGGACGCAGATCCGCGGCGTGCAGCGCCCACCCGATCTCGTCACCATCGTCGCGATCGACGACACCGTGGTGAAGCGCGGCGGCAGCTATCCGTTGCCGCGCTCCGACCTCGCCCGCGTCGTCGACACCATCGTCCAGTTCAAGCCGAAGGTCATTGGCATCGATCTCCTGCTGGTCGACCGCAGCGCTGCGATCGGCGATGCCACGCTGGCCAACACGCTCGCCACCGGGCCCATGGTGCTCGCCGCGGCGGCGATCTTCCCCTCCGACAGCGACACCGTGACGCCGGAGAGCGAAGGTCCCCTCGCCGTTCTGCCGCAGGCCGAACGCTTCCTGCAGCCCCTGCCGGCGTTCGCCGATCACGCCGAGGTCGGCGTCGTCAACGTCGCGACAGGACAATCCGGGTCGCCGCTCTCGGTGCCGATGCTGTTCCGGACCCGCGACAAGGTCGAGCTGTCGTTTCCGTTGCGCGTCGCCGCCCGTGCGCTCGACGAGCCGCTGACGGTCGCGCCCGACCATCTGAGACTGGGCGAACGCGTGGTGCCGACCGACAGCGACTTCGCGCTGCCGATCACCTATTACGGCCCGCGCCGGACGATCCGCACCGTCAGCGCGCAGAGCATCTTCGACGGCACGCTCGACCGCGCCGCGATCGAGAACCGGATCGTCGTGATCGGCGCCTCGGTCGCCGGAGGCGGCGACTTCTTTCCCACGCCGTTCGACTCGCTGATGCCCGGCGTCGAGGTGATCTCGACCGCGATCACGCATCTCGTCGCCGGCGACGGCGTCCTGCGCGACCGCAGGGTCCGCATTGCCGATGCGCTCATCGCGGTCCTGCTGCCGATGCTGCTGGTCGGCCTGCTCGCCTGGCGGCGGAGCGCGCTCGGCATCATCGCGGCCGCCGCAGTGATGACGGCCTGGGCCGGGCTCAATCTGTTCGCGTTCACGCACGGGGTCTGGCTGAACGCTGCGACCACGCTCGTCGCGGCGGTGCCGCCGGTCGCCGTCTTTGCCGGCATACAGCTGTGGGCCGGAAGCCGCCGCACGCAATATTTCGCGGCCAAGAGCAGGTCGCTCGCACAATTCCAGGCGCCGGCGGTACAGGAGTGGCTGGCACGCGACCCGAACTTCCTGTCGAAGCCCGTCCGGCAGGATGCCGCCGTGGTCTTCATCGACCTCTCGGGTTTCACCGGCCTGAGCGAGCGGACCGATCCGGACGAACTCAGGGATCTCCTGAAGGGATTTCATGCACTGATCGACAAGACTGCGGTCGATTGCGGCGGCATGATCACCGGCTTTCTCGGCGATGGCGCCATGATCCTGTTCGGGCTTCCGCGCGCCATGCCCGATGATGCGACGCGTGCGCTGAAATGCGCGATCGACCTGCATCGCGGGGCCGAACGCTGGATCGCCTCGCTACCGCCGGCGATCGCAGGACAGCTCGGCTTCAAGATCGGCGCGCATTGCGGTGAGATCGTCGCATCCCGGCTCGGCGAAAGCCATCACCACATCACCGCGACCGGCGACACCGTCAACGTCGCGAGCCGGCTGATGGAGGTTGCCGCCCAGAACGATGCGCGGCTCGCGCTGAGCGATACGCTGCTGGATGCCGCCGACTTCCAGGGCGCTCCCGACGGCGTCCTGTCCGGCCCCCTGCTCGCCCAGGTCCGCGGCCGCTCCGGCATCGTGACCGTTTGGTTCTGGCGCGACCGGGGCGACCGGGGCCAGGTTGCGACCAAGGCCGAGATTATTGGCTGAGCGCGATGAAGCGAGGCTCGATCGCTGAAAGACGGAGCTGCGCTCCCTCTCCCGCAAGCGGGAGAGGTTGCACCAAGCCCGCGGCGATCGGTTCGACTTGAAGCCATTCCGCTCTAGGCCCTACCGCGCTTCCGGCGGTGGCGAGCGATCGAGCACCTCGCCCCTGGCGCCTTCGAGCAGATCGATACCGTAGGTCTCGATCACGAGCGGCCCGCGCTTGCGCTGCAATTGCGCGACCTCTGTCACCTTCGCAAAGAGCTCGTTAAGGGCGGGACGCCCCCCTGCGCGCAACTCGTCGACATAGAGCAGCTTGCCGGCGAGCAGCGCGGGATCCGGCTCGGGCATGTTGACCCAGCGGATGCGCTGGCTTTGCTGCACGACGCAGGTGCCCGGCGGCAGATAGAAGGCGAGCCAGCCGGTGGTCCCGTAATCCTGCGCAAGCACACAGCTCGCACCGACGCGCGCGCGCACCGCTTCGATCTCCGCGGCGAGCTCGCGCCAGCCGACACCGACGCTGCGCACCGTGGCGTCGCGGCGGTAGCCCGAAAGCCAGCCGGTGTTGGCCTGGACGATCAAGGCCGCAAACATCAGGATGCCCACAGGCGCGGCCCAGCGCAGGCAGAAGTCCACGAGGCGCCGCTGGCGCGGCTTCCACTGTGCGATGTTGGCTGCGGCACCCGCGGCCACGACGAAGGGCGGGTAGACCGGGGCGAACCAGTTGGCCTCGACCCGGGCATGCAAGGAATGCCAGACGAAATAGGCGACGATGGTCCAGAACATCGTCGCGATCAGCACGCGCGAGGCCAGCGCGCCCGTGCGCTGCCAGGTCAGCGCGTGCAATCCCATCGCGCCGAGGATGAAGACCAGCGGGGTTGCGAACGCGATCTGGGTCGGGATCAGCTCGGCGATGAAGACCGGCCGGAAGTCCTCGATCCTGGCACGGCCGAGCTGCTTTGCGAACGAGACCCATTGGTGGTCCGCATTCCAGAGGATCACGGGCGAGAACAGCGCCAGCGCCACCAGGCCGCCGAGGTAGGGCCAGGGCGAGAGGAACCAGCGTCGCAGCTTCGGCACGCAAGCGAGCCAGATCAGGATCGCGGCGCCAAAGAACATCGCCGTGTATTTCGACAGCAGCGCAGCGCCGACGGCAGCGCCGACGGCGAGCCACCAGGCGCCACGGCCGGTCTCCAGCACCTTGGCGAGGAACCACAGCACGAAGCTGGAAGCGACCAGCAGCGGCGCATCTGGCGTCACGATCAGCGTGCCGACCGAGGCCAGCAGCGTCGCGTTGAGCAGGATGGCGCTGGTCGCAGCCACGCGCACCCCGCCGAACAGGATCGCGGCAGAGCGATAGACCGCATAGCTCATCGGCAGCGCCAGCAGGATTGAGACCAGGCGAACGCCGAGCTCGGTATCGCCCGCGATCAAGGTGCCGGCCCGGATGACATACGCCACCATCGGCGGATGGTCGTAATAGCCGCCGGCCAGGTTCTTCGACCACATCCAGTAATAGGCTTCGTCGAAGGTAATCGGCGTGAAGGCGGCCGCCACCAGCCGCAAAGCCACCAGCGCAACAATCACCAATGTGGTGTTGCGGACGATCCGCGCGTCAGCTCCGGCCATGTCGCGCTATTTCTTGCGCCAGACGAACAGGCCCGACATCGCGTAGTTCCACACCACGCCCATCAGCGCGCCGGCCATGCCGGCCAGCCACCAGATCGGCTCCTGATCGTACACCGAGAAGGCGACGCCGACATTGGCGAGCAGGCCGACGCTGCACACGATGTAGAACGCGATCAGGCCGCGCAGCAGCGCAAAGCCCTTCAGCCGCTGGTCGCGATAGGTCAGGAAATTGTTGAGGATGAAGTTGCTGGTCATGGCGACGATGGCACCGGCGGCCTGCGCTTCCGCGAACGGCGCGTTGAACAGGCGAAGCGCGATGAACAGCGTGGCGAGATGCACCACGAGGCCGATGCCGCCGACCATGGCGAACAGGATGAAGCGCAGCGAGACGACGTCGTTGGTCAGCTTGGCGAAGACGAGACCGAGGAAGTCGAGCGCGACCATGGAATCGAGCTTGCTCTCGCCGTGCTGGCGGGCGCCGAAGGTGTAGGGAATCTCGACCGCCCGCAAGCCGCCATGCGCGCTCGCGACGATGTCGAGCAGGATCTTGAAGCCGTGCACGGAGAGTTTGGGCGCGAGCTGCTCGAACCGGTCGCGGCGAATCATGAAGAAGCCACTCATGGGGTCGGCGATCTCGACCCGCAGCATCTTCCTCGCGACTTCGGTCGCCAGCGCACTGGCGCCGGCACGCTGCTTGTTGAAGCCTTCGCTCGTGTAGCCCTCGATGTAGCGGCTGCCGACCACGAGATCGGCTTGGTCGCTTGCGAGCAAGAGCAGCATCTTCGGCAGCTGCGTCTCGTCGTGCTGGAGGTCGGCGTCGATCACCGCCACATAGGGAGCGCTCGAGGCCAGAATGCCCTCGATGCACGCACCGGACAGGCCGCGCCGGCCGATACGGCGGACACAGCGCACGCGGCTGTCGCGCTGGGCCAGCGCGCGCACCACGTCCCAGGTGCCGTCGGGCGAGTTGTCGTCGACGAACACGACCTCCCAAACGACGTTGGCGAGCGTCGCCTCCAGCCGCCGATACAGCACCGTGACGTTGTCGCGCTCGTTGAAGGTCGGGACGATAACCGACAGTTCCGGCCCCTCTTGGGCCTGATTGCCGACGCCCGGTCTGATCGCTTCATTCATGACGGCAGCGTATATCTGCCGCATCCTGCGCTGCCAAGCCGGGAGGTCTGAGGGAAACGCCCCAAAAGGGGCCCTAAAATGCCAACGACCCCGGAACGGCGGACCGCGCGTACATCCGGCGCAAGCCCAAGCTATTCCAAGGTCGTCCCAGCGCCGGAGTTGTTCGCTCAACGTCGCCGTTACAAGCTAGATGGGGACGACGAAAGCACTCCGCAAGGGGCGGAGCTCGCATTTTGTGCCCTATTGGTTGGGCACTTCCCGGATGATCGGGCCACGCGGCGCGGGCGCGGCGGGGACCGCCGGGGCCGCAGCCGGCGCCGGCTCGACCTTTGCCGGCTTGGGCGGCTTGCCGTACTGGCCGATCGGCCCGAACAACACGGCAACTGCGAGCACGATCGCGGCAACGATCGCGCCCAAAACGCCTCCCACCGACTCGGACGCCATGGAACACCCATCCCTCTTCCAGATGCGCCCGGTGATACCACGGATGAGCGCAGAGCAGGAAGGCCTACTCCTACTTCACCGGCGGCCTACGCTTGACGAAGGCGGTCACGATGTCCTTCTGCGCCGCCTCCACCGCCCTGTTCGCGGTCGCGAGATGGGCGCCGGCATCGATGTCAGGATATTGCGTCGTGAGATAGTCGAGCAGCGCCACCCGGTAATGTTGCCGCTCCGAGGGACAGGCGCTCGCGACCGAACGGCCAAAGTCCTGCTCCGATCGCCCCTGATTGCTGTCGCGCGAATATTCCCGCGAAAGGCAACGCCAGTAATCGTCGCGGCCCTGTTTGGCGAGCTTCTGCGCACTGTCGTCGTCGTCATCCGCCAGGGCGGACGATGTCATGGCAGCAGATGACATCATGACGAGTGCGACTCCCACCAAAAGCCTCCGCATCTTGTTCTCCTTGTCCGCGGGCCTCGGCGCGAGCTTAGACCGGACCGGACAACTGGCCAATCCCATCTGGTTTGACTAGGATGAGATCCTTCCCGTCGATGCGAGATCTTCCCGTGGCCAAAGCAAAAACTGCGTCAAAAAAATCCGGCAACATCTTCATCGGCATCGGCGGCTGGACCTTCGAGCCCTGGCGCGGCGTGTTCTATCCGGAGAAGCTGGCGCAGGCGAAGGAGCTGTCCTATGCCGCCTCGAAGCTGACCTCGATCGAAATCAACGGCACTTATTACGGCTCGCAGAAGCCGGAGAGCTTCCGCAAATGGGCAAGCGAGGTGCCGCAAGGCTTCGTGTTCTCGGTGAAAGGGCCGCGCTTTGCCACCAACCGCCGCGTGCTCGCGGAGGCCGGCGATTCCATCAAGCGGTTCTATGATTCCGGCGTGCTGGAACTCGGCGACCATCTCGGGCCGGTGCTGTGGCAGTTCGCGCCGACCAAGAAGTTCGACGGCGCCGATTTCGGCAAGTTCCTGGAGCTGCTGCCGCGCAAGCTCGAGGGGCGCGCACTGCGCCATGTCGTCGAGGTCCGCCACGACAGCTTCTGCACGCCGGATTTCGTGGCGCTGATCCGCGAGTTCGAGACGCCCGTGGTGTTCGCAGAGCACGGCAAATACCCGGCGATCGCCGACGTCGCCGGTGATTTCGTCTATGCAAGGCTGCAGAAGGGCAACGACGAGATCAAGACCTGCTACCCGCCGAAGCAGCTCGATGCCTGGGCCGAGCGCTTCAAGGATTGGGCTTCGGGCGGTGAACCCGACGATTTGCCGAAAGTTGACAAGGCGAAGCCGAAGAAGGCGCCGCGCGACGTGTTCGCCTACGTCATCCACGAGGGCAAGGTGCGCGCGCCTCACGGCGCCATGGAATTGATCGCGCGCGTGAGCTGACGGTGGTCCATGGCAAAGGCGAAGAAGCTCTTCACGATCGGCTATGAGCAGACACCGCCGAAGGCCGTGCTGGACGAGCTGGAACAGGCCGGCGTCAAGCTCGTGGTCGACGTGCGCGCGGTCACATCATCGCGCCGGCCCGGCTTTTCCAAGAAGCAGCTTTCCGCAGGCCTGGACGAGCGTGGCATCGCTTACGTCCATCTCGCCGCGCTCGGCACGCCGAAAGAGGGCCGGCTCGCCGCGCGCAGCGGTCAATACGACGTGCTGGAAAAGATCTTCTCAAAGCACCTGAAGGCGCCCGAGGCGCGGGAAGCGATGGATGAGCTCTCGTCGCTCGTGAAGAAGGCCGGCCCGGTTTGCCTATTGTGCTACGAGCGCGACCACACCCATTGCCACCGCCAGATGATCGCGGAGATCATCGAGGACCGCGATGGGGTGACGGTGAGGAATTTAGCGGGGCGGCAGGTGTAGCTACACCCGTCATTCCGGGGCGCGCGTAGCGCGAGCCCGGAATCTATCGAGCGGCAGTGTCGGCGGACAAATGGATTCCGGGCTCACCGCTTCGCGCTGCCTTGGAATGACGAGTTGAGAGGGCTCAGCCCTCCCCCGCCAGCCGGAACGTCCCCTCCATCATCTGCACGCATTGCCCGCCGACATGGGCGGACACGATCTTGCCGTCCTGCTTGTGCACGCGGGTGAGAAGCATGCTCGGGCGGCCCATGTCAAAGCCCTGGCCGATGGTGAGCTTCAATTCGCCGTCGGGCCTGGGATCGAGATCGGCGAACAGCGCGGCGGCGGCGACCGTCGCGCTGCCGGTGGCGGGATCTTCGATCAGGCCGCTTGCGCCGGGAAAGAACATCCGCGCCTGGCGCTCGCAGGGCGCCTCCGCGGCCGGCACGTCGCGCGTGTAGAAGTAGACCGAGAAAGCGCCGTCGCGCGGCAGCATCCGGCCAAACGCTGCTGCGTCCGGCTTGGCCCTGCGTACGGCTTCGCGCGATCCCACCTCCGCCACCACGAACGGCGTTCCGACGCCGACGACTTGCGGCGCATGATGATCGATCTTGATGTCATCCGCCGCCAGCGAAATGCAGGCGGCGACGTCGGCTGCGGACAGCTGCGCAAGCCTCGCCAGTTGCTGGGGCGCGGTGAGCTCAGCGCTGATCACCCTGCCCTGCTCCCGCACGATATCGACCGGAACCAGACCCGCCTTCTCCTCGAACAGCAACCGCGGCTTCGGCTCTTTCGCGATTCCCGCCAGCACGAAGGCCGTGCCGACATTGGGATGGCCCGCAAACGGCAGCTCCCGGACCGGCGTGAAGATGCGCACCTCGGCGTCGTTCGCCTTGTCGCGCGGCGGCAGCACGAAGGTCGTCTCGGAATAATTGAACTCGGTGGCGATCGCCTGCATCTGCTGCGTCGTCAGCCCGCCGGCATCGAGCACCACGGCGAGCTGGTTGCCGCCGAAGGCGCGGTCGGTGAACACATCGACGGTGATGTAGCGGCGCTGCATCGTCACTTCCTCATGCAATCGCGGCCACGGCCGGCCGCATCGCGCAGCATTCTACAAGGCGAAAATATCGCCCGTCATGCCCCAAAATTGAGTGCAATCGGAGCAATCAATGGCGATGCGTCATCCCAGTTGAAACACCGGTACCTTCTGCTCGTAGCCGCGCACGGTGACCTCTCCGAGCGCGACGGCATCGCTGCCGTCATCGCCCAGCGCCTCGCGCACCGTCGCGGAGATCAGCAGCTGCGAGCCGAACTCCTTGTTAAGCGCCTCCAGCCGCGAGGCGAAGTTCACGGTGTCGCCGATGACCGTATATTCCTTGCGCCGGGGCGAGCCGATGTTGCCGGCGACAACCTCA
>NZ_JAEMSD010000043.1:4795-8339 GCF_016462955.1 Bradyrhizobium sp. | reverse complement strand
TGCGCAGCGGCCAGCTCGTCTCTGCGTTGATGCGGTCCATCGCGCGCAACATCTCACGGCCTGCGGCGACCGCCCGCTGTGCGGCGTCGGCGGCTTCCAGCGGCGCGCCGAACAGCGCGAGGAAGCCGTCGCCGAGGAACTTGTTCACGATGCCGCCGTGGCGATCGAGAATGTCGACGAGCACGGCGAAGGCGCCGTCGAGCCGGTCGACGACCTCCTGCGGCGTGCGCGACTGTGCGCCGGCCGTGAAGCCGCGGAAATCGACGAACATCACAGCCACACGACGAACGTCGCCGCCCGTACTGGTCCCCGCCGTCATCAAGCGTTCCACCACTTGAGGGGAGACGTGCTGACCGAACAAATTCGTCACGCGATCGCGCGCGGTCGCCGCCGCGATGCTCGCGGCGAACTGGCGGCGCAGCTGAGCGCCGACGGCGCCCGCCAGCACGCCGCAGATCAAAATCACGACGCTGCGCACGGCGTGGAAATAGATCAGGGGATCGCCGGCCTCGTCAGCCGCGTTGTAGTGCAGCGCGACCGACAGAAGCCCGGCCGCGGCGACGAAACCCGTGAATGCCGAGAGCCAGAAGTCGAGCCGCAAGGTCGAGAGAATGACGAAGATGAAGTACATCAGCGGCACGGCAAAGCCGAGAGCCTGGCTCGGGCCCATGGTCCGGGTCTGCAGGATCAGGATCACCGTTGGCAGTGACGTCTCGATCAGCGTGCCGATATAGCGCCTGATTACCGGCAGATCGCGATCGAGCCGGAGGTTCTTCCTGATCTGGGTGTGGACCCAGACCTCGAACAGGATGAATCCGACGAGGAGGCCATAGACCTCGATGAGACCTTCCGTTCCGCGCCAGACCCGGTTCACCACGGCGGGGTCGATCAGATAGATCGCGGTGAGCAGCAGCATCAGGATGCAGCCGGTCATGATCAGCGCCCGCACCCGGAGCAGCTCGGTGCGCAGCACCTCCCGCGTCAGCTCGCGCTCGAAATCCTCCGATAGCGTGGCATGGTGCCGCGTCTTCCTGCTGGCAAAACGAACCATCTTCCCCCCTTGTCATTCCGGGGCGCGGCGCGGCCGCGAGCCTGGAATCTCGAGATTCCGGGTTCGATGCTGACGCATCGTCCCGGAATGACGCCGGAGACACTTTGCATCAATCCAGCGTGCGGCGGAAGCGCGTCACGGCGATGGTCATGGCCAGCAGCATCAGGGCGGCCAGCGCCAGCGTGTCGAAACGCAGGTTCTCCATGGTCGCGCCCTTCAACATGATGGCCCGCACGATCCGCAAATAATGGGTCAGCGGCAGAGCTTCGCCGAGATATTGCGCCCAGGCCGGCATGCCTGCGAACGGGAACATGAAGCCGGAGAGCAGGATGCTCGGCAGGAAGAACATCATCGACATCTGCATGGCCTGGAGCTGGTTCTGCACCAGCGTCGAGATGGTGTAGCCGATCGACAGATTGGTGGTGATGAACAGCGTCGAGAGCAGCGCCAGAAGGAACAGATTGCCAAGCACGGGCACGCCGAACAGGCCGACGCCGATGCTGATGATCAGGAAGGCCTGGATGAAGCCGACCAGCACGTAGGGCACGATCTTGCCGAGCATCACCTCGACCGGCTTGATCGGCATCGACAGCAGGCTCTCCATCGTGCCGCGCTCGACCTCGCGCGTGACCGACAACGCGGTAAAGATCAACATGGTCATGGTGAGGATGGTGCCGACCAGCCCCGGCACGATGTTGAGGCTGGAGCTGGCTGCCGGATTGTAGCGGGCATGGGCGCGGATCTCGAACGGCATTTCCGGGGGGGCGCCGATGTAGAGATCGTGCTTGAGCGCGGTCTGCACCACCATGCCGAGCGAGCCGATGGCAGCGCTGGCCGCGACCGGATCGGTGGCATCGGCTGCGACCAGCAGCGCCGGCCTGTCGCCGCGCCGCACCGCCCGCTCGAAGCCACGCGGGATCTCGACGCCGAACAGCACCTTGCCCGACTTCAGGAGATTGTCGAAATCATCGACGTCGTGCACCTCATAGAGGAAGCGGAAGTAGGCGGTGTTCTCCAGCGCCTTCAGGATCGAGCGGGCGAGATCGGAATCCTCCTGGAGCAGCACGGCGCTCGGCAGATGGCGCGGCGTGGTGTTGATGGCGTAGCCGAACAGCATGAGCTGCATCACCGGTAGCATCACGATCATCGCGAACGAGACGCGGTCGCGCTTGAGCTGGATGAACTCCTTGATCAGCATCGCATAGGAGCGCCGTAGGAAGCCGAAACGGTCCCGGGTTTCGCGTCGCGGTACGGGATGCTCGACCGCGCTCATTGGAAATTGTCCTTGGAGCGCCCCATCAGCTCGATGAAAACGTCTTCGAGCGAGGGCGGCGACTTCTGCCAATGCAGACCATCCTTCGCGCGCCAGGGCGCGATGCTGGCTTCGAGCGCCGCCACGTCTCGCCCCGAGACATGCAAGGAGGTGCCGAACGGCGCCACCATGTCGATTCCGGGCTTGCCCGTGAGCGCGGCGGCAAGCTCGTTCAGCGTTTCGCCCGTGACAGTGTAGGTGGTCAGCGCGGACTTGGCGATCACTTCCTCCACCGTGCCGTGCGCCAGCAGATTGCCGTAGGCGATGTAGGCAATCTCGTGGCAGCGCTCGGCCTCGTCCATGTAGTGGGTGGACACCAGCACGGTGAGGCCCTCGGCGGCAAGCGCGTGGATCTCGTTCCAGAAATCGCGCCGCGCCTTGGGGTCGACGCCGGCGGTCGGCTCGTCCAGCAGCAGCAATTGCGGATTGGGCAGGGTGCAGGCCCCCAGCGCCAGCCGCTGCTTCCAGCCGCCGGATAGCTCGCCGGCAAGCTGCTCCTCGCGTCCCGACAGCCCGAGCCGCTTGATCATGTCGCGCGCCGCGCCGCGCGCATCGGGCAGGCCATAGAGCCGCGCGACGAATTCGAGATTCTCGCGCACCGAGAGGTCCTGATACAGGCTGAAGCGCTGGGTCATGTAGCCGACTTTGCGCTTGATCTTCTCGGCATCGCGGCGGATGTCATAGCCGAGGCAAGTGCCCTCGCCGCTGTCGGGCGTGAGCAGGCCGCAGAGTATGCGGATCGTCGTGGTCTTGCCCGAGCCGTTGGGTCCGAGAAAGCCGTAGATCGAGCCGCGCTTCACCTGCATCGACAGATCGTGCACGACCTCGCGGCCGCCGAACGACTTGGTCAGGCCCTTGACGTCGATGGCGATGCCGTTGCCGCCATTCATCGCTTGTCCGCCACCGGTGTCTTGGTCTCAGGAGTTTTGGGATTGAGGTGGACGTCGATCGGCTGTCCGACACGCAAGGCATCGGGACGCGAGGGCCGCGCCTGGATCAGGTAGACGAGCTTGCTGCGCTCATCGAGGCTGTAGATGACGGGCGGGGTGTATTCGGCCGAGGTCGCCATGAAGTAGATCTTTGCGGTGAGGTCGGCGGCGCAATTGTCGCACGCGATGCGCACCGTGTCGCCGATCGCAAGCTTCGACAGCTCGGTCTCCGGGACGAAGAAGCGCAGCTTC
>NZ_JAEMSD010000043.1:908-4785 GCF_016462955.1 Bradyrhizobium sp. | reverse complement strand
CGCGGAAATAGATCTGCTGAATGGTGCCGGCGACGGGCGCGAAGCCCCGGCGGCGTGCCATCCGCGTTTCCGAGGTCGCGACCCGCGCCTCGGCGACGCGCAGGGCGGAGACGGCGGAATCGAGATTGGCCTGCGTGCCCGAGCCGGTCTTGCTCAGCGAGGCCGCACGGTCATAGGTTTGCTGCGCATTCGCGAGCGTCGCCTTCTGCTGGTTGAGGTCGGCAAGCTGGAGATCGTCATCGACGGAATAGAGGTGATCGCCGACCTTGACCTGATCGCCCTCGCGAACGTTGAGCTTGGTAACCCGTCCGGCTTCGTCCGGGCTGACGAAGATCATGTCGGCCTCGACCCATCCCTGGAAGCCGGGATCGCGCTTCTCCTTGCAGCCGGCGAGGCCGGTTGCGAGGACAGCGAGCAATGCCACTACAGAAATCGTGTACGACGACCTCATGTCGTCCTCCGTTCGCCGAAAATCAGATCGAGATGGACGCGCAGCATCTCCTCGGCATCGAGCGGCGCGTGCCGCGCAAACAGGCTCTGCCAGATCACCGCGATCATCGCGGGCGCGACCAGGATCTGCGGATAGCGTGCGAGGTCCTTCTGCCGGATCTCGCCGCGGGCGATGCCGAGCTCGATCAGCGCGCGCATGCCGGCAATCCCCCGCGAGACCACCTCGCGATAGTAGAAATCGGCGATCGCCGGAAAGCGCGGCCCCTCCGCCACGATCAAACGCACAAGATCGCCGCGCCTTGTGCCGATGACCTCTTTCAGGAAGTTTCCGGCAAAGGTCTCGACGAGTTCGCGCACCGATCCGGTCGGCGGCGGCAGCGCATTCAGCCGCGCCACCACGGGCACGATGACGATGCGCACCAGCTCCTCGAACATCGATTCCTTGTCCTTGAAGTGCAGATAGATCGTCCCCTTGGCGACACCGGCGCGCTTGGCGATGTCGTCGAGCCGCGTCGCGGCGAAGCCGCGCGCGACGAACTCCTCCATCGCGGCCTCCACGATCGCGGCACGCCGCTCTGCCGCACGCGTGGCGCGGCTCGAGACGGGCGCCCCGTCGCTGCCATCGCGCGCATCGGGCCTCCCCTTGGCGCGAGCGGCGGAAGGCGTGGCGGCTTTGGTGGGCTTCTTGGACATGATGATATGATGACTGACTAGTCAGTCATTGTCAAATTGCAGCGCTTTCAGGCGCCACCTCGAATAATTAGCGTTGACTAATGCATTAGTGATTGCTAATGATTCCTCATGATCGACGCCATCCCAAATCCCATCACCACCGTGATGCGCGCCCTCGCCGACCCGACTCGCCGCGCCGTGTTCGAGCGTGTCTTCGAGAGCAAGGAGATCAGCGTCGCCGAGCTCACGCGGGGCAGCGGCGTGACCCAGGGCGCGATCTCGCAGCATCTGAAGTCCCTCAAGCAGGCCGGCTTGGTGGCCGAGCGCGCCGAGGGCCGCAACGTCTATTACCGCGCCGCGCCGCAAGGGCTGGAGCCCCTGGTCACCTGGATGGACCATTACGGCGTGTTCTGGCGCGAGCGCTTCCAGAACCTGCGTGACCTCTTGAAGGAGATCGATCCGTGAGTGCAGTTGCTTCCAAGGTCCAGACTCAGGACATCGTCGTCGACGAGGTCTTCCCCCATGCCGCCGAGACGATCTGGAAGGCGCTGACCAGCGCCCAGCTGATCGCCCGCTGGCTGATGCCGCCGGCCGGCTTCGAAGCCGTCGAAGGCAACACTTTCACATTCAAGACCAACCCGGCCGGCGCCTGGGACGGCACGATCCATTGCCGGGTGCTGGAGGTGGTGGCCTGCAGGCGCTTCGTCTATGCCTGGAAGGGCGGCGACGAGAGCAATACCGGCTACGGCTCGGCGCTCGACACCGTCGTGACCTGGTCCCTGACGCCGGTCGAAGCCGGCACGCGCGTGCGCGTGGTGCATTCGGGCTTCGTGACGCCGAAGAACGACACCGCCTATCGCAACATGAGCGAGGGCTGGGTCAAGGTGCTGCAGCGGCTCGATGCGGTCTCAGGCGAAGACAAGTAGGAGCCACCGGTGATGGACAAGCCCTATACCGGCGGCTGCGCCTGCGGCGCGATCCGCTATTCGATCCTCGGTGAGCCCCTGTTCAGCAATCACTGTCAGTGCCGCGACTGCCAGCGGGAAAGCGGCAGCGGGCACGGCTCCTACGCGACGTTCGCGCGCGCCGGCGTCACGCTCACCGGCGATGCCGGGCATTGGAACATGGTCGCCGACAGCGGCAACGTGAAGACGCGCGGCTTCTGCGGGCAATGCGGCACGCCGGTCTACCTGACCTTCGCGGCACAGCCCGACATCTTCACCATTCGCGCCGCAAGCCTCGACGAGCCAGCCCGCTACAAGCCGCAGGCGGTGACCTACGCCGCGCGCGGGCTTGGCTGGGATCGCCTCGAGCCTGACTTGCCGAAATTCGAAGGCATGCCGCCCGGGTGAGTTGCTAGCCGAAATCCAGCACCATGCGGCCGTCGATTTTGCCGGCCTTCATGCGGTCGAACACGTCGTTGATTTGCGCCAGCGGCACCTTGGTCACCTCGGCCTTCACCTTGCCATCCGCAGCGAAGGCGATGGCTTCGTCGAGATCGCGCCGCGTGCCGACGATCGAGCCGCGCACGGTGATGCGCTTGAGCACGACGTCGAAGATCGGCGTCGGGAACTCGCCGGGAGGCAGGCCGACCAGGCTGACGGTGCCCTTGCGGCGCACCATCTTCAGCGCCTGGGCGAATGCGGGGGTCGAGACCGCCGTCACCAGCACGCCGTGGGCTCCGCCCCCGGTTGCCGCCAGCACCTTGTCCACCGCATCGGCCCCGAGCGCATTCACGGCCAGGTCAGCCCCCGTCTCGCGCGCGAGCTCGAGCTTGTCCTCGGCAATATCGATGGCGGCGACCTTGAGCCCCATCGCTTTGGCGTACTGGACCGCGACGTGGCCGAGCCCGCCGACGCCCGAGATCACCACCCATTCGCCAGGCTTTGCCTCCGTCTCCTTCAAGCCCTTGTAGGTGGTGACGCCGGCACACAGGATCGGCGCGATGGCGGCGAAATCGACGCTCGCCGGCAGCTTGGCGGCGAAGGCGGCCGAGGCGATGACATATTCGGCAAAGCCGCCGTTCACGCTGTAACCGGTGTTGTGCTGATGCTCGCACAGCGTCTCCCAGCCGGTCTCGCAATATTCGCAGGACATGCAGGCATCGTGCAGCCAGGCGACGCCGACGGCATCGCCGACCTTCAGATTCTTCACGCCGGGGCCGATCGCAGCGACGGTGCCGGCGGCTTCATGGCCGGGGATGAAAGGCGGCACCGGCTTCACCGGCCAGTCCCCGGAGGCCGCGTGCAGATCGGTATGGCAGACGCCGCAGGCCTTGACCTTGACCAGAACCTCGCCCGGACCGGGCTGCGGCACAGGCACGTCCTCGATCACGAGCGGCTTGCCGAATTGCTTGACGATTGCGGCTTTCATGGTCGGCATCGGTCTGCTCCCTTGGCTTGCTGGGGCAGATTAACGATGCCGGCGACCTTGCTCTTGATGGCGATCAAACAGCACAACGTTTGCGCAAGCGCTCGCGGCTTCGTGACATCAGAATGACATCGCGAGTTCCATCAATTGTGGAACTTGAGACCGTCGACGATCTTGTCGATCACCTTGCGCTCGGCACGCATGGCGATGCCGACGAGATTGAGGTCGGTGCGCGCAACGGCCCTCACCGCTTCGCGGTTGGCGGCGTCATGCGTGGTCTTGAACATGTCCTCGGTGTAGACCGCCGGCTTGACGTTGCGGGTGAGCGCGCGGTCCAGCGCGCGCGACAAGGCGGGACCGTCGGCGCCGTAGATCAGGATCGGCT
>NZ_JAEMSD010000043.1:0-898 GCF_016462955.1 Bradyrhizobium sp. | reverse complement strand
CATGATATTGCGTGCCCGAGGCGTCCTCATAGGCTTCACCGATGCATTCGGGAAAGGCCGCGGCGATGCCGCTGGTGAGGAAAGACGCGACGTTGAGTTTCTGCCAGGCTTGAAGATCGGTACGGATCACCACGGCGATCTTGGTCTCGAATTGCATGGATTCCCTCGATTGTCATTCCGGGGCGGTCCATAGGACCGAACCCGGAATCCATTCGCCCACCTGCTCTGTAGCACGATGGATTCCGGGCTCGATGCTACGCATCGCCCCGGAAGGACGGCAAGGAAAAGTCAGCCCTTGGCGTCGCAGGCCCAGGCGCGGATCACGCATTCCTTGCCACCGTATTTGTAGCATTCGCGCGTGGCGGCGTTGAGCGAGGCCGAGATCTTCGGCTTGACGGCATAGCCATAGGCGCCGCAGGGATTTGTCATATCGACCGACATGGCGGCACAAGCGTGCTTCATCGTCACGGTCGTGCAATCGCCCTTGCACTGCTTCTGCGCCGCGGCACGCGCTTCGTCCTCGTGACCATAATCAAAAGCCTGGCCATACGCGCCGCATTTGCCGACCGCAAACGCTCCGGCGGCATCAGCATCGGTGATGGTGCGAGCACCCGTGACAGCAAGCGACAAGACAAAGCAAAACATCGCGCAACGGCGCGCGACGACATTCGAAACCATGGAAAAACCCCTCCCCCCAAGGCAGGTGCGGCCGACTCTAAGCCGCGGTCGTTTCCAGATGGTGAACGGGTGGTTGAAAACAGGAGGCTTGGAGGGTGCCGTAGTCCCGTAGGGCGGATTAGCGAAGCGTAATCCGCCTCTTTTGTTTCCGCGGAGAAACACAGCGGCGGATTACGCCTTCGGCTAATCCGCCCTACGCACCTTCATCCCCGCCTTGCCG
>NZ_JAEMSD010000042.1 GCF_016462955.1 Bradyrhizobium sp. | reverse complement strand
CTTGTAGAGCGCAGCGATCTGCTCGAGCGCCTGGCCCGCGGGCTGCGGCTCGGCCGCCGCCTGATGGATGCGGCCGAGAGCGCCGCGCGCGAGCTCGGCATGGCGCTGCTGCGGCTCGACACCAACAGCGCGCTGCCTGAAGCCGGTCAGCTCTATCGCAGCACGGGCTGGCGCGAGATCCCGCGCTTCAACGACGATCCCTATCCGGACCTCTTCTTCGAAAAGCGCCTCTGATGGGGACCGGTTCGCGGTCCTCGCGCGTTAGGCCGAAGCCGTGGGAGCTTCGACATGACGAGTGACGACCTCGCCGACACCTACCGCGACTACATCGCCTGCCTGAACCGGCGGGACTGGCCGGCCCTCGGACAATTCGTGCATGACGAGGTCAACCACAACACGCAGCCCCTCGGGCTGGCAGGCTATCGCACGATGCTGGAACGGGACGTGCGGGAAATCCCGGACCTGCACTTCCACATCGAGATGCTGATCTCCGATCCTCCGCGCATCGCCGCCCGACTGAAGTTCGACTGCACGCCAGTCGGGACATTCATGGGTCTTGCGGTCAATGGAAGGCGCGTGTCGTTCTGCGAGAACGTGTTCTACGAGTTTCAAGACCGAAAGATACGGCAGGTCTGGTCGGTGATCGACAAAGGCGCGATCGAGGCGCAGCTCTGACGCCGCGCCTCGATCTCGAATTTACGCCGCCACCGGCGCCACCTCGCCTTGCGGCTTTACGAAGGGGCGGAACGTCATCGCCATCAGGAACGCCCCTATGCCCATCGCCCAGGAGGCGATGTAGAGCCAGGCATAGCTGGAGAAGGCGTCGTAGATCAGGCCGCCGGCGAGAGGGCCGGTCGCCATGCCGAGGCTGCCGGCCATCGCGGTGCCGCCGATCACCGTGCCCATCATCTTGAGCGGGAAGTTTTCGCGGATCAGCACGGCATAGAGCGGCATGGTGCCGGCATAGATGAAGCCGAAGATGGCGCCGACCGCATAGAACGTCGTGAGCTGATGCGCGAAGACATAGGCGAGCGCGCCGAAGGCCTGCAGCAGCAGGCCCGAGACCAGCACGCGCTTGGCGCCGAAGCGGTCGCCCATCAGGCCGAAGGCGATACGCCCGCCGAGGCCGGCAAAGCCTTCGATGCTGTAGATCGTCACCGCCGCGACCAGCGGGATGCCGCAGCTCACGGCATAGCTGACGGTGTGGATGATCGGGCCGGAATGGGTCGCGCAGCAGAAGAAGTTGGTGGCGAGCAGGATGAGGAATTGCGGCGAGCGCAGCGCCTCGCCCATCGACATCTCAGGCACCGTCGCGCCGTCGCCTGCGGGTGCCGCCGCGGCCTGCGCCAGCGCGGGCGGACGGCGCACCAGGAACGAGGCCGGGATCATGATGGCGCCCACCACCAGAGCGATGACCTGCATCGAGGTACGCCAGTCGTGGCCGGAGACGAGCCAGGCCGCCAGCGGCGACATCGTCATGGGCGCCATGCCCATGCCGGCCGAGACCAGCGACACGGCGAGCCCGCGGTTGGTGTCGAACCAGCCGGTGACGGTCGCCATCATCGGCGCGAAGATGGCCGCACAGGCCGCTCCGACCAGGAGGCCGAACACGAACTGGAACACGATCAGCGACGTCGCATAACTCGCCGCGAACAGGCTAAGCGTCAGCACGACCGATCCCGTCAGCACGACCGGCAGCGGCCCGAACCGGTCGGACAGCGTGCCCCAGACCATGCTGGTGAAGGCCATCGCCAGAAAGCCGATCGTCATCGCGCTGGAGATGCCGGTCACCGACCAGCCGGTATCCTTCGCGATCGGCTGCAGAAACACCGGCAGCGAGAACATGCCGCCGATCGCGACGCAGCCGAGCACGCCGCCGGCGGCGACGATCACCCAGCGATAATTCGAAGAAGGCATTTCGGTCTCCGGTCAGTCTGTCTCGCCTGGAAGACGAACGGGAACTGTGCCGACCGACAGGCTGATGCCATTTTTTGTCGCAGGGTTTCCCGACCCGAACAAAACACGAAAAACAACCCCATGCACAGTAGCGGGCCCTCGCGAGATCAATGACTTGCGAGGACGGTGTTCTCAGCGGGGACCACGATTGACCCGTCGGGCAAAACACCGGGACGATGGCATCGTCCCCAGGAGCAGCGCGCTCAGATGAGCGAATTTGGGCGGCCCGTTCGTGCACATGGCCGATATCCAGCCCGCGCTCAATCCACCACCAACACGACCTTTCCAAATCCTCCGCCGCGCTCCACGCTGCGATGGGCATCGGCGGCGCGCTTGAGCGGAAACACCTGGTCGACCAACGGTTTCAGCCCCCCGACTCAAACAGCGGGAAAAACCCTTCGGAGAAACGACGGACCATCGCCCGCTTCTCGTCCACGCCTCGCGATTTCATCACGGTGCCCACCAATCGCAAGTGGTTGTGGAGCAGCAGGTTGAGCGGAATCGAGGGGGCGTGCTGGCCGCTCAAAATGCCGACTTGAACCAGGGTCCCGCCACGCCGAAGGCTGCGAAGGTTGCGCGGAAGGTAATCGCCGCCGACGAAATCGATCACGGCGTCCGCGCCGCGACGATCGGTAAGCCTTGCGACGACGCTTTCGAAATCATCGGCACGATAGTCGATCACAGCGGCGGCGCCGATGCTGCCGACATCCGCCAACCGCGAAGCGCTCGCCGTTGCGTACACGGTGGCGCCGAGCGCATGGGCTGCGGCCGGAACGAAATGCGGCAAGGCCGAAAGTTCTGGCGATGCTCGATCATCTCACTTTCAGCCAGGCGGGTCGACTGTGGTTCAGATTTCACGAGAAATCGGAAAGGCACGACAAGGCAGTGCGAAGGGTGCAAAATGCCTGATACAGCATGCTGCGATGCGGTGTGATCTCGGCCTGAAAAAAATGGGCACCGCCGTCGTCAAAGGTAGAGCGAACGTCCACCCCGTTTAGTTTGACATAGCCGCTTTGAGCCAGAAAGGGACCTCCGCCCGAACGACTCCGCGCCAAATGGTCGCGAGGTCTTCTCATCATGTGCGGCGTCCGCCTCCACGCCATCTCGGGCTGGTGGTCGTCCCTGTCGCCTCAGGGCGCGGATCGCTGATGGTGAAATAGCTTGATTGTCGTAGCGATACCCTGAGAGGCTGGCACACCGCTCGCCGCAAGCCAGCTTGCCAAGTATCCTCATTGTGCGAGTATGTAGGCGCAAAAGCTCAGTCTGAAATTTGAGCAATCGGAGGAGTAGCGCGTGAGCGACCTGCATCCGGCTACGCCCCATCATCTACCGGGCTTCATCACCGCTCCAGGTGACACCGATACCCTTATGGTGGTTATCGGCATTATTCTCATCGCCGCCGTTGTGATGGTCGGTAATTTCTATTTGCACCTGCATACGATGCCGGAGCGGATGGCCCACAAGTCGCAGAAGTTTCAGTTTGAAATCGTGGCAGTGCTTGGACTTCTCGCGCTGTTTACGCACAATCATCTGTTCTGGGTGATCGGCTTGTTCCTCGCCATGATCGACTTGCCGGACTTCAGCACACCTCTGCGGAAGATCGCCGGGGCAGTCGAAAGAATGGCCGGTGTTGCGCCGGAGCCGGACGCTACCGAAGCGCCGGATCTTACTGCGCCTCACGCGGCGACAGTGCCTGACGTGGCGAAGACAAGCGCTGCCGTGGACGAGATCAAGAACAGGATCGAGCGCGATCTCAAGCGGGGGACGCCGGGCAATGCTTGAACTCCTCCTCTGCGCCACCTTCACGATCCTTCCGGACTATCTCTATCGCCGCTATCGGCAGGGGAAGCGCTTCGGGCACGAAATCACACTCTACTCGGTCTGGTTCGAACTGCGCTTCGGCATCGTCGCCTGTCTGATGCTGACGGTCTCACTCATTACGATGATCTTCTATTTTCATCCGTCCACCACGTCGGCGACGTTGTTCTATCGGACCGTTCCGATTGTGTCCGAAGTCACCGGCCGGGTTGCGGAGGTTCATGTCGATGTCAGCGCCGACGTAAAGCGAGGTGACGTGCTTTTCAGGCTCGACAGCGCCAAGCAGGAAGCCGCGCTCTTGACGGCCAAGCGCAAGATCGCCGAGATCGATGCCGCCATGCTGGCGGCGCAGGCCGATGTCATGAAGGCGGAAGGCCAGCTTCAGGAGGCAAAGAGCTCGCTGCAGCAGGCGCAGGACGAGTTGGATACTAAAACTGAATTACAGAAGCGCAACCCCGGAATCGTTCCGCAGCGCGACATAGAAAAGCTTGGCGTGGCCGTCGCAGGTCGCCAGGGCACCCTCGACGCCGCAACTTCCTCCAGACAATCAGCAATGACGCGGCTGGACGCTTTGCTACCGGCGGAAAAGGCAAGCGCAGAGGCGGCATTGGCCGAAGCGCAGGTCGATCTGGACAAGACTTTCATTCGCGCAGGCGTCGACGGTCGCGTTGAACAGTTCGGACTGCGGCCGGGGGACATCGTGAATCCAATGATACGGTCGGCTGGCGTTCTTATTCCCGAGGGCGCTGGACGGCGTGCTCTCATGGCAGGGTTTGGGCAGATCGAGGCTCAGATCATGAAGGTCGGAATGGTGGCCGAGGCCACCTGCATTTCCAAGCCGTGGACGATCATTCCGATGGTCGTGACCAGTGTGCAGGACTACATCGCGGCAGGCCAGTTCAGGGGCGGTGAACAACTGATCGAAGCGCAGCAGGTCGCGCGTCCCGGCACCATTCTCGTTTTCATGGAGCCGATCTACAAGGGCGGGCTGGAAGGCGTGACGCCCGGCAGTAGTTGTGTGACCAATGCCTACACCAGCAATCACGATGTTATTGATGCCAAAGAGACCGGCACCCTCAAGCGCGTTGCGCTCCACGCCGTCGACGCTACTGGCATCGTGCACGCCATGCTGCTGCGCATCCAGGCGCTAGTGCTGCCGATCAGAACGCTGGTGCTGAGCGGACATTGACTGAGTTTGAACGCTGATCGCGATGACGTAGCCGCAACCACAAATGCGCAGTCGACTTCCGATGTTGGCTCATTGCGAGATTTGCTGCGGTTGCACAAAGGCGGTCGGTGTCGGGGCGAACCGGACATCGACGAAGGTTTATGAGTACGCGTCCTAAGACGGTTTGACCTTGCCCGACGCCTGCAACATGTGAGACCGCTTCGACGGCGTCACAAATGATTCCATGATTGCCGCCCCCTCGACGAACGAGACATTGCCTGGGATGCTGATCGCCATGCGACGGTCGACCCGTGCGAATTCGGCATACGCCCCCCCGCCGACGATCGCCATCACACGCTGCCCGATCGATACGTCGTCGACTTCGCTGCCGACGCCAACGACTTCACCGGCCAGTTCGAGGCCAAGCAGGGTGCTTTCGCCAAAGCTCTGATTGCCGTAGGCGCCGTTTCGCTGGAGAATATCCGCGCGGTTGACGCCTGCCGCCTTCACACGCAGCAGGTCGTGGGGACGAACCTCCGGCCCCGGCACTTCGGCGAGGCGGAGAACCTCCGCCGGACCGAAGCCGTCATAGACGATGCCTTTCACTTTGCCGGCTCCTGCGCACGGGCCTTGGCGCGCCGCGCGATGCTGGCGGCGAACAACGGCGTCTCTCGGCGATTGTGGTCGCTTCCGGCCGCTTGGCGCGCGTTGGCGGCGTCTTCGAGGGAAATGCCGTGCTTGTCCAGGAACGCCATGAAGCCATCGGTCGGATGTGCCGTGACGCTGTTCGTATAGCGTGTGCGCCCGTCATCGATGGCTTCAGCCTTCAGCTCCCAGATCACGTTGACATGGGTCCGGCCATTTGTCGTAAACACGTCCGAGATTGAATTCATTCGGCAGTAGGTCTTGCCGGCTTCCTCCGCGACGTAGTGCTGGATCACCAGCCCCGCGCCGATCTGCTCGACGTTGATCATCATGCGGCGTCCGTCGTCCGTGGTGCTGACGCCGGCCGCAATGTGGTCAGGCGGGCAGCAGCGCAGATATTCGGCTTCGGAGAGCGTGAACAGCCATTCGGCGATGTCCACCCGGTCAAGCGGCATGTCAATCACCGCGGTATAGGCGGATTGCGACAGGATGCGATCGAGAACCTTCATGATAATCTCCTTTGATTCAAGGGCTTGGGCTCGGTAAGCCCGCCTTCCAGAGAGGAGATACGGCCTGTGCGGATTGATGATAATGAGCGTTGAGCTCGAAACCGTTTTGCGAGAGGCGCAAAGATGAAAGACCCGCGTTTTGCGGAACATCTGGCCATCTATGTTGACGTCGTTCGTGGCGGGAGTTTCTCCAGCGCCGCACGTCATCGCGGCGTGACACCCTCGGCCATCGTCAGGCAGATCGACGCGCTCGAACACAGCGTCGGGGTGCCCCTGCTGGTGCGCTCGACCCGCGCACTCGCGGTGACGGACGCCGGAGAGCGATTGTTCGAACGCGCGCAGCGGTTGCTCGACGACCTCGCCGACACGCACGCCGAGATCGCCGCGTTCGATGGTGCGGTAGCCGGAGTTCTTCGCCTTGCGTGCTTTCCGACCTTTGGCAAGCGCTACGTGGTCCCCACACTGGAATCGATCATGCGGGATCATCCCGGCCTCACGGTCGAGCTCGATCTCACGGAAAGGCTCGCTGATCCCGTACTGGAGCGGCTCGACGCCGTGATCCGGATCGGCGAACTCGCCGACAGCACTCTCATCGCGACCAAGCTGGCATCACAGAACAGGATGTTGGTCGCCACTCCTGCTTATCTCGATCGTCACGGCACACCGACCGAAGGGAAGAACCTCACTGGCCATCGGCTGATTGATAAACTACATGGCGCCGACCTGCTGGGCTGGTCGGACGTCCTTGGTCACCCCGCGGGCGCGGCGCCCGGACCGCAAGCCGTGTTTCGGTGCGACGACTTCGAAGCGATGCGGCTCGCGGCACTCGCCGGCATCGGCATCGCATTCCTGGCAGACTGGGTTGTCGGAGCGGATGTACGCGCCGGTTCGTTGAAACGAATCCGGCTCGACGACGAACGGTGGAATGAGGCGAAGGCCGGCGTCTATCTGTTGCGAGCCTTGGCCCAGCCGTCTGCCAAACTGACGATCCTGACTGCCGCATTGCGGGAAACAATCGGGTCGCCGCCGGTGTGGACGTAGTACCGACGCCAGTTACATCATGACCACCCGCCCCATCGTCTTTGCGCTGAATTGCAGGAAATCGCTCCATGCCGAAGATCGACATCGCCGCCGTGCCGGCACGCGAGGGCTCCGGCTATCCGGCGCCCTTCGCCGGGCCCTGCGCCGAACGTATCCGCAAGCGGCTCGGCGATGCCGGAGGCTTGACTGATTTCGGCGTCAATTTGATGCGCCTGCCGCCGGGCAGCTGGTCGAGCCAGCGGCACTGGCATTCGCACGAGGACGAGTTCGTCTACATCCTCGAAGGCGAGGTGACGCTGATCGAGGACGGCAGCGAAACCGTGCTGCGCGCCGGCGATTGCGCCGCGTTCCCGAAGGCCAGCGGCAACGGTCATCACATGATCAACAGGTCGAACATGACGGCGATCTATCTCGAGGTCGGCTCGCGCTCGCAAGCCGACCTCATTACCTGCTCCGACATCGACATGATGAGCCCGGCATCCGACGGCCGCTTCCTGCACAAGGACGGCACGCCGTATCCGTAAAGCGACACAGCGCTCACACAGCCGCGCTGCGGCGCCACGTGCTAACGGTGAGCCAGACCGCCGAGACCAGGAAGTAGAGCGCACCGACCGCGGCATAGCCCGCGACATTCGCGATCGACGGCACCGCAGGCATCGTGGCCTGGAAGATGAAGAAGCCGCCCGCCAGGGCCGACTGGCCGCCGCTGAGCACCATGGCCCATTGCGCGCCGAAACGCTTCCAGCGCCGCACGGCCGTGCCGAGCTGGAGCAAGCCGGACAGGATCGCCCAGGCTCCGAAGATCCCGAGCACCCAGTTCATGCTGACCTGCAAGGCGAGGATCACCGCGATGGTGGTTGCCAAGCTCACCAGCACGTTCAGGCCCTGGGTGCGGTTCTGGTTCAACCCGCCGCTCCGGAGCGCGTCGAGATAGTTGGCCGCAGCGTCCCATGCGGGATAGACAATGAGCAATGCTGCTGCGATCACCGCCGACGACGGCGCGATCGCAAAGGCCGCAATGACCCAACCGACGGAAAAGGCGGCGCGCAGGAAGTAATAGTGCCTGAGCCATTGCGTATCGGTCGTATCGGGGGCGATTTCGTAAGTCCTCATTCTCTTCTCCTTACCTACTAGTTGGTAGCTTCGTTGCGAAATGGATGGTCGCGCCACCGCAATGCGTTGCGGCCGTATCGATCCGTCAGTGCCTGGTGGAAAGTCGGTCCAGCAACGGCCGGGTGATGGTGCCGAACATCTTGGGATCGCCATAGGCACGGGCCGACAGCATGGCGCCGTGAACGGTCGCCATGAACCCCTCGGCTTCGACCCGGGCCGTGCCGGCGAGTTGCAACCGCCCCTGCCGCTTGCCGCGCTCCAGTACCGCGGTCAGCCAGGAGGCCAGGGAGCGGAAGTGAGCCCGAACTTCGAGCGCCACCTCCTCGGGCAGGATCGGAAGCTCGCTGGCCAGCAGCGCGCAGACGCAGAACGGCGCCGTCGCATCCTTGATGCACGCTTCCCAGTAACCGAGATAGCTCCTCAGCTGCTCGGCGGGATCCGAGACGTTGCGCTCGAGCGCCGACAGTCCTGCCTGGGCCTCTTCGCGATAGCGCGACACGAGGGTGCGGACCAGATCGACCTTGCTCGCGAAATGGTGGTGGATGCTGGGCTTGCGGATGCCGACGACGTCCGCAATGTCGGCGTAGCTGAAGCCGTTGTAGCCGCCCGCGATGATCAACGTGCGCGCACAGGCGAGGATATCGTCGGAGGTCGTGGAAGCGGAGCTCATGGCCTTTAGCTACCTTCCAGTAGGTAGACGGTCAAGCATGGCTGGCTTCAATGATCTGTGAGTGAGTGGTAGGAGCCATCATGACCATCCGCCCCATCCTCCGCTATCCCGACCGCCGGCTTGCGCTGCCGGCCCGCCCCGTCACCGCCTTCGACGACGGCTTGCGCCAGCTCGCGCGGGATCTCCTCGATACGATGCGCGCCGCGCCTGGCATCGGCATCACCGCGCCGCATATCGGCGTGCCCTTGCGCGTGGTGGTGCTGGAGCTCGACGCCAAGGACGGGCCGCGGACCTACGTCAATCCGGAGATCACATGGGCTTCGCCCGAGATGATCATGTATCGCGAGGGCAGCGTCTCGATGCCGGGGGTGAACGAGGACGTGCAGCGCCACGCGCGGGTGCGCATCAGCTATCAGGATATCGAGGGCAATGTGCGGAGCGAGGAATCGGACGGCCTGCGCGCCGTCTGCCATCAGCACGAGATCGACCAGCTCGACGGGATGTTCTGGATCCAGCGGCTGTCGCGGCTGAAGCGGGAGCGGCTGGTGAAGAAGTATGAGAAGATGTCGCGGGGGTCGTAGGGTGGATTAGCGAAGCGTAATCCACCAATCCCAGCACGGCTTAGCAAGTCATGGATCACGCCGCCGACTGCGCTTTGCGCAGCCGCCGGCTAATCCACCCTACCCTTCTCATCCATGCCCTCAAGCCCTCTTCCCGCTCCGCTTGACGATCGGCGCGTTGCGACGCTCGCGCTTGCCACGGGCGATCTCGGTCGCGAGCGCGTCCAGCTTCGGCTCCCAGAAGGTTCTGAATTGGCCGACCCAAGCGTCGACCGCTTGCAGCCCCGCGGCGTCGACCGAATAGAGGCGCCTTTGCGCCTCGGCGCGAACGGTGGCGAAGCCGCTCTCTCTGAGCACCTTGAGGTGCTGCGAGACGGCCGCCTGGGTGATGCCGAACTCGGCGCCGATCAGTTCGACGACCTCACCGGATGCCAATTCGCCTCGTGCCAGCAGCTCGAGGATGCGGCGGCGCACGGGATCGGCGAGGACTTCGAAGACGTGCATCAGCTTCCTGTGCCGGGATGAACGATGTCGGGCGGCATCTCGCCGCGATAGAAGGCGATGGTGCGGTCCGAGCGCTGCTTCGCTTCGCCGGGATCGACCCCGCTTGCGACATGCGCCGCACGCCAATGCTCTCCGCTCGTGGTCATGAAGTCCTTGCCCTCGGCCGACACCATCCAGGCCTCGGCCGCTTCATGGTCGACCGATGCCCCGGTCGCAAGATATCGCTCCAGCCCCGCCAGCGCGAGGTCCCAGCCGATGCCGACGGCGCCGGGGCCGAACTGATTCCAATGATCCTCGATGATAGCGGTGTGCTCGAGCGTCAAACGCGCCTGGCTTCGCTCTCCGCTCAGCGTGACATCGATCCAGCTCGTGGCGCCGCCGAATTCCCAGGTTGCGGCGAAGTGGGTCGGCGGGGTGCAGGACGTGATGGTGCCGCCGGCATTGCCCTTGACCTGGTATCGTCCGCCAAGGCGAAGGTCGCCTTCCACCGGCGCAAACCAGCGCTGAATGCGCTCCCTGGAGGTGACGGCGTCCCAGAGATCGTCGACGCTGGTGTCGTAGAGCCGCGTCAGCGTAACCGCGCTCGCCGGCTTGCCGTCCTTGTCGAAGCTCCTCACTGAGCGCGTCACAAGCCCCAAGACCCGGGCGACGTCGATCTGCATTTTGGGTTCTCCCTGGCGTTCTCCTGCCGAGGCAATATCGGTCTCTACTTATATAAGTCAATACTTATATTTTGGATGTTCCGCTGCGTCAAACCGCCTCGTGCGGCGAAGCGAACCAAACAACGGCCACGGCGTCGATTCGTGCTTTCCCAGCCACACAAGACGGAACGACCTCATGAAAGTACGCAAATTCGCCCTTGCCGACGCTTCGCTCGAACGCTCACCGGGACAGGACGGCGATATCTTCGCCGGCAATGTAATCGACCAGCGCCACGACGCACCGATCACGATCGGCTTCGGCCGCTACGCGCCGAACCAAAATCTCGAGGAGACGATGAAGGTCGACGACGTCATGATCGTGCTCGAAGGCAAGCTGTCGGTCACGAGCAACGGCAGCATCGTCACCGCGGGGCCCGGCGAGATCGTCCATATGCCGAAGGGCGAGACGGTCACGATCCGCTCGCATGAGCAAGGCGCCGTCACCGCCTACGTCACCTATCCGCATTGGCAGGAGGCGTGAGGGCTCAGGCGCGGCGCTGACAGCCTGTAGGGCGGATTAGCGAAGCGTAATCCGCCATCTAGCAGCACGGCACGACGAGAGAAGGTGGATTACGCCGGCGGCTGCGCTTCGCGCAACCGCAGGCTAATCCACCCTACGCACCGTCGATCAGCGCCTTCGCCAGCGCCATGTAGGCCGGCAGGGTCACGGGATCGTTGGCGGCGTTGCCGGCCATGGGATGCGAGGCGTAGCGCGCGATCACCATCTCGGCCTTGGGGTCGATGTAGATGCCCTGGCCGTAGACGCCGCGCGCCATGTAGGCGCCGTGCGCGTTGTGCGTGACCCACCATTGATTGCGGTAGGACGCGCCCGGCAGCGTGGTGTAGCCGGCCGGCTTGAATTTCTCGGGATCGCCGCCGCGCGCGATGTCCTCGACGACCTGCGACGGCACGATCTGCCGGCCATTGAAGCGGCCGTGATCGCGCATGGTCTCGCCGAAACGGGCGAGATCGCGCAAGGTGGTGGAGAGCCCGCCGCCGCCGCTCTCGGTGCCGATGCGGTCGACGTGATAATACGCGTCCTCCTCCGCACCCATCGGCTGCCAGATCCGCTCGGACAAGAGCTCCGACAGTGTCAGGCCGCTGGCGCGCCTGTTGATCCACGCCAGCACGTCGGTGTTGACAGTCTTGTAGGCGAAGGCCTTGCCGTGCTCGCCCTGCTTCTTCTGGGCGACGAGGAAATCGAAAATGTTGGTCGGGCCGTCGTAGTCCGGCGGGATCGGCGCCATGCCGTTGGCACGCCTGAGGCCCCACACGTCGGAATTCTTGTCGGTGTAGATTTCAGTGTAGGCGAGCCCCGTCGTCATATCCATGACCTCGTGCACGCGCGCGTCGCCGAAGGCGCTTGGCTTCAGCTCCGGCACATAGTCCGTGACCGGGGCCTGCGGATCGACCTTGCCCTCGGCGACCAGAATGCCGGCGAGCACGCCGGTGAACGACTTCGTCACGGACATCGCGATATGCGGCTTCTGCGGCTTCAAGGCGCCGAAATAGCGCTCATAGATCAGCTTGCCCCGATGCAGCACGGCGATGCCGTCGGTGTAGGTCTCCTCCAGCATCTTCGCGAAGGTCATGGGCCTGCCGTCCATCGTGGTCGAGGCGACCGCGCCGATATCCTGCTCTGCGCGTGGCAGAGGTGATGCGGGCCCCGCCCCGCGCCAGACATTCACCGTCGGCACCAGCTGGCGGATGTTGCTCCAGGCCCAGCGCAGCTCGGGGAAATTGCGGAAGGAGCCGTCCTGGAAGGTGATGAGGCGGTCGGCGGATGGCGGGAAGCCGCGCATCCAGCCGAGGGTCTCGGGGTCAGTTTCAACGGCAGTGGCGGGAAGCTGGCTGGCGGCAGTCGCGACGGACATCAAGGCGGGCTCCGGAAGTGACGATGCGGATGTCGTATCACGAGCGGCCGTGACGGAGATCCGACGTTTCCGCCGGGCGCCTCCGCGCGGACAGGACAGCAAGCAGCGACCAGATCGAGCTTGGCGAGGTGAGCCCAGAAGATCGAGGGTGCGGCAGCTTTTCTACCCAGTCTTGAGCAGCCATCGGATCGGCATTGCAACCGCCAGCAGCGCGATCACGCCCGCGGCCCATAGCGCAACGAACCACAGCCATTGCCGCAAGGTTTGAGACATGCGCAGCCTCAATGATATCCCTCGCCGTGCCGCACCTTGCCGCGAAAGATCCAGTAGACGTAGCCGGTATAGACCAGGATCACCGGCACCAGCACCGCCGCGCCGACGAGCAGGAATGCCTGGCTGCTGGGATGGGTGGCTGCCTGCCAGATCGTGATCGAGGGCGGCACGATCATCGGCCACATGCTGATGCCGAGCCCAATGTAGGACAGCACGAAAAAGCCGAGCGCGCACAGAAACGGCACCCCATCCTCACCCTTTGCGAGCGCGCGGTGGAAGCGCCAGGCCAGCAGGGCCACGAGAACCGGCACGGGCGCTGCATACAGCATGTTCGGCAGCGTCAGCCATCGCTCGCGGAACGCAGGGCTCTGGATCACCATCATCACCGAAATGACGGCGATGAAGCCGAGTGTCGCGAATCCGAGCACGCGCGCATAATTGCGGCAGCGTGCCTGGAGCGCGCCGTCCGTCTTCCAGATCAGCCAGCACGCGCCGAGCAGGCCGTAGCCGACGACGAGGGCAACACCGGTCAAGACAGAGAAAGGCGTCAGCCAGTCCCACCAGCCGCCGGCGTAAGCACGCCCCTCGACACGAATGCCCTGCACGATCGCGCCGAGGCAGATGCCCTGGAGGAATGCGGCGGCAAAGCTGCCCCACGAGAAGGCGCGGTCCCACCATGTTTCACCGGCGGGCGTCCGCGCCCGAAACCGCATCTCGAAGGACACCCCCCGGAAGACCAATGCGAGCAGCATCAGGATGAGCGGCATGTAGAGGGCGGGAAGGATCGTCGCATAGGCCAGCGGAAACACCGCGAACAAGCCGCCGCCGCCGAGCACGAGCCAGGTTTCGTTGCCGTCCCAGACCGGCGCGACGGAGTTGACCATGACATCGCGGTCGGCTCTCGCCGCCTCGACCGGAAACAGGATGCCGACGCCGAGGTCGAAGCCGTCCATCACCACGTAGAGCAGCACGGCCGTCGCGATCAGCAGGGCCCAAATCAGTGTGAGGTCGATGCTCATGGCCTGATCCCCGCTGGCTGCGGCTCTGCTCTAGGCGTGCCCGACGCTCCTGCCATCAAGGCTGGCGCCGGCGTAATGCCGGCCGTACGGACCGGCTCGCCTTGTGGCGGCCCGTGCTCGCCGGCTTCAGGCGCCTGGCGGAAGAGGTGAAACAGATAAGCGATCCCGGCGCCGAAGACCACGAAGTACACGACGATGAATGCCGCCAGAGACGCAGCCACGGCCGGCGCCGCGATCGGCGCCACGCTATCGGCGGTCCTCAGCAGTCCGTAAACCGTGAACGGCTGGCGTCCCGCCTCCGTCACCGTCCATCCGGCCGTCACCGCGATCAGCCCCGACGGTCCCATAGCCACGGCAAAGCGGTGCAGCCATGGCGCGTCGTACAGAGCGCCGCGCCAACGCAGGACGAGCGAGGTCATGCCGAGCACGATCATCAGAATCCCCAAGCCGACCATGATGCGGAACGCCCAGAAGACAAGCGGAATGTTGGTCGGCCAGGTGTCCTTCGGGAAAGCCTTGAGCCCCTTGACCTCTCCATCGAGGCTATGCGTGAGATAAAGGCTCGCAAATCCTGGAATGGCGATTTGGCCGCGCGTCACCCCGGCTTCCGCATCCGGCATGCCGAACAGGATGGAGGACGCCCGGCGCTCGGTCTCGAAGTGGCCTTCCATGGCGGCGACCTTGACCGGTTGGTGGTGGTACGAATTCACGCCATGCAGATCCCCGATCAGGAGTTGCATCGGCGCCACGATCGCGGCCATCCACATCGCCATCGAAAACATGATGCGTGCGCGTTCGTTCATCCTGTCGCGCAGCAGGTGCCAGGCGCCGACGGCTCCCACGATCATCGCGGTCGTCAGGTAGGCGGCGGTGACCGTATGGGCGAAGCGATAGGGGAACGAGGGATTGAAGATGATCGCCAGCCAGCTCTCGGGAATGAACTGGCCGTTCGCTCCCATGGCGTGTCCCGCCGGGGTCTGCATCCAGGAATTCGCGGCGAGAATCCAGAAGGCCGAGAGCAAGGTGCCGCCCGCGACGAAACAGGTCGCGACGAAATGCAGGCGCGGACCGACGCGGCCAAGGCCAAACAGCATGACTCCAAGGAAGCCGGCCTCGAGAAAGAATGCCGTCAGCACTTCGTAGCCGAGCAGCGGACCGAGCACCGGCGCCGTCTTGTCGGCAAACACCGACCAGTTCGTGCCGAACTGGTATGACATGACTACGCCCGACACCACGCCCATGGCGAAAGCGACGGCGAAAATCTTTAGCCAATAGCGATAGGTGTCGAGATAAGCGCTGCGGCCCGTCCATAGCCACAGAGCTTCGAGCACCGCAAGATAGCTCGCGAGCCCGATCGTGAAGGCTGGAAAAAGGAAGTGCCAGACCACCGTGAAGGCAAACTGGAAGCGCGCAAGATCCAACGCGCTGGGCAGTAAGTCGGACATGGCTCCGCCCCGTCATCAAGTGCGGCCACTCGCAAACGCCAGCCTGTGCTGGTTCCAACTCCTCGATCATCAGATGTCGAGAGTTTTAGGCATTCTGCGGACCGTGTGCTTGACGTTACAGTCGGGACAACACGGTCTCAAGACGTCGGAATGTCCTACCCCCGCGCAGCTGCGATTGAGTTCGACGCGCGAATGGGTCCTCGCGGCGTCAAAGCGCCGCCGCCGAGCATCGTTCGATCCTAGGCCGACGCCGGTCGTTGCGCGCTTGGCGGCGGAGCCGCATCATCGGCGTCCGGATCCCGACCCTGACTCCTGTCGAGTTGTCGCATGACCGGCGTAACAGTGAGTCCGTGAAGGAGAATCGACAAGAGCGCTACGAGGCCAACGATAGCCCACAGCCGCTCGCCGACGGTTAACTCCATATGATTGAGTCCATAGGCCAGATAGTAGAAGGAACCCACGCCTCGGATTCCGAAGAAGGCCAGCGTCATCTTCTCCGAAAAGCGAGCCTCGAATCCAGCCAGCGCAATCAACCCGCCGATCGGCCGGATGATGAGCAGGATCGCAACCGCGGCAGCCACGTCCACCAGATGAAGCGGGCGCAGCAAGCCGCTGACGAGCGCCCCGCCGAACAGCAGCAGCAGGACCATCATGGCCAGCCGCTCGACCTGCTCGGTGATGTCGTGCATCTGCCGGTTGAACTCGTGATCGCGGTGCGATCGGCGCAAGGTCAGTGCGGTGACGAAAACGGCGAGGAAGCCGTAGCAGTGGATGATTTCGGTCACGCCGTAAGAAACGAACGTGGCCGATATTGCGATCAGACCGTCTCCCGTCCTGGACAGCTTGGTGTCGGCGGGGACGTGGAACGTGAGCCAGCCGAACAGCCGGCCAATGAGCCAGCCACCGATCAGGCCGGCGGCAATCTCCCACACCACGTTGTAAAGCAGCCACTTCCCCGCCCATGGCTCCCCCGTCGTCGCCGCCAAACCGAGGGCGATCGCAAGATGCACGAACGGAAAGGCGAAGCCGTCGTTCAAGCCGGCCTCGGATGTGAGGCCGAAGCGAACCTCATCCTCTTCCCCGGTCTTGGGAGGCCCGACCTGAACGTCGGACGCCAGCACCGGATCGGTCGGCGCCAGGCTTGCCGCCAGCAGCAGCGCCGCGATCCAGGACAGACCCAGCATCCACCCGCCCAATGCCGTGATTGCCAGGATTCCGATCGGCATCGTGATCGCCAGCAGCCGCCAGGTGACGCTCCACTTTCGCCAGCTGAACGGGCGATCGAGCTTCAGGCCGGCCCCCATCAGCGCAATGATCACGACGAACTCGGTGAAACGCTCCGTGAAGTCGGGGTAATTGAGCGGCAGTGGCCGGAGCGTGACTGCCGGCAGCGAGAAGATAGCAGCACCGATCCCAATGCAGACGATCGGCAGAGACAGCGGCAGCCGCTTCAGGGCGAGCGGTAGCCAAGCGACGAGCGCAATGAGCAGACCCGCTCCGGTCAGGATCAGGATGTAAGGTTCTGGCGCTAGGGAGGAGATTTGCACCCACCTTCAACGCCGCAGAGCTGTTACAGTTCACACGCGGGCAGTATTCCCGTGAACCGATCGACACCTATCGATTGTTTCGGCGCATGTGAACGACGCAGTCGATCTCACCGCTCGAGAAAGTACCGTCGCACCACCTGGATCAATACGCCCCCCTACTCCCACTCGATTGTTTTAAACCACGATAGGCCATTGATCTAGCTAGGTTTTTTCTTGTCTTCGATGCTGAAAGCCGACCCTCGGGCCGTCAAAATATTACGGTGTTGATTTCAAAGGGAAATTCGCACGAAAATTTTTTTGTGCGGTTTCGGTATCTATCGAGATCGATCGCCTCTCAGGACCCATTTTCGGTGATGTGGATGGGCCTCGCTGCGAACCAATAAAGTACCGTCACGAACTCATAACATAGTGCGCTCTGCGACGCGACCTGCAGCAGCGTCATCCGAGCACCATCCCTCCATCTGGCGACCAGACAACCACATCGCGCGGCCGCCCTCGGAAAGGCTTGCCCAGCAGGGCCAAGCCGTCGCGGAAAAGCGCATACTGATAAGGCTCGTCAGCGTCGGCTCCGGCAATGCGATCTCCCGCGGAGAGCGCAAAGCCCGTCGGCTCGAAGGTTGGAAGCCTCATCGTTGCAGACAGACCCGCCTCTCTGTCGCGGATCGCATTGCTCAGCGCATTTAAGAATTCGCCTCCTGCCTTCTCCTCGATCGCGAACCAGCCGAAGTCAGACCCAGGGTGGCGTGATGGCGACAATCGTGCGCGCCGAGCAAGTCGCCACCACTCGGGATGATCGAAGAAATCCTCGATCCACCACGGCGGGCCGCCTGGCCGCAAAAGCCATGGAGGCGTCGCCAAATAGGTTCGACCCGCATAGCCAAATCGAAGAAACGAAACGTTATGTCGCTCGGGAGCTGGGGAGTCCGGCAAGCGAATCCAGTCGATCCAATTCGTCACCCCGGGTGCGCCCATCAAGAGAAAGTTCGAGCGATGGCTCGCTAGAGCGATCGGCGCCGGCGTGCCTTCTGGTATCGCGCCTCTTTGCGGGACGCTCGGCGGTGGAGGTCTTCTTCGCGGCCTCGAGATCCGCGTCTCCGATACGGCCAGGAAGCTCCCGGCTACCGTTGGCTTCGACCCAAATGCAATTGAATAGCCGTGGATGATCTCTCCGAACGGCGACGGCTTCGCGACAAAGGGTTTTACCTGCTTGACGTACTTTCTCTTCGCCGCATTCGCGATCTTAGCAGCGCTCGCATCTTTGGCGAACGAACCGTGCGCCTCGGCGAGCACAACACCGTGGCCAGACGCGTTGCCACCTTCGTAAATGAAATCCGCATGGGGATCGAGCGACGAGGACAGACACGCCGCGTTCGCTCGCCATGCGTAGCCGAGAGCGTCCATGTACAGGTGGGCAATGCCGGCGCCGACCTTGGCCGCAAACTGCGACCCGGCAGTATCTGCGAGAAATTTGAAATGAGATTTGAGCGCAAAGGCCGATCCGTCCTGGAGCAAAGTCTCCAGTTCGATCAGAGCACTTTGCTGCAATCCGTCGAGTAGGACGACCGGTGCATCATCCCAAGTCGTCGCCGTCCTCGCGATGGCGGCGGCCAAGGCAATCGAGTTGAAAGACAGGGCCGGCTGCGCCGGCGGCGCCACGAAGTGCGGCGAGACCGGGCTTGGTACGTGGCCGTGCTTCGTATGCTTGGTCAAACCAATCAGCTTGGTCGACGTCCCCAGTCCCGCTGTCGACACGGGCCCGCTCATTCCTTCAGCTCCGCAGCCTGCGCGACCAGGTCGACAAGTTTCCATCCTTGGTCCGTGGCGGGGCCTATCAGGACCGTTGCTTCGGATTTGCGCAGCGCGAGACCTAGCAACTCGCGCGGCCTGGTCACGCCCACGAAGACGTTTGTCGCGGCAGTAAGCCTTACCCCCGTAAAGAGCTCGTCGGTAACGCCGAACGCACGCGGAAGGACCGCGGTCAGGTCAATGCACTGCTCGTCCGCACTGCTGCCTTTCCAAACCTCGCTTTCAACGACGAGAATGCCATCTAGGCTCTTGCCCTTGACCGAGTGGATCGACCCCAGCCGCAATATGAGGTCGTCAAATTGAACCTGTTTCGTGGAGCGGCGCTCGGGGTCGGCAAGATCGGCCTTTTGCTCGGCGACGAAGGTGCAAAACTCCGCAATATCGCCCTCGGAGCCCTGAGGAGGCGGATTGAAGAGCGGTAGCAACGCTTCCATGAACGCCAGCCATGCCGCTTCTTCCCACACCGCAGCGCCGGCAAGCACATGGTCCCGCAACAGTCGACGTATGATGCGGGGCAACGCGACGTCGCGGTGCGCAAGCGCCGCCCAGACATTGTGCGCGGTGATCGGACGATCATTCGCCGCTTTCCAACCATGAGCCCGCGCCAGTCCAGACATCCCCGCGGCGAGCATCTCACTGACCTCTGCGGGCGGGCGCGCGGCGGCGTGGTGGACTGCAGCCTTCTGAAGCTGCCGGCAAAACAGGTTCGCTTTCGATCGAGACCCGCCCTCGCTGCGATATGCGGGATGGTAGTCGACGAGGCTTTTCGGTTGCCACGCCCCTTTCTTACCGACCAGATTGTGACGCGACGCGACTGCCCAGATGTCGCGCGTGCTGCAATCGCCGCCCCACAGCGCTCGTGCCTCGTCGGCGAAGGCTCCGAGAACCCCACCGATCGTAGCTTCGTCAAATAGGAACATCACCCGCGACGCCGGCCGTGCGCCCAGTCCCACGATGGTCTGAGCCTGGCGCGCGGTCAGCCGGCTGGCGAAACCGGCGATCTCCCCGCCGAACCTGCGGCTCGTATCCAGAGGGATGCAACCTGGACCTGGCGTCCAATAGGCCGGTGCTGTTCCTTCGTCCTCGTATAGCGTTTGATTGCTGTCCCCGAGACGCTGAAACGCCGCTCCGTCTTGTTTAAACACATGCTCCAACAGGCGGAGCTGGTCGCCATGTGTGTCCTGCGCCTCATCAAGAATGACGAGCGGAAACCGGTCGCGAAGCCGCGCGGCGAGAGTGGGGTTTTCAAGGAGTGCGCGCCGCGCGAGCGCGGTCATGTCGGCGTACCGATAGAGCCCGCTCTTGACCATCGAGGCCTTGAGGGATTCAAGCGCCTTCCCACAATCGGTGTGGGCGCCCCATTGCCCTTTGCGGCAGCGCACGGCCAGTGCGCTGGGCTCCGGGGAGGTGTCCGTGAAGGCTGGGTCAAGATCGAGAAGCGCAATCCACTCCTCGAGCTTGCGTTTCAGCTTGAGCTTTTGGTTCTTGGCGAGGTTGTCGAGGACGCGCCAACTCGGATACCGCCGCAACGCCTCAGCCGCAAAGGCATCGTCGTCAATCTGGCGCACGTGCCAGCCCAGGCCTCGAAGGTAGGGCAAGGCGAGATACTGGTTGATGAAGGCTGTGACCGTGCCAGTGAAATGAGGATAGGTCATCAGCCGCGCCGCGGTCGGATGACGGGCGATCAAATCTTCGACCTCCGTTCGCGCGGCGTTTGTGTGCGAGATGACGCAGACGCCCCGCCTGCGGGTCGTCCAGTTGCGCGAAAGCAGCGCGAGCTTCGCCGCCAGCAGCGTCGTCTTGCCGTTGCCGGGCGCCGCCTGCACGTCACAGGGAGCGGCCTCCGCCAGGAAGTCGATCTGGCTCGGATCGGTGAAATCGCAGCCGCCCAGCTCGTCACCAAGTTCGGCAAGCAGTTCGGGCGTGAGCGGCAGGATTTCGAACATGACGCTACGCCTTCACCGCCGCAGCGCCGTCCATCGCAGCGACCTTGATGTCCCCCACCTCCGGCTCGGCCGCAATCACCGGCGCTCCGGGGACATAGCCGCCCGTCACGTAGTCGATCGCGCGCACCAGATAGGGCGGGAGCCGCTCGCGCATCTGCTCCGGCGTATCGGTGCGTTGGCGCAGTATGGCGGCAAGCTGCTCGGCGACCTCGGCTTTGGAAGCTTCCTTGTCATGGACGGGCTGGTAGATCTTGACCGCAATCTCGGTCGCAGAGCACCCGGCCGCTTTCCAGCCCGCGTAGGTTTCGCTGGCCTGCTTCCCGATCTTCGCGAGCCGCTCGGGCTTACCACTGCTGGTCTTGGCGAGCTGAACCGCCTGGTGAATGCTCTCGGCAAGTTCGGGCCGTAGCGCGAGATCGAACTCGAGAGTCCAACTATCAGCGATGAAGGCATCGACGGGATCTCCGACGTCGCGCCGCAGCGTCTTCAGACGCGCCGCGATCTCGTCCTGCGTCAGCTCGTTCTCGGTCTTCCGACCACCGACGAGGTCCTTCGCCTCAGCGGGCGGAATATCCCTGTCAGGGATCAGCGCCACGGGCACCGGGATTGCGTTCCCGGTCCTGCGCTGCAGAATCCGACTGTACCGGAACAGGCCGCGGTGACCGACATTGACGAGCGAGACGCCGTATCGGCTGAGCGGACGTCCGAGCTTCTCGGCGATCGCGGGCAGCAACAGATGTTCGCCGTCACCCTCGACGACGATCAGCGCGCGGGCGAAGAACAGGTTAGCCTTGGTCGCATCGAGGAACCGGCGCAGAAACTCGTAGTCGTCCGCTTCAAGCCGGGTGTGCGCCGCTGCCAGCGGAAAGGCGCGGTGACCGACGATCATCGTCATGGTCTCAAGCTCGGCGCCCGCCGCGAGCTGCGGGCTATGAGTGGTGAGCAGGACCTGGACCTGTTGATGCGTCTCGCCCTTCTTGGGGTCCGGCTTGGCGGCGCGGGCTGCAAGTACCTCCATGAACAGCGTCTGGTGCTGGGGATGCAGGTGCGCTTCCGGCTCCTCGATCAGCAGGAACGGGACCTGGTCGGGGTGCGACTGAAGCAACAGCAGCTCGGCCGCCATGAACAGCAGATTGTTGTAGCCCAATCCGCGCTGCACGCGCTCGGCGCCTGCCTTGGCGTTGAGATAGAGCTCGAACCGTTCGAGGATCTGATCGAAGGAACCGCCCGCGCCCAGGTCCAGCGTCGCGACGAGGCGATCATCCACGAATGACAGCTTGTCGAGAAAATCGGTGTTTACGCTGCTGGCGACGCCTCCCACGGCGGGGTTGCCTCGGACCGCCGTGTCCGCGGCAGCGAGCGTGTCGTGGAGCGTAGCGTTGGCGCCCGGCGCCGCCGGCTTGCTCTGCGGCCCCATGGTGGGCATCGCGCCGAGAATGCGCGAGAGGCGCGACCGGCGCCCTGCTCGCATCTCGCGCTCGGCGTCGCGCAACGGCTTGAGGTAGGTGGCTTTCAGGTACTCCCGCAGCTCTCCGTCGAGCGGTAGCCCTTCGCCTTCGGCGCCAGCACGGTGCTGGCTGGAGATGATGCTGCCGCCGCCTGGTGCGACGCGCCTAGCGCCGCGCATGCAAACGTGCAGCCGAAGCTGTCCCTTTTCGTTGGTGCACCATTCGAGAAAGCGGGCTTCTTCGTCTGCGTTGAGGTTGTCGAACGTGCAGCGAACGATGAAGTCGCATCCACGGATGCCGTCCGCGCCGACATGGAAATCGTGTTCGTCGGGGCGGATATAATCGTCGCCGCGTGTCCAAAGGACATAGCGGGCGGCGTCGATGATCGCGCTCTTCCCGGCGTCGTTCGGCCCCGCGAGGATATTGAGACCCGGTGAGAGCTTCAACTGCAACGGAGCGTTCGGATCAAAGCACCGGAAGCCGCTCGCGTAGATTTCGGAAATGTACACCCGCCGCCTCCCAGCCCCGTTTTTCTTATTCTGCCGCGCTGTTCGCTCGCGCGGCTATGTCTGCGCATCGCTCCATGAGCGTCTCGAAAGGCTCGGCTTCCTCAAGGAGGAGCCCATCGTCGACCATCCGCGCGTAATCTTCTGCGAGAGCTTCGGCGCCGTCGCCGGCTGGGACAAGCTGCAATCCGCCGTTCACGGCTACGGCGTAGTCAATCTGAGAGCGGTCCGCGGCCTTCTCGGCGAAGAACATCGTCTTATGGCGGGCCACGGCGTTGGCCAGCTCGCGATCCGCGAAGGCAGCGGTCGCAAAGCCGGCTTCATCGAGACGCACGACGTCATGCCAGTGCCGCGCGAAGCGATCACCGCGGAGTCGTTCCTGCAGGCAGAAGACGTGGATCGCGGTCGCCTTCTCCCAGAACGTCCTCTCGGCATGCATGACCCTTGGCCGAGCGGTTGGAAAGACCACGCTATCCACCATCCCGGCAGCATCGCAGACGACATCACGCAGGCTCGCTGGCTCGCCTGTTGAGCGCGCGCCGAATTCGAGCATGACGCTCGGCGAGACATATCCCGAGCCTGCCGTCGTCGCCTCATAGTCGATAAAGAGCTTCTCACCGTCGACCCGGATCGCCGCAGACAGCGGTCCGGCCGCCAACGCCTCGGCTATGACCGGCTGAACGGCCCCAACCACCCATTGCGGCAGGCGCTCGCGCACTGCACTCGTCCAGCGCTTTTCCTCGCTCCGTGTCTTCGGCAGCGCTTCGCCATTGTCTCCGACGAGGTCAGGGGCGAGCGCGCGAATGTCGTAGGTCAGGTCCACGTCCTCGGAAAACCGCCGGATCACCCGATAGGCTTTCGAAAGCGAAGTACCTCCCTTGAAGACGAGATGTTCGCCGAGCGGCGACCCGTAGATCGTCGCCAGCGCCCAAACCACCCACGCATCCTTCTCAAGAAGGTGCGCCGGTCGGCCCGAGCGGTCGGCAGCGACGCTCAAGGCTTCCCGGCGATCCTCGGCCGGAAGGAGGAGGAACGCGTCAGCCATGCGCGACCTTCCCCACGCTGCGCGCGAGCCAGGTTGGAAGCTGAGGGGCCGCGGCCACCAGCTCGTTGAAGGCGGCAGGCGGCAGCTTCCGCTTCAGGGTCTTGAGCGCTGCCTCGGCTTTCTCTGGCCCGAGCCAGGCGAGTGCTCGCACCGCCTGACCCGCCGGCCGATGTGGCATGGCGAGCTGCCAGCGAGGTGCGTGGCGAAGCTCGACGGTCTGCTTGCCAAGGCTCATCCTCCGGGTGCGCCCCGACGTCAGATAGACGGATCGGACCGGCACCTGCGTCGTCAGCCCGAGGCTATTGGCGGCGGCCGCGCCGCTCGAGACGATAACCTCACCGCGCTGGGCGGCGAGCGCCTCGACCGCCTGTTCCACGGACGGCGCTCTGGTCCCAAACCGGCTCGTGACCGGCAGGAGGTAAACACCACGTCCAGCCCGGATCAGTTGTTCCCGCTCGGCCAGGCGCGACAGGGCCTGGTCCACCGCGGCACGATTGCCGAGGTGAAGCAAGCTCTTAGCCGCGACGGGCGTGCCCTCTGGCAGCCGCGTCGCATGCTCAAGGATCTGTTCGGTCAAGCGCTGCATGGCGATACTCCTGTCAGAAAT
>NZ_JAEMSD010000396.1:3881-6412 GCF_016462955.1 Bradyrhizobium sp. | reverse complement strand
ATCTCGATGCTCGGAAACAGCGGGGTCAACGACGGCAGCACGATGCCGTAGACCACCACCGCCAGCATCAAGGCGGCGACCAGCGCGTTGAGCAGCGAGCGCTCGGCGCGGTTGTTGTCGTAGAGCCACCAGGCGAACAAGCCGAAAATCAGCGATGCCGCGATGAAGGGCCAGGCCACGAAGGCCGGCTGCCGCGTCAGTATCACCGCGCCGACCACCGCGATGATGGAGGCCGCCGCCGGAATCGCGAACCACCAGGCCGCGCCGCGCATCAGCCAGGACCGCGACAGCACACGCCGCTCGACCGCGCCTGCGGTCAGGATCGCGATCGCCGGATAGAGCGGCAGCACGTAATGCGGCAGCTTGGTCAGCACCGCCTCGAACACGATCCAGGACGGGATCAGCCAGGCCAGCAGGAACTGCGCGCCCGGCTCGCGCCGCGCCCGCCACACGGCGGGCGCCGCCATCGCCGCGAGCGGCGCACCTGGCCAGAAGGTGATCCAGAACAGCGCCAGATACAGCCCTGGCGGGGCACCGTGAGATTCCTGGGCACCGAGCTTGCTGAGCATGTCGCCGCCGACGGAGTCGGTGAAGAAGGTTTCCCCGGCACGCCAGAAGATCGCAACGAACCAAGGCAGCACCAGCACCAGCATCCACATCAGGCCCCAGACCGGGCGCAGCTTCCACAGCCACGAGGCATCGCGGTCCTGGATCGCGAGCACCACGATGGTCAGCCCCGCGAACATCAGGATCAGCGGACCTTTGATCAGGATGCCCATAGCCAGCGCGGTCCAGAAGATCGCCGGCCAGCTCCATGGCGGACGGACCTCGTCCTCGGCCCGCTGCCAGGACAGATAGGCCCGTGCCATCGCGCCCATCGCAGCGACGACGCAGAGCAGCAGCATGGCGTCGGTCTTGGCCAGGCGAGCCTCGACACCGAGCAGCACGGAGGCGCACATCATCAGCGCCGCCAGCACCGCGGCGCGCCGCGTGACGAAGCCGAGCGCGGCCCAATAGGTCATGAGCACGGCGCCGATCGCTCCCATCAGCGACGGCAGGCGGTAGACCCAGATCCGCAATTCCGCCTTGGGCAGCTTCAACGCCGCGGCGGCTTCGACCGCCGCCGATTGCAGCCAGTAGATGCCGATCGGCTTCTTGTAGCGGACGTCTTCCTGGAAGCGGATATCGACGTAGTCGCCGCTCTCCACCATCTGCTTGGTGGCTTGGGCGAAGCGTGCTTCGTCGCGGTCGATCGGCGGGATGGTGAAAAAGCCCGGCAGGAACAGCAGCAGCGCACACAGCACGAGGAAGGCGACCGCGCGCGCATGGCTGGCCGTGACGATGTCGAGCATGCGCACGAGCCCGCTGCCCGGATTTGCGGGGGATTTCGGTTCGCGGGGGGCTCCAAAACGGGGGCTTGGATAGGTCTCGGCCATTGGTTCCGCTTACGCTGAAACCGTCATCGCCACAACCGCTTGAGGCAGGGTCATTGAATTCGAATGACGACTGTGTCCGCCGCGCCCGTGGCGTCGATCACAGTGAGCCGGGCAAAGCCCGGACCCGGCGGATCGATCAGCCGCTGGCGCCGTCCGTCGATCTCGCCGAGCGCGGTGCCGTTAACCATGATGGTCATGGGCAGCACGCCGCCGGCGACCTTGACCGGCATGGCTGCGCTCTCCCGGCCACCCGATCGATCGACGTCGATCCGCGAGCCGTTGAGGGGAAACTGAATGTGCAGCGCCTGCTCGCCCCCGGTGCGTACCAGTTCCCCGACCGGGCGGAACCGCTTCAGGGGCAGCGGCAGCTTGGCATTACTTGCCACCAGGGTTCCCCTTGGTGGCTTCGGCAACGGGGCGAGCGTTTTGCCGGTCCGCGCGAAGGCGTCGAACAGGATGGGCGCCGCGGCGACGCGCCCAATCAGGCCGGGAACCGGCGCGCCGTCCGGACGGCCTACCCAGACGGCAATGGTCATACGGCCGTCGAAGCCGACCGACCAGGCGTCGCGATAGCCGTAGGACGTGCCGGTCTTGAAGGCGATGCGGTTATGGGCGGCGTTCTCCGGGGGAGGCGTCCCCAGCAGCACGTTTCCGACCTGCCAGGCCGCGACCTGATCCAGCAGCCGGAGCGGCTCGCGGTCGTCCTGTTCAGTCACGACCTCACGCAGCGGCTTGGTGGTGCCGAGACGGGCGAAACCCGCATAGAGCTGGGCGAGGTCCTGGAGCGTGACGCCGACGCCGCCGAGGCCCATGGCAAGGCCCGGCGTCTCGTCCTTGGGCAAAACCATATTGCCGCCGGCCTGCCGCAACCGCGAGGTCAGCCGGCTGGAGCCGACGCGATCGAGCAACACGATGGCAGGCACGTTCAGCGACAATTGCAGCGCCTTCCTCACGGGCACCGTCCCCTGGAAAGTCATGTCGAAATTTTCCGGCGCGTAGGAGCCGAAGCGAACCGGCCGGTCGTCGATCAGGCTGTCCGGATGGACGAAGCCGTCCTCGAAGGCGAGCCCGTAGATGAAGGGCTTCAGCGTCGAG
>NZ_JAEMSD010000396.1:0-3871 GCF_016462955.1 Bradyrhizobium sp. | reverse complement strand
GTTCTCCGGCGTGTAGGCGCCGTAGGCGCTCGGCACATCGCGCAGCACTGTGGCGGGATGCAACTGGCCCTGGTCGATGGCCAAAGCGTAGATGAAGGGCTTCAGCGTCGAGCCCGGCGAGCGCACCGCGCGCGTCATGTCGACCTGCCCCGCCCGGCTCTCGTCGAAATAATCGGCCGAGCCCACGCGGGCGAGCACGTCGCCGCTTTCGTTGTCGACAACGATGATGCCGACCGAGATGTTGGGCCCGAGCGCAAGGGCGCGGTCGCGCGTCAGCGGCTCCAGCACCTTCTGCAGGTTCGCATCGAGCGTCAGCTTGATGACCGGCTTGTCCTTCACGACCGACAGCGCGGTGTCCGACGCATGCGGGGCAAGGATCGGCATCGGCTTGCGCAGCTTCGGCACGGGCACGGCCTTCGCCTGCCTGGCGTCTTCTGCGCTGACGATTTTCTCCTCGACCATGCGGTCGAGCACGCGGTCGCGAGCCTTGCGCGCGACCTCGGGATGACGGTCGAGGCGGCGCGTCTCCGGCGATTGCGGCAGTGCGACCAGGAGCGCCGCTTCCGCCAGCGACAGTCGCTTCGGCTCCTTGCCGAGATAGCCGAGCGAGGCGGCGCGAATGCCCTCGAGATTGCCTCCATAGGGCGCGAGCGCGAGATAGAGATCGAGGATCTGCTCCTTGCTCAGCGTCCGCTCCAGCTCGATCGCGCGCACCATCTGCCGGAGCTTGGCATAGAGCGAACGCTGCCGCCGCGGCTCCATCAGCCGCGCCAGCTGCATGCTGATGGTGGAGCCGCCCGAGACGATGTGTCCGCGCGTTCCGAGCTGCAACGCCGCGCGCCCGAGCGCCAAGGGGTCGATACCGTTATGGGCGTGGAAGCGCTGGTCCTCATAGGCGAACAGCAGCTTCAGGTAGGTCGGATCCACGTTGACCTTGGCATCGACCGGCAGCCGCCAGCGCCCGTCGGCCATGGCATATGCGCGCAGCAGCTTGCCGTTGCGATCGACGATGGTGGTGGAGACTTGCCGGGCTTCGTCGAGCGGGAGCGGGCCGAGGGAGTAGACCCAGCCGACGAAGCCGATGATGGCGAGGATGAAAGTGAGTGCGAGGGCGGAGAGGATGCGAAGCCCCCCGCTCCTTGCTCCGTCATGGCCGGGCTTAACCCGGCCATCCACGCCAACACCCACCGCCGGCGCGGCCGTGGATGCCCGGGTCAAGCCCGGGCATGACGACGGTGTATGTGGCTCGACATCGCTCATCTCACTTACTTCTCGCTCACTTCGCCGCCCGCACCTCGACACTGCCCGTGCCGGTCCGGCCATAGCGCGAGGGATTGTACATGTCCTCGACATAGGCCTGCGGCAGCACGTATTTGCCCGGCGAGACCACGCGCACGATATAGGCGACGGTGAACACCGACTTGGAGTCCGAGGCCCGGTCGACGGCCGCCGTGAAGCGGTCGTCGCGGAATTCGGTATTCTCGGGCTCCTCGCCGTCCTCGATCCAGTCCAGCGTGCCGCTGTCTCCGGAGGAGACCAGCCTCGGATTGTCGATCTCAAGGCCGGCCGGCAGATAGTCCGCCACCATGATGTGACCGTATTCCGGCTTGGCCTCGGTGATCTTCAGCACCACCGCAAAGCGCTGGTTCTGCTTGATCTTGCTGATGTCGGCCGGCTTGCCGTCGAGCGTGAAGTAATTCCGCTCGATCTTGAAGCCGTTCGATGCCGCAGGCTCCGGCGTCACCGGCGAGCCGGATACCGAGACCACCGCCTGCACCGGCGCGTCGCCGGTATTGGTGATCTTCATCGGCTTGCCGCTCAGTGTATCCGCCTTGTAGCTGCGATAAAGCGCGGTCTTGACCGGCTGGCCGTCGACCTCGATCGAGAGGTTCTCCTTGGCGAGCGCCCGCGCCGCCAGCACCAGCCACGCATTCTCCTGCGTGGAGGTGTAGGGCGTGAGCCCGCGCGCGGTCTCGACCCGCGACACCGCCTGGGTCAGCGTCGCCTTCGGCGCATTGCCTTCGCTGGCAAGCGAGACCAGCGCTGCGGCATCGCGCAGCTGCGAGCCGTAGTCGGTGCGGCCGAACTCCAGCGCCGGCTTCGGCGCGAGGCTGTCGAGCGCCGCGCCATAGACCCGCTCGGCGCGGTTGCGGTCGCCGACCAGCGCCAGCGCCGCCGCAAGCTGCGACTTCGCAATGGGCGTTGCGAGGTTGTTCAGCTTGGTGTCGGCGAGATAGCGGAGATCGCCGATCGGGGCCGCGCCGTTACGTGCGAGCACGTAGAGGCCGTAGGCGAGCTCGCGGCCGCCATCCTTCTCCGGCTCGTCGGCATTGACGACGGAGTTACGGATGCGGTCGAGCGCGTTCTTGAACAGCACGTCCGGGACCGCAAACCCCTTCTCGCGGGCGCGGGTCAGGAAGTCCGTGACATAGGCGTCCAGCCAGGCATCGTCGCCGCCGGCCGACCACAGCCCGAACGAGCCGTTCGAGCCCTGGCGCGCCAGGAGCCGCTCGATGGCGTCGCGGATGCGCTGGTCGACCTCGGTGTCCATGGCCAGATGCGCGCCGGCGGCGAGGTCGTTGACATACAGCAGCGGCATGGCCCGGCTCGTGATCTGCTCCGAGCAGCCATAGGGATAGCGATCGAGCGCTTTCAGGATCGTCGCCGCATCGAGTGCGGTCGACAGGCTCGCCGAAACCGAGACGCTGCCGGTGCCCGGCACGAGGTCGGAGAACATGTCGGCGGTCAGCGTGAGGCTCTCGCCCTTCGCCAGGGTGCGGATGGAGCGCCGTGCCAGCACCTGCGTCGCCGCCTTGACGTCGAGCGCATAGTGCCGCGCGAGGGCAAGGCCGTTCGGCCCCTTGATGTCGACGTCGAGCGTCGCCGGCCCCGCGGCCGTTGCGTCGATCGCCAGCGCGAACGCGTTGCGCTGCTTGGCGGCGAGCTTCACCGTGGTGGCGGGATTGCCGGTCATTTTCACCGGGCCGCCGGTCTTCACGTTGATGACGTAGTCGCCAGCCGGACCCTCGACATTGTCGATCTCGAGATTGACGGTGCCGCGATCGCCGTTGAGCAGGAAGCGGGGCAGCGTCGTCGTCAGCACCACGGGGTCGCGGATCACGACGTCGGTGTTGGCGCGGCCGAGCTTGGTCGCGGTCCACGCCACTGCCATCACGCGCGCAGTGCCCGCGAACTCCGGAACGTCGAAACTCACTTCGGCCGTGCCGTCGGCGGCGACCGTGACGATGCCCGAATACAGCGCCAGCGGCTTTTGCGCGGGCGGCGAACCCTGGAGCTCGCCAGCGGCGTCGCCGCCGGATTTGATCTGGCCGCGCGTGCCCGACATGCCGTCGATCAGCTGCCCGTAGAGATCGCGGATCTCCGCGGACAGACGGCGCTGGCCGAGATAATAGTCGTCCGGCGCCGGCGGCTTGTAGTTGGTGAGATTGAGGATGCCGACGTCGACCGCGGCGACGACGACCTTGGCGTCCTCGCCCGGGTTGAGCCCGTCGAGCTTGACCGGGATCTTCAACGCCGCATTGGGGCGGATCAGCGCCGGCGGCGTCAACTTCACCTGCAAGGTGCGGGCCTGCTTGTCTATGCCGAACCATTTCAGCCCGATCGCGCGGCCCGGCATGCGCTGGGCCGCCGCATCGAGCGGACGACGCAGCGTCGCCACCACATAGGCGCCGGTGCCCCAATCCTTGCCGATCGGGAGCTTCACCTGGGCGGTGCCTTCCTTGACGTCGATGGTCTGTGTCGTCAGCAGCCGCTCGCCGAGCACGTTGATCGTGAGCTTGCCGGCGCTGCGGACATTGACCGACACGGTCATGGTGTCGCCGGAGCCGTATTGCGGCTTGTCGATCGAGGT
>NZ_JAEMSD010000395.1 GCF_016462955.1 Bradyrhizobium sp. | reverse complement strand
CGATATATTGGGCGGAAGTGCCGCCAGCGTCCTGACCGTCACGTTCGGACTGTCCTATTCGCTGCTGATCTTCGCCGGGCCCTTGTCGCCCTATTTATCCTACGGGATCGCGGCGACTTTCATCAGCTCCGCGGTGCTTGCAGCCGTCATCGCGCTCGGCAGCTCCCTGCGCTTCGCGATTGCCGCGCCCGACAGCTCGACCGCCGCGGTGACGGGTATCCTGGCGACCTCGCTGGTCGAACGCGTCGTGGCGGCCGACCCGTCGACATCGCTGCTCTCACCCGTGCTGATCACGCTGTGCCTGTCCACGGTGCTGACGGGCGTCGCGTTGTGCGGATTGGGCCTGACCCGGATGGGCCGCGCCATCCGCTACGTGCCCTATCCCGTGGTCGGCGGCTTCCTCGGTGCCACCGGGCTGCTGATCGTCATGGGTGCGATCCGGGTGATCACCGATCATCCCGTGCAGCTCGCCACGCTGACGCGCTTGGTCGACGGTGTCGCCCTCTCGGAGCTGGGCGCGGCCTGCGCCATGGCGCTGGTGCTGTACCTGACCTGGCATCGCTCGCGCGGGCCGCTCGGACTCCCGATCATCCTGATCGGCGGCGTGCTCACGGCGCATCTGGCGTTCTGGATCTCCGGCATCTCGCCCGATGATGCCCGCGCGCTCGGCTGGACCTTCCGGCCGCCGCCGGCCGCTTCCTTCACGGTGCCCTGGCACACCGACGGCCTCGTTCGATATCCCTGGTTCGCGGTGCCGGACCTGCTGGGCAATCTCGTCGCCGTCATCTTCGTCACCGCATCAAGCACGCTGTTCAACACCACCGGCATCGAGGTGGCCGTGCATCGCGAGGCCAATCTGGAGCGCGAGCTGAACGTCACCGGCGCGGCCAACATGCTGACCGGCCTGCTCGGCGGCTATGCCGGCTGCATCTCGGTCAGCCGCACGATCCTCAATTTCTCCAGCGGCGGCCGTGGCCGCTTGTCCGGCCTCACCGTCTCCGCCTTGTCGCTGCTGGTGCTGGCGGTCGCCCCCGAGCTGCTCGGCTACATCCCGAAATTCGTCCTCGGCGGATTGCTGCTCTATCTCGGCGCCGACCAGCTGCACAAATGGATCGTCGAATCCCGCAGGCGGCTTTCGAAGCTCGAATATCTCTCGCTGATCGCCATTATCGTCATCATCGTCACCTGGGGCTTCGTGCCGGGTATTTTGATCGGCGTGATCATTGGCTGCGCGACCTTTGCGTTCAGCGCGGCGCGGGTGGAGTCGATCAAGTACAGCTTCGACGGCTCGGAATACCGTTCCTCGCTCGATCGCTCGCGCGACGACCAGGAGGTGCTGCTGGCGCATGGCGGTCAAATCCAGGGGCTCAACCTGCAGAGCTATCTGTTCTTCGGCTCCGCCAACCGGCTCTACCAGCACGTCAAGCGCCTGCTTCAGGAGCGTCCGGAGTGCCGCTACCTGCTGTTCGACTTCAAGCTCGTCACCGGCGTCGATTCGTCGGCGGCCTACAGCTTCGCCCAGATCAAGCGGATCGCGGCCGATCTCGGCGTCGAGCTCATCCTGGTGCACCTGCCGACCGCAGCCGAAAAGGTGCTGCGCTCGAGCGACTTCGTCGGCGAAGGCGTCACCATCATTCCCGAGCTCGATCATGCGCTGGAATGGTGCGAGAACGAGATCATCTCGCAGCATCAGGGCCTGGTGCGGGAAGAAGCCAGCCTGCGCGACTGGTTCACGAGGATACTCGGCAGCGAGAAGCATGCCGACGAACTGATCCACCGCTGCCAGCGCATCGAGGTCGAGGCCGGCGAGGTCATCGTGCAGGCCGGCGACCCCGCCGATTCCATGCATTTCATCCTCGAGGGACGCGTCGGGGTGATGGTGCCCGCCGAAGACGGTCGCAGCACCCGCGTGCGCAGCCTCGGCCGCTACACCACGATCGGCGAGATGGGCCTGGTGTCGCACACGCCGCGCAGCGCGACGATCCAGGCCGAAGTCGACAGCGTGCTCTACGTTCTCAACAGCCACCAGTTCGACGCGATCAATGACGAAGATCCCGCGCTCAGTCACAAGCTGCTGACGTATTTCGTGTCAGTCATGGCCGAGCGGCTCACGTTTGCGAACCGGACGATCGCGGTGCTGCGGCGGTAGTCGACGCGTCGCCCGCATGAGCCTTCGTCATGCCCGGGCTTGTCCCGGGCATCCACGTTCTTCGTGCTGCAGCTAAGACGTGGATGGCCGGGTCAAGCCCGGCCATGACGTGTGAAGATGACGATGCCCTCACACCCCCGCCATCATCACGTATTTGATCTCGACATATTCTTCCATGCCGTGACGCGAGCCTTCGCGGCCGAGGCCGCTTTCCTTCACGCCGCCGAAGGGCGCGACTTCGGTGGTGATCAGGCCGGTATTGACGCCGACCATGCCGGTTTCCAGCGCTTCGGCGACGCGCCAGACGCGGCCGAGATCGCGGGAATAGAAGTACGACGCAAGACCGAACGGCGAGGCGTTGCACATCGCGATCACGTCGGCCTCGTCCTTGAAACGGATCACCGGCGCGAGCGGGCCGAAGGTCTCCTCCTGCGACACCAGCGAGTCCGGCTTGACGTCGGCCAGCACGGTTGGCTCGAAGAAGGAGCGACCGAGCTCGCTGCGCTTGCCGCCGGTCACGACCTTGGCGCCGCGCTTGACGGCATCCGCGATGTGGCGCTCGACCTTGTCGACCGCCTTCATGTTGATCAGCGGTCCTTGCGTCACGCCGTTCTCGGTGCCGTCGCCGAGCTTCATCGCCGCGACCTTCTTCGAGAGCTTCTGCACGAACTCGTCGTAGACCTTGTCCTGGGCGTAGATGCGATTGGCGCAGACGCAGGTCTGGCCCATGTTGCGATACTTCGAGACGATCGCGCCCTCGACGGCGGCATCGACGTCGGCGTCGTCGAACACGATGAACGGCGCGTTGCCGCCGAGCTCGAGGCCGAGCCGCTTCACGCCGACGGACGCCTGCTGATAAAGAATCTTGCCGACGGCGGTCGAGCCGGTGAAGCCGACGAAGCGCACGGCCGGGTGCTCGCACAGCACCTTGCCGATCGGGGGCGCATCACCGGTGATGATGTTGAGCACGCCCTTGGGGATGCCGGCCTTCTCGGCGAGCACCGCCAGCGCCAGCGCCGACAGCGGCGTCTCGTTGGCGGGCTTGAGCACGACGGTGCAACCGGCCGCGAGCGCCGGCGAAACCTTGCGCGTGATCATCGAGTTCGGGAAGTTCCACGGCGTGATGGCGCCGCAGACGCCGATCGGCTGCTTAATTGCGAGCAGGCGCGCATCGGGCCGCTGTGTCGGGATGGTCTCGCCATAGACGCGGCGGGCTTCCTCGGCGAAGAATTCGATATAGGCCGCGCCGATATCGACCTCGCCGAGCGCCTCGGTGAGCGGCTTGCCCTGTTCGGAGGTGAGGATCAGCGCAAGGTCCTCGCGGTTGGCCGTGATCAGCTCGAACCATTTGCGCAGGATGTTGGAGCGCTGCTTGGCCGTGTGCTTGGCCCAGCCCGGAAAGGCACGTTCGGCGGCCTCGACCGCCTTGGTCGTCTCATCCGCGCCAAGCTGCGGAACCTTGGCGAGCTCGGCGCCGGTCGCGGGATTGTTGACGGCGAAGACCGGCGTGCCGACCCAGGCGCCATCGATGTAGCAGGCCTCCTTCAGCAGCGAAGGGTCCTTCAGCCGGTCACGGAGGGTGGCGGTGGCTTGCGGGGCGCGTGCGGCGGCGGTCTGGGTCATGGCGTTTCTCCCTGGCGGCGATCGGATCGGCCGCAATATAGGGACAGACGGTGCGCAATGCACCGCCCCGCAACGCACGTCAGATGAGAGCTGGGAGCGGCTGGTTGTTCACCTCTCCCCAGCGGGGAGAGGTGGGCACCGCGAACGCGGAAGCAGATGCTGTCCGTGATTACGCCGCGCCGCTCATATAGGTCTCGCGGCGGCCGATCATCCGTTCGGCGGCGGCCTTGGCATCGGCTTTCGACGAGGTCGCGCAGGTCCGGTATTCGAGATCGGGGACATGAGACGTGTCGCGGCGGCCGAACCATGATTTCGAGCCGACCGGCAACAGTGCCAGCGCCTGCGCCAGATTGTCCACCGCCCCGAAGGAGTAGAGTGCGCCGGTGCCGGCGACGCGGACCTCGTAGATCCCCGGCAAAATCGGCGCCTCCAGGTTCTCGCCCCGTCCGGGACGGGGATAGCGCTTCCATTCGCTCCAGGTCGAAATCATCTGAGGTCCCCCTCGCCGCCCATCCACGGCCGGCAACATTTGCATCAAGTCTTGTCGGCCCGCGGATCGGGCCAGGTGCTGAACGCGGCAGCTCACGAAATGTTTCAAGGGCCCGAACGCCACGAAGCTTGTCGCGAGAAACCCATCAAAGGTGAGACGAGGTACGACAATCTACCTCAAATTGTAAAAGAGCAGACGCGCTCAGCTTCGTTGTCGTCCTGCGTTGGATCAAGACCGTCAAGTCACGACATCGCGACCGGTGCAGGTCCATAGATGGCGCTTGCCGTGCCGGACATCCGGGAGGACAATCGATCGCTTCCAACAATAATCAAACCCGAGGAAACCCATGCAGAGCAAAGCCGAGATCGACGAGATTCTGCGTCAGAAGAGCGAGGCCAAGGAGATTCCCGGCGTCGTCGCCATCGCCGCCAGCGGTAACGACGTGCTGTACCAGGGCGCGTTCGGCAAGCGCGACCTGTCCAAGCCCGATCCGATGACCGCCGACAGCGTGTTCTGGATCGCATCGATGACAAAGGCAGTGACGACGGCGGGCGCGATGCAGCTGGTCGAGCAGGGCAAGCTGTCGCTGGATGCGCCGATCGGCGATGTGCTGCCCGATCTCGCCAATCCGCAGGTGCTCGAAGGTTTCGACGCCAATGGCGAGGCGAAGCTGCGCCCGGCCAAAGGGCCGATCACGCTGCGCCAGCTCATGACCCACACCGCCGGCTTCTGTTACAATATGTGGAACGGCGATCTCGCGGTCTATCTGGACAAGAACGGCATCCCCGCCATCACCACCTGCCAGAACGCGGCCCTGAAGACGCCGATCATGTCGGATCCCGGCACGCGCTGGGAGTACGGCACCAACATCGATTTCGTCGGCAAGGCGGTGGAAGCGGCCAGCGGAAAGCGGCTGGACGCCTATCTGCGCGACAATTTGTTCAACCCGCTCGGCATGGGCGACACCGCCTTCAAGATCACCGACAGCATGCGCAAGCGGCTGGTCGGCATGCATGCGCGCGGTGAGGACGGCCAGCTCGCCTCCATCCCGTTCGAGCTCGAGCAGGAGCCGGAATTCCACATGGGTGGCGGCGGCCTCTACTCGACTACGGCCGACTACATCAAGTTCACCCAGATGATCCTGAACAAGGGCCGCGGCAACGGCAATCAGGTGCTGAAGGCCGACACGATCGCCATGATGAGCCAGAACCAGATGGGCGATCTCAACATGACCAAGATGACCACGGCGGCGCCGATGTACACCAACGACGTCGATCTCTATCCGGAGCAGGTGAAGAAATGGGGCCTCAGCTTCATGATCAACACCGCCAAGACGGCCGAGGGCCGCAGCGCCGGCAGCCTCGCCTGGGCGGGCTTGGCCAACACCTATTACTGGATCGATCCCGCGCGCGATGTCACCGGCGTGATCCTGATGCAACTGCTGCCGTTCGGCGACGCGAAGTGCCTGGAGGCGTTCGCGGGTTTCGAGCGCGGGGTCTATGCCGGCCTCGACGCGGGGAGCGGGCAGAAGGCGGCGTGATAGGAAGGCGCTCTCCACACGTCATGCCCGGGGCAGCCCGGGCATGACGACTGAGAGAGCATGCTGGGGATTTTGACGGGGGATTTCCACTTGGCTGATAAAGCGGACAGCTACGTTTGCGGCATCTCGGACACGCCGCTGCTCGGCGAAACCATTGGCCGCAGCCTGGACCATGCGGTGCGGCGCTGGGGAAGCCGCGAGGCGCTGGTCTCGCCCAGCCACGGCGTCAGATGGACTTGGAGAGAATTCGCCGAGCGCGTCGACGCACTTGCCGCAGGCTTTCTCGCGCTCGGGCTCGACCGCGGCGAGCGGATCGGCATCTGGTCCTTGAACCGGCCGGAATGGACGCTGACCCAGTTCGCCGCCGCCAAGGCCGGCCTGATCCTGGTGACGATCAATCCCGCCTACCGCCTCAGCGAGCTGGAATTTGCGCTTCGGAAAGTGGGCTGCGCGGCGATCGTCACCGCCACCGTGTTCAAGACCAGCGATTACATGGAGATGCTCAACACGCTGCTGCCGGAACTGGCGGGTGCAACGCCCGGACAGTTGCAGGCGGCGCGCTTGCCGGCCTTGCGGATGGTGATCCAGATCGGCGGCCCGGCGGCGTCAGGCAC
>NZ_JAEMSD010000849.1 GCF_016462955.1 Bradyrhizobium sp. | reverse complement strand
GAATGCGGAGACGGACGCGAGCGCGCTGATCCACAGCGCGCCGCGGCCGATATGATCCACCATCAGGCCCAGCACCAGCGGCGCGAGGGCGCCGGTGACGCGGGACGGCAGCGAGATCACGCCGACCCGCTTGCCGAAGCCGGCCGGTCCAAACAGCGTCAACGGCAACGTGCCGCGCGCGATGGTGATGATGCCGTTGCCCGCGCCGTACAAGACGGCAAAGGCCGGCGCAAACAGTGGCCCGCCCGCGACCAGCGCAATCACACCGATCGGGTTCGTCAATGTCGCCAGCCGTGCCGAGAACAGCGGATGAAAGCGGCCGAGCCATCCGGCTTCGAGGAGACGGGCTCCGACCTGAGCGGGTCCCACCAACGCGCCCGCAAGCAAGGCCTGCGCCGGCGTCGCGCCGAAGGCAACCAGCATGGTCGGCAGGATGGCCGAGATTCCCGAACTGACGAAGCTGGCCGCCGCGAACATGTAGGCCAGCAGGATCATCGCGAACGTCTCGCTCTGGCCTCCGGTACGCTGGCCCTGTCCCGAACCCGATCCCGACGTCTGCGGCATCGGCGCCGCGCGCGGCAGCGCGAGGTTGAGTGGCAGCGCCACGAGGATGTGGATCACGGCCCAGACCTCGCACGCCACGCGCCAGCCGTAGCTTGCTTCCAACCATGTCGTGAGCGGCCAGCCGAGCGTGCTGGCGAAACCGGCGATCAGCGTGATGCCCGTGATCGACTTCCGCGCGCCGGAGCCGTAGATGCGGGCGAGCGTCGCAAACGCAGCCTCGTAAAGGCCCATGCCCATGCCGATCCCGAGCAGCATCCAGGCGACCATCAGCACCACCACGCCTTGCGCGAGGGACAGCGCGAGCAAGCCCGCCGCGAAGACGAGGTTCGAGATCGCAAGCAGCCCGCGTCCCCCGAACGTATCGATGGCATGGCCGACCCGCGGACCGAGAAGGCCGGAGATGATCAGCGCGCCCGACAGCGCTCCGAACACGTAAGTCGGCACGAGGCCAAGATCTCGCGCGATCGGCGCCGCCAGGATCGCCGGAAGATAATAACTCGACGCCCACGCGATAGTTTGCGTGGTGCCGAGTGCGATGATCAGGGCGAGCGGCCCCGTCGGCCGATCGCCGGCGAGCCGCATCATGAACAGCCGCACCCCGAACCGCCTGCCTTCTTCGCGGTTTCATCGGCCGCACAACAGGCCGAGACGTCTTGCGTCGCGGGACCACCGCAGCATCCCGCCGCGCCGGTGGACTCGACGCCGCCGCGCGTGCAGACGCCGGTCTCCGGCAGCACGAGCTCGACCCGGGCCGCGGCCTCCTTGTCGCCGGCGATGTCGGCGACGATCGAACGGACCTGCTCGTAACCGGTCATCATCAGGAAGGTCGGCGCGCGACCGTAGGATTTCATCCCGGCGAGATAGAAGCCGGGCTCGTCATGCGCCAGTTCGCGCGCGCCGTGGGGCCGCACCGTGCCGCAGCTGTGCTCGTTGGGGTCGATCAGAGGGGCAAGCGCGACGGGCGCCTCGATCGCGGGGTCGAGCCGCAGCCGCAGCTCCGACAGGAACGACAGATCAGGACGGAAGCCGGTCGACACCACCAGCTCGTCCGCAACCACGCTCCGCGCTCCACAGCAGGCGCCCGCTGAAATCCTCAGGCGTCCTTCGAGATCCGAGAGGTGGGTGACGCCGAAATTTGCCTCGACCTTGATTTTCCCGGCAGCCACGAGCGCGGCGA
>NZ_JAEMSD010000848.1 GCF_016462955.1 Bradyrhizobium sp. | reverse complement strand
GCGAAGATCGAGGTGAAGCGCGGCGAGCAGATCCGCTTCGTGCTGCGCAATGTCGGCAAGGAGGACCACGAATTCCTGCTCGCCACACCTGCGGAGAATCTCGCGCATGCGGTGGAGATGAAGAAGCATCCGCACATGGAGCACGACGAGCCCAATGCGGCGCGGCTTGCGCCCAAAAAGACGGCCGAGATCCTCTGGAAGTTCAGCAAGCGGGGCACATTCGAATATTCGTGCCTTATTCCCGACCACCGCGAGTACGGCATGGTCGGCCACGTCACCGTGAAGTAAGCATGGAGAAGCTCATGAACCGCACCATTCGTATCGCTGCCGCGCTGGCACTGACCATCGGCCTTGCGACCGGGACTGTCGCAGCCGAGGGCGCCGCGATCAGCGGCGAGGTCAGGAAGATCGACGAAGGCGCCGGCAAGATCACGCTCAGGCACGGGCCGGCGAAAAGCCTCGGCATGGAGGAGCCCATGACCATGGTGTACCGGGTCAAGGATCCCGCGATGCTGAAGCAGGTGAAGGTCGGCGACAAGGTGACCTTCGAGGCCGAGGAAGCCGCGTCGGGGTACACGGTGACCAGGATGCAGAAGGCGAAGTAGCGGCGGCCTCCCCCGAGCCGTCATTCCGGGGCGCGCGCAGCGCGAGCCCGGAATCCATTCATCGACCAACTCTGCCGCCGGATAGATTCCGGGTTCGGCTCTCCGAGCCGCCCCGGAATGACGGCCTGTGGGTCCCGAAACACCCGGTCCCGCCACCTCCGTTAACCCTTTGCTAACCATACACCCGGCAAGAATTGCCGGGTGAAGTCGAGTGTCGTCGGCCGCGTAGAACGGGGGACTCCCTGTGGACGCAAGTGCGGTGCCTCACTTTCGGAACGGCGGCCCGTCGGCCGCCGCGCAGACGTCTGGGGCGCGCGCACGGCAGTCGCGCGGGGGAGCAGCTACCATGGTCGACGTCACGGCAGGACAGGGCGTAGGCAGCGCAAGACCCTCGATCCCCTCCCTGAACGACATCGTCACCGTCCTCAAGCGCGGCGACATCGCGCTGGCGCTCGGCGTTCTCACCATCCTGGTGGTGCTGATCCTGCCGTTGCCCGCGATCGTGCTGGACCTGTTCCTGGCGATCTCGATCACGCTCTCGATCCTGATCCTGATGACCTCGCTGTTCATCCAGGCGCCGCTGGAATTCTCGGCCTTTCCGACCGTCCTCTTGATCTCGACCATGCTGCGCCTGTCGCTCAACATGGCCTCGACCCGCCTGATCCTGTCGCACGGGCACGAGGGCACGGCTGCCGCCGGTCACGTCATCGAAGCCTTCGGCAACTTCGTGATGGGCGGCAATTTCGTCATCGGCATCATCGTCTTCGCCATCCTGATCATCGTCAATTTCGTCGTCATCACCAAGGGCTCGGGCCGTATCGCCGAAGTCGCCGCGCGCTTCCACCTCGACGCCATGCCCGGCAAGCAGATGGCGATCGACGCCGACCTCTCCGCCGGCCTGATCGACGAGAAAATCGCCAAGGAGCGGCGCAAGGAACTGGAGGACGAGAGCGGCTTCTTCGGCGCAATGGACGGCGCCTCCAAATTCGTCCGGGGCGACGCCATCGCCGGCCTCCTGGTCGTCTTCATCAACGTCGTCGGCGGCATCATCATCGGCGTGGCGCAGCAGGGCATGTCCTTCGCGGATGCAGCCCGCACCTACACGCTGCTGACCGTAGGCGACGGCCTCGTCACCCAGG
>NZ_JAEMSD010000847.1 GCF_016462955.1 Bradyrhizobium sp. | reverse complement strand
GTCCGTGTCTCCACGAGCGGTCTCGACCAGGTGCCGCGCGCGATTGCCGCCCGAGACACACGCGGGCTCATCAAGCTCGTCGCCGACGCTGGCAGCGGCCGGCTGCTCGGGGCGCATATCCTCGCACCGGAGGGAGCCGACAGCATCCAGACGGCGGCCCTGGCAATCCGGCACGGCCTCACCGTCGACGACCTCGCGGATACGCTCTTTCCGTATCTCACCACCGTTGAGGGCCTGAAGCTCGCGGCTCTTGCCTTCGACAAGGACGTGGCGAAGCTCTCATGCTGCGCCGGCTGAGCCGTGAAGGCTCGGATGTCGAACGTGACAATGTTGGAGGAGATCTAGTGGCGAAGAGATATGACCTTGCGATCATCGGCACGGGAACGGCTGCGATCGTAACAGCACACAGGGTTCGTGCGGCTGGCTGGAGCGTCGCCGTCGCGGACTTCCGGCCCTTCGGGGGCACCTGCGCCTTGCGCGGTTGCGATCCGAAGAAGATGATGGTCGGCGGCGCCGAGGCGGCTGATCACGCCTGGCGCATGAGCGGACGTGGAATCGAAGGGGACGCGACGCTCGATTGGACGGGACTGATGGCCTTCAAGCGCAGCTTCACCGATCCGGTACCGCAGAAGCGTGAGAAAGCCTTTGCCGACAAAGGGATTCACGCCTTCCACGGTCACGTTCGCTTTATCGGCCCGAATGCGCTCGAGTTCGGAGGAGAGAGGATCGAGGCGGACCGTATCGTGATCGCCGCCGGCGCCGAGGCCGTGCCGCTCGGCATTCCGGGCGAGCAGCACCTGATCACCAATGAAGGCTTCCTGGAACTGGAGAGCCTGCCTGAACGCATCGTCCTTGTCGGCGGCGGTTATATCGCGGCCGAGTTTTCGCACATCGCGGCGCGCGCCGGAGCACAGGTCACAATTCTTCAGCACGGGAAGCGAATGCTCAAGCAATTCGACCCCGATCTCGTCGGCTGGCTGATGGACAAGTTCAGCGAGCGCGGCATCAATGTCCGCACACAGGCAGGGGTGACCGCCATTGAGAAGGTATCAGACGGCTATCGCGTCCGGGCGGACTGTCCTGACGGCGAACTCGATATGGACGCAGATCTGGTCGTCCATGCCGCGGGTCGGGCGCCGGCGCTCGCGACGCTCGATCTCGATGCCGGGAGCGTAAAGCACCATAACGGGCGGCTGGCGTTGAACGGATTTTTGCAAAGCGTCTCCAACCCCGCGGTCTACGCAGCAGGTGATGCCGCCGGCCTAGGACCGCCGCTCACTCCGGTATCAAGCCATGACGCGAAGGTAGTCTCGGCGAACCTGCTCAACGGCAACACGGTCAGGCCTGAATACACAGGCGTTCCGAGTGTCGCCTTCACCATCCCGCCGATCGCAGCCGTCGGCATGAGCGAAGCCAAGGCGCGTGAGAAAGGCCTGAACGTTCGCGTAAAGACCGAGCGCGTGGACGGCTGGTTCACCGCACGCCAGCAGGCCGAGACGGTGTATGGCTTCAAAACGTTGGTCGACGCGGACACTGACCGCATCCTCGGCGCCCATCTTGTCGGTCCGCACGCTGACGAAGTGATCAACATCTTTGCACTGGCGATCAGGCAAGGGCTGACGGCAGAGCAGTTGAAGACCACCATGTTCGCATATCCCAGCGGCGCGTCAGATATCGGCGAGATGCTTTGAGCGTAAGTGAGGTGGTCGACCGGTACGGCCGCGGAGCAGTCTGCACGAAAGAA
>NZ_JAEMSD010000846.1 GCF_016462955.1 Bradyrhizobium sp. | reverse complement strand
ATGTTAAGGTGCGCGCTGTCTTTAGTAACCAAACAGGTGCGCAATCGTGCTTCGGGTCGGTCTTGCGATCATTGGACTTGGCGTCGTTCTCGCCTCTCCCGTTCTCGCGGAGGCGGAGAGCCGCTACGCGCTGATCGTCGAGCTGCCATGGCAGGATGGCCATGCAGTCGAGATCGGGCGTGGCGCTGGCGGCCTGTTGCTGCAGTCGGGCTGGCACAACGCTGTCTTCTATTTTCCTGAAGGCGTCGAACTGCCGGATTGGACGGGCGCAACTGCCACCTTTCCCGTGAGCGGGAACATTGCGGCGTGCAACGGCGCGAACCAGACGGAGTCGAGATGACAGCTGTGGAAGACCTGCGCGCGAAAGCCGCCCCAATCATCATCGCGCTGCTTCTCGCCGTGTGCGCCGGAGCCGTCATCACGGCGTGGGCGATGGACACGAACGCGATGCTCGTCTCGCTGGGCGCGGGCGCGCTCAGCCTGTCTGCCATCCTGTCATGGCGCGCCTCGCCAACGGGCGCCCTCACACGCTCTCTGGTCACGGTCTGTTCGTGCGCCTCGGTCGGTCTCGTCCTGATCGCGCTCGAAGGCCATGCCTACATCGTCGACGCCCACATGGCGTTCTTCGCTGTCCTTGCGGTCAGCGTGCTGTGGGCCTGCTGGCGCGCCATATTCTGGGGCGCGGCCACCGTCGCCGTCCATCATCTCGTGCTGAACTTCGGCTGGCCCTCTCTGGTCTTCCCGGGCGGATCGGATCTCGTACGCGTTGTGCTGCACGCGGTAATTCTCATCGCGGAAGCCGCCGCGCTGGCCTGGCTCGCCGCCAAGGTGGAGCGACTGCTGAGCGTCGAAGACATGGCGAAATCGGCAGAGGAAATGCGCACGATGGCCGAGAACGCCGCCAAGCAGGCCGAGACCGCACGCCAGCTGACCGAACAGAAGCTTGCCGCAAGCGAGAACGAGCGGGTCCGGCAGGAGCAGTTCGCCCGCGCGGTCGAGCAGTTCCGCGGTGAGATCACGCGACTGACCGAAGCTTCCGCGCGCGATGTCGGCGCCAACCGCCGCACGGCCGAGGCGCTGACCGAATCTGCCAGCCAGGCGGCAGAGCGCGCCGCATCCGCCGCACGCACGTCCGCCCAGGCCTCGAGCGAGACGCAAAGCGTTGCCGCGGCTGCCGAGGAGCTGACCGCCTCTATCCAGGAACTGTCCAACCAGGCTTCGCGCGCACTGAACCAGGCGCGTCACTCACGCGACCTGACGCGCAAGGGCGAGGTCGAGGTAGACGCGCTCGGCCGCCAGGGCGCAAAGATTGCCGAAGTCGTCGAGATGATCCGCTCAATCGCGCAGCAGACCAATCTACTTGCCCTCAACGCCACGATCGAAGCCGCGCGTGCGGGCGAGGCGGGCAAGGGGTTCGCCGTCGTCGCCTCCGAGGTGAAGCAACTCGCCGGCCAGACAGCGACCTCTACGGTTGAGATCGAGGCTATCATCTCGGCGATGCAGTCGTCGGTCGGCGGGGTCGCAGCGGCTTTCAGCGAAGTGCTGAAGACGCTGTCCGAAGTGGAAGGCATTGTGAGCCAGATGGCCGCGTCGGTGAGCGACCAGAATGCTGCGACGGGCGAGATCGCCAGCGCTATCAGCAGCTCCTCGCGCAATGCCGACCAGACGGCTCAGGACATCGGCACGCTGGCCGAGAACGCCACGCGCACGTCCGGCGCCATGGGCGACATGCGCGCAGTCTCGGAC
>NZ_JAEMSD010000394.1 GCF_016462955.1 Bradyrhizobium sp. | reverse complement strand
TCCCATTCGATCCCGTTGCCGGGCTCCTCGCCCGGCAGCGCAAAGCCATCCTTGATCTTGAGCCGCGTCGCGAGCACCGCATCGGCCCAGTCGACATATTCCAGCCAGTGCGCGGTCGGCGTCACGCAGAGCAGATGCGCGCTCACCTCCGAGAACAGGTGCGTCGACATCTCGATGCCGGCGGCATGCGCCAGCGCTGCGGCCCGCAGCCAGCCGGTGACGCCGCCGATGCGCTGGACATCAGGCATCACGTAGTCGCAAGCCTCCGCCGAGAGCGCGGCCTGCATCGAGAAGGCGCTGTCGAAATTCTCGCCGATCTGCACCGGCGTGCGCAGCGCATCGGCAATGCGGGCGCAGCCGGCATAATCGTCGTGGCGGATCGGCTCCTCGATCCAGGTGAGGCCCTCGTCGTCGAGCATCTCGCCGCGGCGGATGGCCTCGGTCACCGTCAGCGCCTGATTGTAGTCGCACATCAGCGTGATGTCGTCGCCGACGGCCTTGCGCACCGCGCGCACGACGGCGAGATCGTCCCGCGCATCGGGACGGCCGACGCGGATCTTGGCCGCCCGAAACCCCTCGGCCAGCAGCTTGTGGGCTTCGTCCACCGCGGCGCCGGCCGGCATGATGCCGAGGCCCTTCGAATTGTAGGACTGGACCGGCTTCGGCGCGCCGCCGAGCAGGCGCGCGAGCGGCAGGCCGCGCGCGCGGGCCAGCGCATCCCATGCCGCCATGTCGATGCCGGATTGCGCCAGCCGCTGCAGTCCGGCGAGGCCCAGCAGCGTGAAGCGCTGGCTCAGCTTGCGTTCGATCTCGAACGGCAGTAGCTCGTCGCCGGCGACGAGATCCGACATTTCCGTGACCATCGCCGCCAGCGGCTTCAAGGCCGAGGGCGTGAGCGAGAACAGGTAGGAATGGCCCACTGCGCCCTGATCGGTCTCGCAGTCGATCAGCACCAGCGGCGCCTTGGCGACCGCCCCGGTCGCGGTCTGGAGCGGCAGGTTCATCGGCACGATCACGGGCCGCGCCCGGAAGCGCTTGATGCGGATGGTCTCGGTCATGGTTTTCTCCCGGCGGGGCGGTTGCATGTCGGCGCCGATCTTAAGCATCCGTGATCAAACGAAAAGGCGCCAGGCCCGACCCACCATAAAATGGGGTTGCGCCGGCCGGCAAATCTTGGCTCTGTGCCGCCGCAGTGTTTGCCGCGGATCCAAAAGATTTGCGACAAAATCGCACACAACGGAGCCACAGGGTGAAACAAGCGATCTCCGAAGAACAGCGCAAGAGCGGCATCTTCACAGGCGTTGTGATCGTCTTCCTCCTGCTTGCCCTGCCGCTCGCGGTGTGGCTGGACCTGACCGAGCTGAGCAAGACGGCGCTGCGCCGGCAGGCGATCGATCTCAACTCCGTGATCACGAGCGTGCGCAGCTATTACGCCTCCAACGTGGTCGGGCGCGTGCTCGCCAACCCCGACGGCAGCACCAAGGTCGTACACAATTACGAATCCATCCCCGGCGCGATTCCGATCCCGGCGACATTGTCGCTGGAGCTCGGCCGGGTGATCGGCGCGCAGCAGGAGAACATCACCTATCGTTTCGTCTCGGACTTCCCGTTCCAGAACCGCGCCCCGCACCAGCTCGATAAGTTCGAGAAGGATGCGCTGGAGGCGCTGCGGAAAGATCCCGAGCAGAAGATCGTGGATACCGAGACCTCGCTGTTCAACGACAAGGTCCGTCTCGTTGCCCCTGTCACCATGGGCCCGGCCTGTGTCAGCTGCCACAACAGCCATCCCGAGAGCCCGAAGAAGGACTGGAAGGTCGGCGACGTCAGAGGCATCCAGGAGGTGATCATCGCCCAGCCGATCGCCGCCAACATCTTCTCGTTCAAGTTCCTGCTGGCCTATTTCCTGATCGCCGCCGGCAGCGGGCTCGCGTTCATGTCGCTGCAGCGCCGCCAGGCGCTTCGCATCAAGGGCATGAACAAGGAGCTCGAATCCGCCAACGACTTCTTGGCGTCGCTGTCGATGAAGATCTCGCGCTACATCCCGCCGCAGGTCTACAAGGGCATCTTCTCGGGCCAGAAGGACGTCACCATCCACACCGAGCGCAAGAAGCTCACCATCTTCTTCTCCGACATCCAGAACTTCACCGCGACCGCGGAGCGGCTCCAGCCCGAGCAGCTGACGCAGCTGCTCAACGAATATTTCACGGAGATGTCGGCGATCGCCCATGAATATGGCGGCACCGTCGACAAGTTCATCGGCGACGCCATGCTGATCTTCTTCGGCGATCCCGAGACCAGGGGCGACCGTGCCGATGCGCAGGCGTGCCTCCAGATGGCGTGGCGCATGCAGCAGCGCCTTGCCGAGCTCAACGCGAAATGGCGAGCGTCCGGCATCGAGCAGCCGTTCCGCTCGCGCATGGGCATCAATTCCGGCTATTGCAATGTCGGCAATTTCGGCAGCTCCGACCGCATGGACTACACCATCATCGGCGCCGAGGCGAACCTCGCCGCGCGCCTGCAATCCATCGCCGAGCCCGGCGGCATCGTGTTGAGCTACGAGACCTTCGCGCTGGTCAGCGACATCGTCCGCGCCCATGCATTGCCGGCGATCACCATGAAGGGCATCAGCCGCGAGGTGATCCCCTATTCGGTCGATGCGTTGTCCGACGGAGCGGCCGAGAGCAGCGGCATCATCACCGAGCGCGCGCCGGGCCTCGAGCTCTATCTCGATCCCGCCGTGGTGAAATCAGGCGATGCTGCGCGCGTGCGCTCGCTGCTGGAAAGCGCGCTGGCCTCGCTGAAGCCGGCGTGAGTAGGCTTTTATCGAGTAGCTTTCTCTACGGCAGCCCCCGCGCCTCCAGCTGACGCACCAGCAGCAGCGTCGGTTCGGCGAGGCTGTCGCCGGAGCCATCCAGACCGAAGGCGCTCGCAATCCCTTCGCGGCTGCGCAGCAGCGTACTGCGTGGGCAATGGCCGGCTCCGCACAGCGTCTTCTTCAGGGTCTCGCCCTGCGCCACGAGGCCGGCGGAATCGTCCGCGGCCCAGGCCAGCACGATCGGCACGTCGACATTGAGGATGCCGGGGAAGACCGAGCGCTTGTCGTACTGGGCGGCGTCGGTGCCGAGATAGGCCTTCTCGCTGTCGCTGGCGTCCTTGCCCGCCCGGTAGATCCCGGACACCAGCACGACCCCGGCGACGTCGGCGCCGGCGGTCTGCAACTCGGGATGCGCCAGCATCGTCGCGAGATGGAAGGCGCCGGCGCCGTAGCCGACAGCCACGATCTCGCGGCGATCGCCGTTGAACAGGTCGATATTGCCATGGACCCAGGACAGCGCCGCCGCCACGTCGGACGCGCCGGCCGGCCAGGTCGCCGCGGGCGCCAGGCGATAATTGACACGCACGCCGATCATGCCGTTGCGCGCGGCAAAGCACATGGCCTGGTCCTGGATCTGGCGCGACAGCTCCGGCGCGGCGCGGTCCCCGGTGAAGGTGTCGCCGGTCACGAACAGCAGCACCGGCCGCGGCGTATCCGCCTTGGTCGCGCTGGTCGCGACGTCGAGCACATTGGCCTCGCTCTCGCCATAGCGCAGGCCGCGCGAGAAGCTCACCTGCTCGCACAGCCGCGCGGTGCCGCCGGCGATGGTGTCGGAATCGGTGAGGCCCACCTGCACGAGATCGGACGGCGGCGAGAGCCGGCCCGGCACCGGCGCGTGGGCGGAGGCCGCGGTCATGGTCAGGAACAGGAAAACTGTCAGATAGTGCTTCATGGTGCTGTCGGCGCTGCCGGGCTCATATGGGCTCGCTGATCTGGTCTGTCTTTTCAATTTGCCTCATTAGTCAGCCGCCTTGAGGCGAATTCGCGGCGCCTCGGCCGGAACGCCGCCGGCGCGGCAACAGGCAACCTCCTCGCATGCCGTCGCCTCAGGACGCAAGCTCGGTCGAATTGCGGGGAGCGGCCATTTTGTCTTTAACCGTCAAGCCGTTGTCCCGCGCCGCCCGGCCGCGAGCCAGAAACGGCTTTCTACTGTGCATGGGGTTGTTTTCGCAGTTTTGTTTTGAGCGACCGGTCAGGCCCGCTTCATCGTCCGGAACGTGATCGAGTAGCGGCGCGCCTCGACCGGCGGAATGCTGTGCTCCCAGCCCGACCGCGCCTCGCCGTCCATCATGTAGAGCGAGCGCGGCAGGGCCTCGAGCGTGTGGCGCTCCCACGTCTCGCCCTTGCGGCGGCGAAAGCGGAAGTTGCAGGGCGAGCCCAGTGACAGGCCGAGCACCTTGTCGAAATGCGGCTTGTCGCGGTGCCAGCCGATGCCGACGCCGGCCTCATATTCGGTGCACAGCACTTGCCGCACGCTGCCCTCCAACAGCCCCGCCCACGCCTCGACCTGTTGCGCGACCGGCCGTACCCAGTCCGGGATGGGCTCGGCTTCGGCCAAGCGCTGCAGGGTGTAGTCGTAGCGGTAGCCGAACGAGGCCACGCGGCGATTGCCCTCGAAAGCGCCGAACTGGAAGCGCTGCAGCGGCAATGCTGCGATGCGGCCGATCAGCTCCTGCTCGGCGGCGCGCTCGATGAAATCGTCCGCATAGCGAAGGCCGACAGGACCTGCTTGCGGGTCGGAAAATAATCCGAGCTGCGTCATTCCTCGCATTTCCGTGATGGAACCTAGTGGCGGCTGCTGCGACTTATCTATGACGCGGGAAGAAACGTGCGAGGCTGTCATGGCAGAGAAGCATACCGCCGATCCGGTCGAGATCATGCGCGCGACCGGTCATCCGGAGCTGGAATACGCCGCCGGCTGGACCATCGCTGGTCTTGTCACCATCGGCACCATCGTCGCCGCCTGGGTGTTCGCGATCTGAGGCGTGATCGGCGCGTCGCGCCTCAGGCCACAGGGAACTGGAGTTCGAAGGCCGCGCCGTCGCCGGTCGGCTTGAGGCTGATCGAGCCGCCATGGCTTGCCATCACCGCGCGCGCGATCGCGAGACCCATCCCGGTGCCGCCCTGGTCGCGGCGGGTGGTGAAGAACGCATCGAAGATCCTGTCGCGGTTCGGCGCCGAGATCGCCTCGCCGTCATTGCTCACGGTCAGCCGCAGGGTCGTCCGCTCGTCCACCGCCTCAAGCCGGATCGTCCGCGCCTTGTGCCGCATCGCATTGTCGGTGATGTGTGACAGCACGATCAGCGCCTTCTCGCCGGACATGCCGATCGCCCGGTCGAGACTGCCGCTGGCCTCGATCGCGCTTGCCGGAAACCTGGTCCTGAGATCGGCGATCACCGGCGCCAGCTCGGTGCGCTCGTTCTGCGGCAAGCTCTCGGCGCGGGCGAGTTCCCGCAGCCGCTGTGCCATCGCCTCCAGCCGCCTTGTGTCCGACAGGATGTTGGCGATGAACGTGTTCTGCTCGGCCGGCGTCAGGCCGTCGGCCTTGCCCTGAACCGAATCCTGCAACAGCTCGGCCGCGCCCTTGATCGAGGTCAGCGGCGATTTCAGTTCGTGGGTGAGATGGGCCGAGAAGGTCGCGATGTAGTCGGAGCGCCGCGCCAGCTGCTCGGCCATGCCGAGGAAGCTGTGCGAGAGCTGGGCGAACTCGCGCGTGCCGTAGTGCTTCAGCGGCCGGAATGCCTCGCGGTCGCCGCGGCCGATTCTGCTTGCGCGCTCGACCAGCTCGCGCATCGGCAGCGTGATGGTCCGCGCGAACACGAGGCCGATCGCGATCGTGCCGAGGATCACGGCGAGCCCGGCCAGCACGAACTTGCCGCGCTCCTGGTAGAGGTGGTCAAAAATATTGCTCGGCGTCCGCGTGGTGTAGATCACCCCGGCGACGCGGTTGTTGACGATCACGGGCATCGCCGAGAACACGTGAACGCCGAGGCCACGGCTGAAGGAATAGATCGGCGGCGGCGGCTTGTCTGGCACACGGTTGCGCAAGGTGGCGCGGTACTGCCCCCCGAGCGCTGTGGCTACTTCCTCGATATGGGCGAGCGATTGCCCGACCTCGTGCCGCCCGGCGATCACCACGCCCTGCCAATCGAGGATGCGAAAGCCGGCGAGCGTCACCTTCTGGGTCTCGCGGATGATCGGCGTCAGCCGGGCGCCGATCTCGACATAGGCTGCCTGCGCGGCTTGCGGCGCAGGGAGCGCATCGGGCCGCCGCCGCAACAGGTCGTTCGCGGTAAGGTCGAGCGCGGGACGGATCGGCGTGACGGGGTCGCCTGGGTCGGGCAACACGCCCGGCGGCACCTCCGGGCCGAGCGTCAGGCCGCCGTCGAGCCGTGCCGCGGCCTCCTGCGCATAGATCGTCGCCAGCACGCGGCTCTGTGCGATCAGCTCGGCCTGGGTCTGGCGGATCAGCTGGTTGTCGTAGAGGCGGAAGAAGAACAGGCCGACCAGCGGCAGGATGGCGACGGTGGCCAGCACCGTGAAGATGACGAGCCCAAGCGAGGGC
>NZ_JAEMSD010000393.1 GCF_016462955.1 Bradyrhizobium sp. | reverse complement strand
GCGAAGGGAAAGATGATCTTCGTGAGTCCGGCCTGAGCTTGCCCCCCGCCCGCCGGCGCCAGCAGGGGCAGGCCGAAACATCCGGCCATGAATTTGCGGCGATCCATTCGTTTCCTCTTTCGGCCCGTTTATCGTTGCCGCCATTAGAGCCAGGCGGACGGCCGACACAAGGCCGACATGCGCCGTTTACCATCCCGGCTGCCTTGCGCAGGGCATCGTCCTGCTGCAAAAGCAGGGCTCGTCGGCGCCGCCTGTCGCTTCGCCGTCTTCGCATCCAGCGCCCCCACGTAGAGACATGGCCAGCCCCGAACTCAGCCAATTCCGCCGCATCGTCGTCAAGGTCGGCTCCGCACTGCTGGTCGATTCCGACAAAGGCGAGGTGCGTGCATCCTGGCTGGCTGCGCTGGCCGACGACATGGCCAAGCTGCACAAGGAAGGACGCGACGTCCTCGTCGTCTCCTCCGGCTCGATCGCGCTCGGCCGCAGCCGGCTCAAGCTACCGCGCGGCCCGCTGAAGCTGGAAGAGAGCCAGGCTGCCGCCGCCGTCGGCCAGATCGCGCTGGCGCGGATCTGGTCGGAGGTGCTGGGCGCGCACGGCATCGGCGCCGGTCAGATCCTGGTGACGCTGCAGGACACCGAGGAGCGCCGCCGCTATCTCAATGCGCGCTCCACCATCGGCAAGCTGCTGGAATGGCGCGCCATCCCGGTGATCAACGAGAACGACACGGTGGCAACCAACGAGATCCGCTACGGCGACAACGACCGCCTCGCCGCGCGCGTCGCGACCATGGCGAGTGCCGACTTGCTGGTGCTGCTGTCCGACATCGACGGCCTCTACGACGCCCCGCCGAAGAACAATCCCGACGCGAAGCTCATTCCGGTGGTCGAGAGCATTTCCTCGGAGATCGAGGCGGTGGCCGGCGATGCCGAGTCCGAGCTGTCGCGCGGCGGCATGCGCACCAAGGTCGAGGCGGCCAAGATCGCGACGACGGGCGGCACCCACATGCTGATCGCCTCCGGCAAGATCGAGCATCCCCTTCAGGCGGTCGCCGACGGCGGCCGCTGCACCTGGTTCCTGACGCCCGCCAACCCCATCACTTCGCGCAAACGCTGGATCGCGGGTACGCTGGAGCCGAAGGGCACGCTGACCATCGATGCCGGGGCCGTGACGGCGCTGCGCGCCGGCGCCAGCCTGCTGCCGGCCGGCGTGATCAAGATCGAGGGCCAGTTCGCACGCGGCGATGCCGTCATCGTGCGCGGCCCCGACAGCAGCGAGGTCGGCCGCGGCCTGATCGCCTACGACGCCGAGGTCGCCGAGCGGATCAAGGGCCGCTCCTCGCCTGACGTGATGGCCATCCTCGGCATCAGCGGCCGCTCGGAGATGATCCACCGGGACGATCTGGTGGTGGGCGGGTGAGGCCTTCCGTCATTCCGGGGTGGTTCGGAGGACCAGTCCCCAGGTGTGCAATTGCGCACCGGGAGTCTCGAGATTCCGGGTTCGATGCTCCGCATCGCCCCGGAATGACGAGAGACTGACCAGCAGCCGGCGCAGGCGGGCCCCTGCCATTCCTCCCCGCCCCTTCGCAAAAGCGGGATTTCCGTGCTAGGACACCGCCTTAGCAGAAGGTTGAACCCCCATGGCCGCCCCCCTCAAAGCCGTCGACGGCAATGCCGATCTTCAGGCGCTGATGTCCGATCTCGGAGCCCGTGCCCGCGCTGCCGCGCGCGTGCTGGCGCTGGCGCCGCCGGAGCAGAAGAACCGGGCGCTGGAGGCCATGGAGCGGGCGATTCGCTCCCATGCGGCCGCGATTCTCGCCGCCAATGCCGAGGACGTCGCGGAAGCCCGCGCCTCCGGCAACGCCACCTCCTCCTTCATTGACCGCCTGACGCTGACGCCGGCGCGGATCGAAGGAATGGCCGAGGGCATCGCCACCGTCCGCGGCATTGCCGATCCGATCGGCATCGTCACCGAGAGCTGGCAGCGGCCGAACGGTATGACCATCGAGCGCGTGCGTGTGCCGCTCGGCGTGGTCGGCGTGATTTTCGAGAGCCGTCCAAACGTTGCCGCGGACGCCGGCGTGCTCTGCCTGAAGTCGGGCAATGCCGTGATCCTGCGCGGCGGCTCGGACAGCTTCCGCTCCTGCCGCGCCATCCATGAGTGCCTGGTGCAGGGCCTGCGCGAAGCGGGCCTGCCCGAGGCTGCGATCACGCTGGTCCCGACGCGCGACCGCGCCGCGGTCGGCATGATGCTGTCAGGCCTGAACGGCGCCATCGACGTGATCGTGCCGCGCGGGGGCAAGAGCCTCGTCGCGCGCGTCGAGCAGGAGGCGCGCGTGCCTGTCTTCGCGCATCTCGAAGGCGTCAACCACGTCTATGTCGATGCCAGCGCCGACCTCGCTATGGCGAAGTCGATCGTGCTCAATGCCAAGATGCGACGCACCGGCGTCTGCGGAGCGGCCGAGACGCTGCTGGTCGATCGTGCCGCCGCCGGCAATAACCTGAAGCCGCTGGTCGAGATGCTGCTGGAGGCCGGCTGCGAGGTGCGCGGCGACGAGGCGGTCCAGAAGACGGACGCGCGCGTAAAACCCGCCAGCGAGGAAGATTGGGACACCGAATATCTCGACGCGATCATCGCGGCGAAGGTGGTGGACGGCGTCGACGGCGCGATCGCGCACATCCAGAACCACGGCTCGCATCACACCGACGCGATCGTCAGCGCGGACGAACGTGCGGCGAACAAGTTCCTGAGCGAGGTCGATTCGGCGATCGTCCTGCACAACGCCTCGACGCAGTTCGCCGACGGCGGCGAATTCGGTTTCGGCGCCGAGATCGGGATTGCCACCGGCCGGTTTCATGCCCGCGGCCCGGTCGGCGCCGAACAGTTGACGAGCTTCAAATATCGCGTCCGCGGCACCGGGCAGACTCGGCCGTAGACGTCGCGAGGCGCGGGGCATTGAGCAACAATTTCGTCGTGCCGCGTTTCGTGGCGCAAGCGGTTCCGCCCTCGACGCCGGGCATGCGCATCGGCTTGCTCGGCGGCTCGTTCAATCCGCCGCATCAGGCGCATCGTGCCATCAGCCGCTTCGCGATCGAGCGATTGCAGCTCGATCGCGTCTGGTGGCTGGTAACCCCCGGCAATCCGCTCAAGGAAAACGGGACGCTGCAAGACCTCGGCGCGCGCATGCAGGCCGCGCGCGAGGTTGCCGACGATCCGCGCATCGAGGTGAGCTGTCTCGAATCCGTCATTCGCACCCGCTACACTATCGACACGATCAACATCCTGCGCCGCCGCTTCCACGGCTTGCGCTTTGTCTGGATCATGGGCGCCGACAATCTCGCTCAATTCCACCGGTGGCAGGACTGGCGGCGCATCGCCGCCCAGGTTCCGATGGCCGTGATCGATCGGCCGCCGCAGAGCTTTCGCGCCCTCGCCTCCCCAGCCGCCCAGGCGCTATCGCGCTACCGTCTGCCCGAGAACAAGGCTGCCCTGCTTGCAGAGCGGCCGGCACCCGCCTGGGTGTTCCTGACCGGATTGAAGCTGAACCTCTCCTCGACGGGTTTACGGAACCCGGACGGGAGCTGGAAAGGTACGAAGTGAGACGATCTGTGCGGACATGGTGGGGGTTTCGGGCTCTCTGGCATATTGAAACCCTTAACCCCACATGATGTAGTGTAACCAGCGAGCGCCGGATTCGGCGTGCGCGATACAGTGAAAGGAATGGTCCCTGACCGCATCTGTATTGTCCAAGTCAACTTCGACGAAGTCAGCTTCGACGAAGCCTGTTTTACCCAAGGTTGCCAAGCCGGCGCGTAAAACATCGACCAAAGCTGCGGCCTTGGAGGCGCAACCCGACGCCGACAAGACGCTGAGCCTGATCCTCTCCCGCCTCGAGGATATGAAGGCGGAAGAGACGGTCACCATCGACCTTCGCGGCAAATCGGCGTACTCCGACTACATGATCGTCACCACCGGCCGGGTGAACCGGCACGTCGGCGCGATCGCGGAAAACGTCACGAAAAGCCTCAAGGAAAACGGCATCAAGAACATCCATGTCGAGGGCTTGCCCAATTGCGACTGGGTGCTGATCGATTCCGGCGACGTGATCGTGCACGTGTTCAGACCCGAGGTCCGCGAGTTCTACAATCTCGAGCGATTGTACACGCAGGGCCCAGGGGCGGCGAAGGCGGTCGCGGCGAAGGCGATCTAGGCCAGGAAAGCCGATTTCGAATCGGCTGACGCGCATGCTAGCGTCGCGCGCCCTCTCGTCGCGCGCGGTCTTGAAAGGGCAACCCTGAAGATATCAGACCTGAAGATATCATGCGTGTTGCCGTCATTGCGGTGGGCCGGTTGAAGCAGGGCCCCGAACGGGAGCTTGCCGACCGCTATTTCGAGCGGTTTGCCGAAGCCGCCGGCAAACTTGGATTCCGCGGGCTCAGTGTCCACGAAGTTGCCGAAAGCCGCGCGCGCGACACCGCAACGCGAATGGCCGAAGAGGCCGCGGCGATCGCGGCGCATATTTCCGACAAGGCGATCCTGGTGGCGCTGGACGAGCGCGGCCAGAACCTGGAATCCACCGTATTCGCACGGCATCTGGCGCGCTGGCGCGACGAGGGTGCCGGACATACTATCTTCGTGATCGGAGGGGCGGACGGACTTTCGCCCGAATTGCGCCGTAAGGCCAAGCTCGCGATCGCGTTCGGCTCTGCGACCTGGCCGCACCAAATGGTCCGCGTCATGCTTCTGGAACAGCTTTACCGGGCCGCCACCATTCTGGCCGGCCACCCCTATCACCGCGCGTGATGCGCGCAACGAGCAATTTTGCCGACACGATGCGAGCGCCGCTCCTCAACCTGTTGCTGATCGCAAGCTTTGCAGGCGCAAGCCTCTTCGCCGAAGAAAGCCTCGCGCAAGCTCAGACGGCATCGCCGCAGGCGGCAGCGGTCTCGCCCGAGGCGATCAAGCAACGCGAGCAGGAGCTCGAAGCCGCGCGCGCGAGGCAGAAAAGCGCGGAAGAAGCGCAGGCCAAGCTCAAGGCCGAGATCACCGCACTCGGCCAGGACCGCACCCAGCTCAACCAGCAGCTGATCGAGACAGCGGCCAATGTCCGCAATGTGGAGACCAAGATCGAGGAGGCCGAAGCGCGGCTGCGCGCGCTGAACGGCCGCGAGCAGCAGGTGCGCGCCTCGCTCGATTCGCGCCGTGCCGACATCGTCGAGGTGCTGGCGGCTTTGCAGCGCGCCGGACGGCGCACGCCGCCGGCGCTGCTGGTGCGGCCCGAAGACGCGCTGCAATCGCTCCGCACCGCAATGCTGCTCGGCGCCGTGGTGCCGGAATTGCGCGGCCGCGCCGAGAAGATCGCAGGCGAGCTCGGCGAGCTCGTGGCGCTGCGCAAGACCATCGCAACCGAGCGCGACCAGCTCGCCTCCGACCGCGACAAGGTCAGGAGCGACCAGACCCGGCTCACCGCCCTGGTCGACGAGCGTCAGCGCCAGCAGGCGTCCCGCGAAAAGGACCTCGACGCCGAGAGATCGCGCGCCATCGCGCTTTCAAAGCAGGTCGGCGATCTCCAGGGGCTGATCGCCAAGATGGAGCAGGACCTGCAAAGCGCCGCCAAGGCTGCGGAGAAGGCAGCCGAGGCGGCAAGGCAGGCCGAGGCCAAGGCGGCGGCCAGCGCCAACGTCACCGCCAAGTCGGGCCCGGGCGCCTTCAAGGACAAGTCCCGCACCACCCCGGCGATCGCCTTCGCCTCGGCCAAGGGCCTCCTGCCGCTTCCGGTTAACGGTAACAAGATCAGGGATTTCGGCGGTTCCGACGGGGCCGGCGGGGTCCAGAAGGGCATCTCGCTGGCGACCAAGCCCGGCTCCCAGGTCACAACGCCGTGTGACGGCTGGGTGGTCTATGCCGGCCCCTTCCGCAGCTATGGACAACTCTTGATCCTCAATGCCGGTGGCGGGTATCATGTCCTGATCGCCGGGATGGAGCGCATTTCGGTCAACATCGGACAGTTTGTGCTCACGGGTGAACCGGTCGCGACCATGGGGTCGACCTCTCAAGTCGCCTCCATTCTCGCCACGAACGCGAGTCAACCTGTGCTGTATGTCGAGTTCCGCAAAGACGGCACTCCAATCGATCCAGGCCCATGGTGGGCCGCAAATGAAGGCGAGAAGGTTCGCGGATGATGCGCAAGACTTCAGTAATCCTCCTCAGCGCCGCCACCGGTGCTGCGCTGACGCTGTTCGTGACCCAGCCGCGCGCGGTGTTCATGGGCTCCAGCGCGCGAGCCGCCACCGCGGACACCTATCGCCAGCTCAATCTGTTCGGCGACGTGTTCGAGCGCGTGCGCTCCGACTATGTCGAGAAGCCCGACGACACCAAGCTGATCGAATCCGCGATCAGCGGCATGCTCACCGGCCTCGATCCGCATTCGAGCTACATGGACGC
>NZ_JAEMSD010000392.1 GCF_016462955.1 Bradyrhizobium sp. | reverse complement strand
GGACTGACCAAGTCCGGCAGCGGCACCCTGCGCTTGACCGGCACCAGCACCTATTCGGGCGCGACCATCATCAACGGCGGTACGCTCGACGTCGAAGGGACACTCGGCGGCACCTCCGCCGTCACTGTCAATGCGGGCGGCACGCTGTCCGGCGAGGGCCTGATCGATCCTCTCACGGTGACGATCAATGCAGGCGGCGTACTGGCGCCGGGCAATGGCACGGCGGCATCGTCGATGACGATCGACGGCAATCTCGTCATGCAATCCGGCGCCATTTATCGTGTGCAGCTCGATCCCTCGGCCGCGTCCTTCACGACCGTGAACGGCACCGCCTCGCTCGGCGGTGCCACGGTGAATGCGGTATTTGCCAATGGCGCCTATGTCAGCAAGAGCTACACCATCCTCACCGCAAGCGGCGGCATCTCCGGTACGTTCGCATCAGATATCGTCTCCACCAACCTGCCCGCCAACTTCCAGACCAGCCTGAGCTACGACGCCAACGACGCCTATCTCAATCTCGCTCTGAACTTCGGCATTCCGTCCGGATTGAACGGCAACCAGCAGGCCGTCGGCAGCGCCCTCACCGACTCCTTCAATCGCATTGGTGGCATTCCCGCCATCTATGCCGGGTTGACGCCTGCTGGCCTGACGCAGGCCTCTGGTGAGACCGCAACCGGCGCGCAGCAGGCGACGTTCGATGCGATGGGCCGCTTCGCCGCCCTGCTCACCGATCCCACCACGCGCGGCGTCGCGGGCGGAGGTGGCGCGAGCGGCTTTGCGGATCAGCACAACCACCGGCGAACCAATGCCTTTGCAAGGCTCACCCGCGCTCCGGCTGCCAGCTTCGAGCAGCGCTGGGACGTGTGGGCGGCCGGCGTCGGCGGCGCGCAATCCACGTCCGGCAACGCGACCGCCGGATCGAACGATGCGACCAGCCGCACCTATGCCGTCGCTGCGGGCGCCGATCACTGGCTGTCGGCGCAGACGGTGACCGGCTTTGCGTTGGCCGGTGGCGGCACCAGCTTTGGCGTGAACGGCCAGGGTTCCGGCCGTTCCGATCTGTTCCAGGCCGGAATCCATCTGCGCCATACCGAAGGGCGCGCCTTTATCGCTGCCGCCCTCGCCTATGGCTGGCAGGACATCACCACCGACCGCACCGTGACGATCGCCGGCACCGATCGGCTGCGCGCCAACTTCAGAGCCAATGCATGGGCGGGTCGGCTCGAGGGCGGCTACCGGTTCGTCCTGCCCGTCAGCGGCGGCGTGGGCCTTGCGCCATACGCGGCGGTACAGGCCGCTCTATTCGACCAACCGGGCTATGCGGAGCAGGTCGTCTCCGGCGCCTCGACCTTTGCGCTGGGCTATGCTGGCAAGCGCTTGGCCGACAATCGCAGCGAACTCGGCCTGCGCAGCGACAAGTCGTTCGCGGTGCCGGACGGCATGCTGGCCTTGCGCGGGCGCCTCGCCTGGGCCCATGATTTCAACCCTGACCGTTCGGCGGCCGCGAGCTTCCTGGCGCTGCCGGGCGCCAGTTTTGCGGTGAGCGGCGCCGCGCAGGCGCGCGACTCCGCGCTCATGACAACTTCGGTCGAGATGACATGGGCCGGCGGCTGGTCGGCCGCAGCGTCCTTCGAGGGCGAGTTCTCCCGGTCGACGCGCGCCTATGCCGGCAAGGGCGTCGTGCGCTTCGCCTGGTGAGCCCGGGCACAGGACGGCCGTGATCACAATCGATCTAATCGGGGCTCTATGGCCTCGTGGCGAGGGGGAGCGCATGCTAATGCGAGGCTCATACCGACCCCACGAGAGAGACTGCCCGTGCCCGACGCCATCGAACTCCTGAAAACCCGACGCTCGGTCAAGCCGCGCGAGATGACCGGGCCCGGGCCCTCGCCGGCCGAACTCGAAACCATCCTCACCATCGGCGCGCGCGTGCCCGATCACGGCAAGCTGGCGCCCTGGCGCTTCATCGTCTTCGAGGGCGATGCCCGCGCACGTGCCGGAGAGGTGATCGCCAAGGTCTTTGCCCGGAAGAATCCCGGCGCACCGGCCGCCGACGTCGAGACCGAGCGCAAGCGCCTGATGGATGCGCCGCTGGTGATCGGCATCGTCAGCTTCACCAAACCGCATCCGAAGGTGCCGGCTTTCGAGCAGGAATTGTCGGCGGGCGCAAGCGCCATGAACATCGTCACCGCCGCGACCGCGCTTGGCTACGGCGCCTGCTGGCTCACCGGGTGGTTCTCGTTTGACCGTGACGTGCTTGACGGGCTTGGCCTCAAGCCGGACGAAAAGCTCGCCGGCTTCATCCATATCGGTACGCCGACCAAGCCGAGCGAAGACCGTCCGCGACCGTTCCTTTCCGAAATCGTGACGCGTTTTTAATCGAAGGCTTGTTGACGCCCCTGGCGTTGTGCGGCTTTGATCCCGGCGAGGGAGGAAGCCCGGATGCGACGCCGTGAATTTCTGGTCGGGGCCGCGCTGCTCGCCGGCTCGACGATGCGAAGCCGGGCGGCCGCTATTCCCGCCCCCTCGTCCGAGGGGCTCGATCGTATCACGGCCTATTTCGACAATGAGGTGACAAGCGGCCGGCTGCCCGGCGCTGTGATCCTGGTTCAGCAGCACGGCAAGCCGGTCTACCTGAAGTGCTTCGGCGTGCGCGACACCCGGACCGGTCTTGCGATGACGCCGGACACGATCTTCGCCATCCATTCCATGACCAAGCCGATCACGTGCCTCGGCGCGATGATGCTGATCGACGAGGGCAAGCTTGCGCTCACCGCCCCCGTGTCGAAATACGTCCCGCTGTTCGCAGGGACCAAGGTGGGCCGCGAGGTGACCCTGCCCAGCGGCACGGTGGAGCTGGACCTCGACCCACCGGACCGCCCCGTCAATATCGAGGATCTGCTGCGGCATACTTCGGGCATCAGCTACGATTACATCGGCAGCGAATGGGTCGAGCACGCTTACAAGATGGCCAACATTTTCGAAGGTCACTTCAACAACAGGGAATTCGCCGATCGCATCGCCAAACTGCCGCTGGCCCGTCAGCCGGGAACGCTGTGGCGCTACGGCCATTCCACCGATGTGCTCGGCAGCGTGATCGAGATCGTGTCGGGCCAGACGCTGTACGAGTTCCTGAAGGCACGCATCTTCGATCCGCTTGGCATGAACAGCACCAAATTCGTGGTCGCGACGGAGGACGAGCTGAGGCGGATGGCGCGGCCGCTGCCGAACGATTTCATCCTGCTTGCCGGAGAGCGCGACCGTCTCGACCATCCGGAATGGCAATCCGGCGGAGGCGGCCTGCTCTCGACCATCACGGACTATCAGCGCTTCTCGCAGATGCTGCTCAATGGCGGCGAGTTCGAGGGCAGGCGCTATCTGAGCCCGGCAGCATTCAAGGCCATGACGACCGATCAGATCGGGCCCGGCTCCGGCGTCGGACGCGACTACTTCTATTTTCCGGGCGACGGCTTCGGCTATGGCTACGGCCTTGCCGTGCGCACCGATCCCGGCAATGCAAAACCGCCGCCGCCAGGGTCGCTCGGCGAATTGAAATGGGACAGCGGCAGCGGCACCTATTTCGGCGTCGATCCCAAGCTCGACATGGTCTACCTCATGATGCAGCAGACCCAGAACGAGCGCGGCCGCATCACGCCTGCGTTCAAGGCGCTGGTCTACGACTGCTACCCGGAAGGGCTACGCCGCCCGTGAGGTGCGCTGGCGGAAATCCGCGAGCAGCTTTGCGATCTCGGCGGCAGGCCGGGCGGCGCTGAACAGAAACCCCTGCACCTCGTTGCAGCCTTCCGCACGTAGCCAGTCGAGCTGATCCTCGGTCTCGACGCCCTCCGCGGTCGTGGTGATGTTGAGGCTGCGCCCCAAACCCGAGATCGCGCGCACGATCGCACCGCAATCGGGCCGCTGCGCCAGGTCCTTGACGAAGGAGCGGTCGATCTTGATCTTGTCGAATGGAAAGCTGCGCAAATAGCTCAGGCTGGAATAGCCGGTGCCGAAATCGTCCATGGAGATGCTGACGCCGAGTTCGCGCAGCTGGTGCAGGATGGCCAGATTGGCATCGGTCTCGGCCAGGAAGATCGACTCGGTGATCTCGAGCTCGAGCCGCTTCGGCGACAGGCCGGACTGCGCCAGGGCCGAGATCACGACCTGAACCAGGTTGCGGCTGCGGAATTGCGCCGGCGACAGATTGACCGCGACCTTGACGTCGGCGGGCCATTTGACCGCCTCGGCGCAGGCTTCGCGCAGCACCCATTCGCCGAGCTGGATGATCAGCCCGATGTCTTCGGCAACGGGGATGAACTCCGCCGGTGAGATCATGCCCTTGTCCGGATGCCGCCAGCGCAGCAGCGACTCGAATCCGGAGATTCGGTCGGAGGCGATCGACACCAGCGGCTGATAATGCAGCTCGAACTCGCCGTTGGCGAACGCGCGGCGCAGGTCGAGCTCCATGTCGCGGCGCTTTTGCGCATGCAGGTCCATCTCGCGCTCGAAGAAGCGGTGCACGCCGCCGCCGTCGGATTTCGCCCGGTACAGTGCCATGTCGGCATTGCGCATCAACTCTTCCGGTGTCGTGCCGTCGCCCGGCGACAATGCGATGCCGACGCTGGCCCCGATCACCATCTCCTGCCCGTCGATCTCATAAGGCGCCTTCACCGTGTCGATCAGCAGCGATGCGCAGGCGCTGGCTTCGTTCGGCGAGACGTCGGCGACCAATATGACCGCGAACTCGTCACCGCCGAGCCGAGCCGCCAGATTGCCGCCTCGGACCGCGGTGGTCAGGCGTCCGGCGACTTCCTTGAGCAGCCGGTCGCCGACAGGATGGCCGAAGGAATCGTTGATGTTCTTGAACAGGTCGAGATCGATGTAGAGCACGCCGACGCGCTTTCCTGCGGCCTGGTCCAGGGCCTGCTTGAGGCGCTCCTGGAAATATTCGCGGTTCGGCAGGTCGGTAAGCCCGTCATGATGGGCCATATGGGCGATGCGCGCTTCGGCCTTGCGCCGCTCCGTGATGTCGACGACCGCAACCAGGTAGCCGTCGCGGTCGTCGAAGGCGACGCGGCGGCCGAAGGTGAGCACCTCGATCTCGCTGCCGTCGGCGCGCAGGTGCCGCCAGTTGCGCGAGGAATGATAGGCGTCCCCGAGCCGCTCCAGCGCCTCGGAGTGGCTGTCCCACTCGTCCTCGGGCCAGATCTCGTTCAGCTTCATGCGCAGGAACGCGGCGCGGCTATAACCGTAATGCTGGACCGCGGCGTCGTTGACGCTGAGGAACGCCTTGGTCTGCGCGTCGAACACCCACATCGGCATCGGGTTGTTGTCGAACAGCAGGCGGAACGAGGCATCGCGACGCTTCAAGGCGGTGACGTCGGAGATCGCCAGGGAGACCACGCCGGCGAAGGCGGTGGCGCTGAGGCGGAGATGGCGGCCCTCGTGCTCGATCTCGAGCTGCTCGCCGCGGCCGCCCGCGACTGCCTCGAGCAGGAAGTCCATGATCTCGGGCAAGGCCAATAGCGTGGTCCCCTCGCCGATCCGCCGCCACAGCAGGCTGCCGTTCGCCACCCTCAACAGCGCGCTTGCGCTGTCGTTGTGATGCACGATCTGGAGATCGAACGGCTTGCCGCCGGCATCGCGCAGGGTCGTCAGCGAGATCACCGCATCGTCGGTAGCGGCGAAGATCGCGTCCAGCAGATTGTAGTGCAGGCCGCGTTCGTTGACATAGGCGCCGACCAGCGTGGCGCCCCAGCGCGAGGCGGTGGGCAGGGCCAGCAGATCGTAGGTCCTCACCATGCCGTCACGGACGCAATGCGCGTTCGCGTGATGCGGCTGCCCCGTCGCCAGCGCGATGGACGCGGCTTCCGTCAGCGCCGTGGCGCAATCGGGCGACAGCTCCGCGACGGGAATGTCCCAGCGTTCCTCGCCGAGCCATTTCTGCGCGTAACGTCCGCTGCGCGACAGTTCGAGCACACCTTCGTTCTTCAGGAGCGCGATGTGGTCGGCAAGCCGGCCGAGGCTGCCGAGCATCACGTCCTCGTAGCGCGGCAGCCGCTCGCCCGGTTTCAACGCCGCGCGCCATTTGCGCTGAAGCACCGGGATGTCATCAAACATGTCGGCGGCCGGTTTCCCCGGCATCTTCTTCGCGGCAGTCATGGTGTCCCCAACGCACTTTGCCGGCCCATCCAATGCAGGCGCGCTTAAGGACGTGTAAAGGGCGCGCGGGCGCGGGTTCCCTTTCAATGATTATGACAGTTTTAAGTCGACTGTTGGTTAGCGGTCGTTAGAGACTATGACAGCCGTGCGAAGGCAATGCGCTCGAGTCCCGAACGCGCTGCAGCGCTCTGGCGCTGCTGCGCAGAGCCGGGACCCAGCAAGCCAGGCACGCTGATGCATGGGCCCCGGCTCTGCAGCGCACCGCTGAAGTAGCGCTGCGCTGCG
>NZ_JAEMSD010000391.1:3394-6449 GCF_016462955.1 Bradyrhizobium sp. | reverse complement strand
CAGGTGGGGGAGTTTCAAGTGACCATACCCGGGGGATTTTGACCGACCCACGGGGGCGCAGGTCGAGGAGATCGCCAGGAAGCACGGCTTTGCCAGCTACGACGACTACGAAAACGTCATCGACAACATCAGCCTCGTGCTCGGCGGATTCGATCCCGCGACCAAGAAATATGTCGGCCCGGAAGCCGTCATCAAGGCGCAGATCGCGCAGATCCAGGCCGACAAGAAAATGCCCGCCAAGGACAAAAAGGAAGCGCTCGATGAGCTCAATGAGGCGCTGAAGACGCCGGCGCTCGAGGTCGAGCACAAGAGCAACATCGATCTCGTCGCCCGGTATTACGACAAGCTGATTGCGGCGCTCGGTGATGACGAGAATTGAGGACGTCGATCTTCGTGTCCCGGATGCGCTGCAGCGTGTAACGCTGCTGCGCAGAGCCGGAACCCAGAGAGCCGCGAATTCTAGCATGGCCCCGGCTCTGCAGCGCACCGCCAGACGATGCTGCGCTGCGTCCGGGGCACGAGCATTCTGCCCTCAAACAAGAAAGCCCCGGAGACATCTCCGGGGCTTTCGTCGTTTCGTCGCTCGATGGGGCTACGTCCTCGTCCGCATCCGCATCATGAAGGTGTCGAAGCTGAGCTCGGCCACCTGCATCCACGCGAGTGACTCGCTGCGGAAGGCAGTGAGGCTCGCATACATCTTGCCGAAATGCGGGTTGCTCTTGGCGAGATCGGCGTAGATCTCGTTGGCTGCGCCATAGCAGGCTTCGAGCACTTCCTGCGGGAACGGCTTCAGGATCGCGCCTGATGCCATCAGCCGCTTCAGCGCGGGCGGGTTCACCGCATCGTACTTGCCCGTCACCCAGGTGAAGGTGTCCAGCGATGCCGTGCTGATGGCGGCCTGGTAGTACTTCGGCAGCGCGTTCCACTTCTCGAGGTTCATGATGTTGTGGCCTTGACCGGTGCCTTCCCACCAGCCGGGATAATAATAGTACTTCGCGACCTTGACGAAGCCGAGCTTCTCGTCGTCATACGGTCCAACCCACTCGGCGGCGTCGATCGTGCCCTTCTCCAGCGCGGGATAGATGTCGCCGGCCGCGATCTGTTGCGGCACGCCGCCCAGCTTGGAGATGATGGTGCCGGCGAAACCGCCGACGCGGAATTTCAGGCCCTTGAGATCATCGACAGTCTTGATCTCCTTGCGGAACCAGCCGCCCATCTGGGCTCCGGTCGAGCCCGTGGGGACGCCGATCGCCTTGTGCTCCTTCAGCAGATCGTTCAGCATCTCCTGACCGCCGCCCCATATCAGCCAGGAAATATGCTGGCGCGTATTGAGGCCGAAGGGCAGCGATGTCCCGAAGGTGAAGGCCGGATTCTTGCCCCAGTAATAGTAGAGCGCGGTATTGCCCATCTCGACCGTGCCGTTCGACACCGCGTCGAGCACTTGAAGGCCCGGGACGATTTCGCCGGCTGCGAAGGGCTGGATCTGGAATTTGTTGTCGGTGATCTCCGCGACTCGCTTGCAGAAATACTCGCAGCCGCCGTAGAGCGTATCCAGCGATTTCGGCCAGCTCGCCGCCAGCCGCCATTTCACCTCTGGCATAGACTGCGCGACAGCCGGCGAAGCAACCGCTGCGCTTGCAGCAAGGCCTGCGCCCGTTACCTTGAGAAATTCACGACGTTTCATGCGTACCCTCCATTGTGCCGATGCTTCGACCCGGGGAACGATCTTGCTGTCGTCTTGTCTTCGCCGAGGCTCGATGTTGTTTGCTTGAGGCTTGCTAGCGTTTCCGAACGGCCCTGACGGGCTCTTTTTGTTGGAAGTCCGATCGTTGCGGTTCCGCCGGCGAGGATGACCGGTCGTCCTGCGATAATCAAGCCTCATGGCCTGCTCGCAAGTGCGAACGCCGGCCAGACGCAAGTCGGCCCCGTCCGCAACCTGCTAGCGGATTGGGCAACGAGAAGGGGACACCGTACATGGCTGGCAAGAAGGTCGTGGTCGCCGGCGCAACCGGTCTGGTCGGCAACGCTGCGTTGCGACACTTCTGCGCGTCCGATCGCTGCGAGGTTGTGGCGTTGTCGCGGCGCAAGCCGCGCGATCTTCATGGTGCGCGCCACGTGCCGGTCGATCTCACCAGCGACGCCGATTGCCGCCGTGCGGCGGCGGAGCTGAACGGCGCCACCCATCTGGTTTACGCCGCGCTCTACGAGGCGCCGCAACTCGTCGACGGCTGGCGCGACGCGCAGCAGATCAGGATCAACGATCAGATGCTGCGCAATCTGATGGGCGTGCTCGAGCCGGCCGCGCCGGAGCTCAGGCACGTCGCGCTGCTGCAGGGCACGAAGGCCTACGGGGTCCACGTCCGCCCGCTGACGGTGCCGGCACGCGAAGGCCGCTCCGAAATGTACGAGCAGCCGAATTTCTACTGGGCGCAGGAAGATTTCCTGCGCAAACTCCAAGCCGGCAAGGCGTGGCATTGGACCATTCTGCGCCCGGTGCTGATCGTCGGGCTCGCCATGGGCGGCGCCATGGACCTGATCCCGCCGCTGGGCGTCTACGCTGCGATGCTGCGCGAGCAGGGGCGACCGCTCGATTATCCTGGCGGCGCCCCGCGGGTGTCGCAGGCCGTCGACGTCGATCTCCTCGCCCGCGCAATCGCCTGGTCAGGCGAGGCCAAGGTGGCTCAAAACGAAGCCTTCAACGTCACCAATGGCGACGTCTTCACCTGGGAGAACATCTGGCCCGCGGTCGCGGACGCGCTCGAGATGAAGCCCGGCAAGGCCGTGCCGCTGTCGCTGGCGAAAGCCTCGGCCGATTGGGCCGAACCCTGGGACGCGATCCGGCACAAGCGCAATCTCGTCTCGCCCGGCCTCGCCGACTTCGTCGGCCTCTCGTTCCAATACGCCGACTACAGCATGCGCTACGGTCAGACCGAGTCCGGCCCACCGTCGATCGTGTCCACCGTGAAGATCAACCGCGCCGGCTTCACCGAGATGATGGACACCGAGGACATGTTCCGGAAGTGGTTCCGGCAGGCAAAGGCGGAGCGCCTGCTGC
>NZ_JAEMSD010000391.1:0-3384 GCF_016462955.1 Bradyrhizobium sp. | reverse complement strand
AGACAGCGCGACCGCCTGCGGAGGATGGTCGGGGAGACCACGGCGCGAGGCAGGGTCACGACGTCATCTGAACGCACTCTGCCGGCTATGACTTCGGCGCAGCGCGGGCACATTTGGCCCTCTCCTTCTTCAACAACTCGCGCATCTTGCGGAAATACGTGTCGTCGAGCGCCGCCGGCATATCGCCGCAGATGTACGGCAGGTGAAACCTGACGTCTTCCTCGAAGCTGCGGCGCCACTCCGGTTCGTCATAGACGCCGAGAATCTCGTCATAGGCAAACAGCATGTGCGCGACGAAATTCTTGTAGCGCACCCATTCCTCGGGATCGGCCCGCAGCTTCGGCAGATCCGGCTCGACCAGGCTGGGGTAGCGCAGCAGGGACTCGCTGTAGGACATGTAGACCTGCCGGGCCGTCGCGACCCGCGCGTTGGCGCGGATGCTCCAGACCTGATAGGCGACGAAAATCAGGGCAATCGCCGCCACCACGGCAGAGGTGATCTGCGCCGTGTTACCATGCCTGGCGGCAAATCTGGGGATGGGCGGCTCGGGTCTCTCGCTCGGGGCGGCGCTGTCGCTGCCGGTCGAAAGGGTCTGCCGCTCGCTCATGGATTGCTCTGTTCGGAACCGGACTGAATCATCTGCTTGTCCGGATACTAAACCAGGATCGATCGAAGGGGCGACTCCTTGCCAGGTAACGTAATCAATCGGTGAATGAAGCGCTTTCCCGTGAATGGGAACGCGTGATTATGAGGACGCTCCGGACGTTGCGAACGCCGCCTCCATTGCCTTGCGCGTCCTGATCGTTTCGTCGTTGGCGTCGAACGCGACGCCGCTCCAGCGCACGATCTCGCCATGGGCGACGTCGTGCTTCAGCTTGAGCCGGTGCGCCAGCCCGATCGGCAGCGCACTGGTTTTCAGGCTCGCAGCTGCCGGCACCAGCTTGCCCCAGACCGTGTAGCCGCCCTCGCCGTCGAGCGTTTCGCCCGCGCGCAGGTTCCGCTTTGCAACTGCCGCGACGTCGCCGCGGAAGCCGTGAGGCTGTCCGGTCGGCTCGCCCCGCAACGCGGCCGACAGCACCGAGATGTTCAGCTCGAGCCCGATCAGGTGATAGGGCTTGTACATCGCGGCATAGCGTCCGCTCCCGTCGGTCTTGAGGCCGTATTGCCTGAAGCAATCGGCGGCATAGTCGTTCGGCGCTTCCAGCACGACATAGACGCCCCAGCGCAGGTCGCGAAACACCGGCCGGCCGTCGCGTTCGAGCGAGGAGACGACCTCCACGACGCCGGACCGCTCCAGCACACCGCCGCGCGAGCGCGGCCGCATGATATGCGGGAGGTCGTCGACGCCGCACGGTGGAAACAGCAGGCCGTCCGCGGGCACGTCGAGCGCGCAGGCATTGGCGATCGCGGCCATCTCGATCGCCGATTTGGTGCCGTCGAGGAAGGAGTTGAACATCTGCGGATTCATGCCGGCCGATTGCGCCTCGCCCGCAGTCAGGCCGTAATGCTGCCAGACGCCGTCAGGCGTCACGTCGTGATAGGCCGGCAGGTATTTCGTGCCCTTGCCGGCCGCGACGACCCGAAAGCCGGTGGCGCGCGCCCAGTCGACCATCTCGGCGGTCAGCGCCGGCTGGTCGCCATAGGCGAGCGAATAGACCACGCCCGCCTTTCGCGCTTCCTCGGCGAGCAGCGGGCCCGCCAGCACGTCGGCCTCGACATTGACCATCACGATATGCTTGCCCGCCGCGATCGCAGCGCGCGCGTGCTTGATGCCGACGGCCGGGTTGCCGGTCGCCTCCACGACCACGTCGATGGCGCCGTCGATGGCGCGCACGCCGTCCTCGGTGAAGACGGTCGCGGCAATGCGCTCCGCGTCCCACCCGACGGTGCGGCAGGCCTCACGCGCGCGGTCGCGGTCGATGTCGACGATGACAGGCACCTCCAGCCCCGGGGTGTGCGGCACCTGTGAGAGGAACATCGAGCCGAACTTGCCGGCGCCGATCAATGCGACACGGACCGGCTTGCCGGCGGAGGCACGGGCCTGGAGGAGGTGGAAGAGATTCATGTTTGAAATCCGTCGGTGCAACGATCAAAGCTCGTCATTCCGGGGCGCGCGCAGCGCGAGCCCGGAATCCATTCATCCACGATCTCTGCGGCTTAATGGATTCCGGGCTCGACGCTGCGCGTCGCCCCGGAATGACAGGTTACTCCGCCGCCTGCCGCGGTGCCCTTGCCAGCCGCAGCAGCGCATCGTCCTCCACCGGCTTGATCGGCATGAAGTCGCGATGGGCGATGTAGTCCGGCCGCGTCGGCTTGCGGATGTAGTTCGAGACCGCGTTCAGCGTCAGATACACGATCTTGCGCGGATAGGGCGTGATGTTGCCGCTGGAGCCGTGCACGAGATTGCCGTGGAACATCAGCATGCCGCCGGGCTTGCCGGTGGGCGCGACGATGCCGCCCTGCGCGACGAGGCGCGTCACGGTGTCCTCGTCCAGCGTCCACAGCGGGTAGGATGTGGTGGCGAGGTCGTGCGAGGCTTCGAGATCTCCGGCGTTCTGGCTGCGCGGGACCAGCATCAGGGGGCCGTTGATCGGCATCACCTCGTCGAGGAAGATCGCGATGTTCATCGCCCGCGGCTCCGGCATGCCGTCGTCGCGCTTCCAGGTGCCGTAATCCTGGTGCCATTGCCAGACGTCGCCGGTGAAGGCCGATTTCGCGTTGATCTTGAACTGGTGCATGTAGACCGGCTCGCCGAACACCTGCTCGACCGGCTCGATCATGCGCGGATGCGCGCCCAATATGCCGAACGCCTGGTTGTAGAGATGCGCGGCAAAGGCGGTGCGTGGCGCGCCGCTCTTCTCGCGCCAGACCTCGGGCCGGTTGGCATCGTAGATGCCGACCGCCTCGCGCGCGAGCAGGTCGACCTCCTCTTGGGCGAACAGCTCGGGCAGGAACAGCCAGCCCTCGCGGTGGAAGAACTCCAATTGCTCCTGAGACAGTTTCATGGGTCGTCCTCCTTGGTTTTGTTCTTGTTGTCATTCCGGGGCGTGCGAAGCACGAGCCCGGAATCCATTCGTCCGCAGTCTCTGCCGCCTGATGGATTCCGGGCTCGATGCTGCGCATCGCCCCGGAATGACGGTGGCTGTGGCTACGCCGCCTCGTCCGTCGCCCTCAATCTCTCCTCGGTCATCCGTCCTGCCGTCTGCGCATGCGCGAGCGCTGCGCGTTCGGCCGCCTTCGCGTCGCCGGCGAGAATGCGTGCGGCGATATCGGCATGTTCGGCCCAGGCGCTGCCGCGATAGTCGAGCTCGGACAGCACCGTCGCCATCGAGCGCCGCATATGCGGCCATTGCGGCGCTATGGTCTCCTCGATCGCGGGATTGC
>NZ_JAEMSD010000845.1 GCF_016462955.1 Bradyrhizobium sp. | reverse complement strand
CTTCGTCGACGCCCCCGGTGAGCATCATGAATCCGGAGCCGACGGCAACGACGAGGCAGGCAGCGCCCGCCACGAATGCAGCGCCGGCCCCGCGTGCGCCCGCCGCGGCCTCGGCACAGGCTGCCGCGCCACCCGCTGCGGCGGCCGCGAAGAAGCCGCCGGTACCGAAGGCGGCGCGCGCGCCAGCCGCACCGGTTCCGCTCGCGCCACCACCGGCCTCCGTGGCCGCTCCTCCGGCTGCGGATAACGAGTAGATCGGCATTTCCAATGCGGGGCTGCCCGGCTAATGCTGGCGCATGCCGCTACATCTGATCAAGCTTGCCGTCGGCTGCGACTCCGTCAAGGAATTGAAGGAGTGGATCGCCGAACGGATGCAGACCGCCAAGAAGAAGGGTCTGCCGCAACATCACATCCACGTCACCCGCATGGTGCCCAAGCGCGACGCCGAGATCCTCGCCGGCGGGTCGCTCTACTGGGTGATCAAGGGCGAGGTCGCCGCGCGGGAGAAGATCATCGGCATCGAGCCGTTCCGCGACAAGGACGGCATAGGGCGCTGCAGGATCGTGATGCAGCCGAAGGTGATCTCGGTGTCGCCGCGGCCGATGCGCCCGTTCCAGGGCTGGCGCTATCTCACCGAGGATTCCGCGCCTGCCGATCTCGGCAGGTCCGCCGCCGGCTCGATCGCGGCGATGCCGGAACCGATGCGGCGCGAGCTGCGCGATCTCGGATTGCTCTAGACCGCGATATTGTCGATCAGCCGGGTGGTGCCGAGCTTGGCCGCGACCAGGATCCGCAACGGGCCGTCCTTGCGCGAGGTGACCGGTGCCAGCGTCTCGGCATGGCGGATCTCGTAGTAGTCGAGCGCAAAGCCCGCCGCCGTGATAATCTCGGCGCCGCCGGCCATCGCCGGGGCGATCGCATCGCCGGCACGGATGCGTCCGGCGCTCTCCTTCATGGCCCGGTAGAGGACGGTGGCGGTCTGGCGCTCCTCGGACGAGAGGTAGACGTTGCGCGAGGACATCGCGAGCCCGTCGCGCTCGCGCACGGTGCGCGAGCCGATCACCTTGACGCCGAGGTCGAGGTCGCGCGCCATCTGCGTCACCACGCGGAGCTGCTGGAAGTCCTTCTCGCCGAAGATCGCAACATCCGGCCGGACTTGCGTGAACAGCTTGCCGACGACGGTGGCGACACCGCCGAAGAAGTGCGGCCGGAAGCGGTCTTCGAGTCCGGCCAGCGCCGGCCCCTCCGGCACGATGCGGGTGGCGAAGCCTTGCGGATACATGGCCTCGACGCCGGGGTGCCAGACCATATCGACGTGCTCGGCCGCGAGCTTGGCGATGTCGGATTTCCAGGTGCGCGGATAGGCGCCGAAATCCTCGGTCGGCGCGAATTGAGTCGGGTTGACGAAGATCGAGACCACGACGCGGCTGGCGCGCCGCTTGGCCAGGCGGACCAGCGACACATGCCCGTCATGGAGGGCGCCCATGGTCGGGACCAGCGCGACGGTGGCCTTTCGCTTGCGGAGATTGTCGACGGCGCGCCGCAGGGCGGGGACCGTGCGGGCGATCAGGGGGCTTGATGACATCAGGACTCGGCGGGGTTGGCAATCGGTGCGGGTGCGGCTGGCGCTGCACCGGCTAACCATAACAAGCGGCGATCGTGGACGCCATGCATCCGGATGCGGCACAGCATCCCGCGCAAGGCCGCGCGGGTCGCCGCGACGCCGAAGCTCTCGGCGAGCTTCACGAAGT
>NZ_JAEMSD010000844.1 GCF_016462955.1 Bradyrhizobium sp. | reverse complement strand
AGCTGAGACTCGGCTCCTTCGCCGAGGGCGCGGTCCAGCTCCAGAACGGCCAGACCTTCACACTCGATTCCGACAAGACGCCGGGCGATGCCACGCGCGTGCATCTTCCGCATCCGGAGATCCTGGCGGCGCTCAGGCCCGGCCATGCGCTGCTGCTCGACGACGGCAAGGTGCGGCTGATCGCGGAGGAGACCTCCAAGGAGCACGCGCTGACGCGCGTCGTGGTCGGCGGCAGGATGAGCGACCGCAAGGGCGTCAGCCTGCCCGATACCGACCTGCCGGTCTCGGCGATGACGCCGAAGGACCGCGCCGACCTCGAAGCGGCGCTCGTCACCGGCGTCGACTGGATCGCGCTTTCCTTCGTGCAGCGCGCCGACGACGTGCTCGAAGCCAAGAAGATGATCCGCGGCCGCGCCGCCGTGATGGCCAAGATCGAGAAGCCGCAGGCGATCGACCGCCTCGCCGACATCATCGAGGCCTCCGATGCGCTGATGGTGGCGCGCGGCGATCTCGGCGTCGAATTGCCGCTGGAGCGCGTGCCGAGCCTGCAGAAGCAGATGACGCGGATGGCGCGCCGCGCCGGCAAGCCGGTGGTGGTCGCGACCCAGATGCTGGAATCGATGATCCAGTCGCCGGTGCCGACCCGCGCCGAAGTCTCGGACGTCGCCACCGCGGTCTATGAGGGCGCCGACGCCATCATGCTGTCGGCGGAATCGGCGGCCGGCAAATTCCCGGTCGAGGCGGTCTCGACCATGAACCGCATCGGTGAGGAGGTCGAGCGCGACCCCACCTACCGCTCGGTGATCATGGCCCAGCGCCCCGCCCCCGAATCCACAGCAGGCGACGCCATCGCGGACGCCGCCCGGCAGATCGCCGAGACGCTCGACCTGCCCGCCTTGATCTGCTGGACCTCGTCGGGCTCGACCGCCGTGCGCGTGGCGCGCGAGCGCCCGAAGCCGCCGATCGTGGCGATCACGCCGAACATCAGCGCCGGCCGCAGGCTCGCGGTGGTCTGGGGCGTGCATTGCGTGGTGGCGGAAGACGCGCGCGACCAGGACGACATGGTGAGCCGCGCCGGCCAGATCGCGTTCCGGGACGGCTTCGTCCGCGCCGGCCAGCGCGTCATCATCGTCGCCGGCGTGCCGCTCGGCATTCCCGGCACCACCAACATGGTGCGCATCGCCTCGGTCGGCCCCGAAGGCGACGCCAATATGTGAGGCCCGCCGGGGCGGCCAAACAAAAAGTCGAAAAACAACCCCATGCACAGTAGCCGGCCAGAACCAGCCGGCTTGCCGGGATGTCGCAAAAAAGCATGCGCGGGCAATGACCTGAAAGCGATCAGGTCGCCAACTCGCGCGTGAGCGCGATTTTTCAAGCCCCGACCAGCGCCTTGGTCGTCGGCAGCAAGGTCTGCTGCACCACGAGGCCGCGGGCGCGGGCGTCCATGACGCCGACCGCGCGCAGCGCCAGCAGCGTCACGGTCTGCACCGCATCGCGCATCTTGGCGGGATCCTCGAGATTATCGGGCGCGAGCGGCCCGACCAGAGCCTCGTGCAGTGCGCCGAGCAAGGCGGTGGCGGCGAGCGCGGTGTCCTGCGCCGGAAGGTGACCGGCACGCACGGCGGCGTCGATCCGCGCGGCCATCTCGCCGGCGATCTCGCGCCGGCTGGCAAGGCGGGAGGCGCTGACATCGACATCGACGGGCTCGGCCAGGATGCCCCAGGCCAGCCGCCGCTGCGACAGCGTATGCAC
>NZ_JAEMSD010000843.1 GCF_016462955.1 Bradyrhizobium sp. | reverse complement strand
CGTGCGCCCTCGATCAGTTTGCGCGCCACGATGAGCCGCATGATTTCATTGGTGCCTTCGAGGATCTGGTGCACGCGCAAGTCGCGCACGATCTTCTCGATGCCGTACTCACTGAGGTAGCCGTAGCCGCCGTGAAGCTGCAGCGCATGGTTGGCGACTTCGAAGCCAACATCGGTGCCGAAACGCTTGGCCATCGCGCACAGCATGGTGGCGTCGGGATCCTTGCGGTCGAGCGCGGCCGCGGCTCGCCACAAGAAGGTGCGCGCGGCCTCAAGTTCGATCGCCATGTCGGCGAGGCGGAACTGCAGCGCCTGGAATTCGTCGAGACGCTTCCCGAACGCCTTGCGTTCCTTCATGTAGCTGCGCGCCTTGTCGAGCGCGGTCTGCGCCCCGCCGAGCGAGCACGCCGTGATGTTGAGGCGGCCGCCGTCGAGGCCGGCCATCGCGATCTTGAAGCCCACGCCCTCCTCGCTCAAGCGATTGGCGATGGGCACGCGGGCGTTCTCGAACATCACCGCGCGGGTCGGCTGCGCGTTCCAGCCCATCTTGCGTTCGTTGGCGCCGAAGGAGACGCCCGGCGTCTTGCCGTCGATGACGAGGGTCGAGATGCCCCCGGGACCATCGCCGCCGGTGCGGACCATCGCGACCAGAACGTCGGTACCGCCGGCGCCGGAGATGAACTGCTTCTGGCCGTTGAGGACGTAATGGTCGCCGTCGCGCACGGCCCGCGTACGCAGCGCCGCCGCGTCCGAGCCGGCACCCGGCTCGGTCAGGCAGTAGCTCGCGATCAGCTCCATGGTGCAGAGCTTCGGCAGCCATTGCTGGCGCTGGGTGTCGCTGCCGAAGGCATCGATCATCCAGCTCGCCATGTTGTGGATGGAGATGAAGGCCGAGGTGGTCGGGCAGCCCGTCGCCAGCGCCTCGAAGATCAACGCCGCATCGAAGCGGGTCATCGCGGAGCCGCCGACATCGTCGCGGATGTAGATGCCGCCCATGCCGAGCGTTGCGGCCTCGCGCATCACGTCGACGGGGAAATGCTTCTCCTCGTCCCAGCGCAGCGCATGCGGCGCGATCTTCTCGGCCGCAAACGCCAGCGCCATGTCGCGCACCGCGATCTGATCCTCGTTCAGAGCGAACTGCATCTCAATGCCCCCGCCGGATAGGGTCACCTCTCCCCGGAGGGGAGAGGTCGATTTGCGCAGCAAATCGGGTGAGGCGGTGCTGCTCCAACGAGAGACCGTAACCCCTCACCCGCGCCTTCGGCGCGACCTCTCCCAAAGGGAAAGGTGTTGTCCCGACGCCGCTGCAGGTCACGCGGGCCGCGTCACTTCATCAGCGGGATCGAGAACTCCGCGCCTTCCTTGACACCTGACGGCCAGCGCGAGGTCACCGTCTTGGTCTTGGTGTAGAAGCGGATCGAGTCCGGGCCGTGCTGGTTGAGATCGCCGAAGCCCGACTTCTTCCAGCCACCGAAGGTGTAATAGGCGATCGGCACCGGGATCGGCACGTTGATGCCGACCATGCCGACGTTCACCTTGGCTGCGAAGTCGCGCGCGGCGTCGCCGTCACGGGTGAAGATGGCAACGCCATTGCCGTAGTCGTGATCCGACGGCAGCGCCAGCGCTTCCTTGTAGTCGTGCGCCCGCACGACCGAGAGCACCGGGCCAAATATCTCTTACTTGTATATCCGCATGTCCATGGTGACGTTGACGAACAGCGAACCACCGAGATAAAATCCGTTCTCGTAGCCCTG
>NZ_JAEMSD010000041.1:21771-24396 GCF_016462955.1 Bradyrhizobium sp. | reverse complement strand
GCCTATTGCTCGTCCTTGGGCGGCATCCGGGGCGGCGGGATCGGGGTGAACACCGCGCCTTCCGCGCCGGCCGGCGGGGCAATGAACTCGCCGGTCGAGGAATCGCCGCCGCTGGTCTCCAGGATGGTCTTCGGCGTCACGTATTCCCGCACCATGTCGATCAGGCTGCCGTCGCCGCCGCCGAAATCCGCCGCGCGCCCTCCTTGCGGATGTCCGGCCGCGATCTCGTTCTCGGCGGCGTGGGTCTTGTCGGCCAGCCGGTCATTGTAGGGCACACGAAAGGCCCGCGGAATGCCGCTCGGGCGATTGTCCTCGTCCAGCGCCTCGACCCAGAGGTAGATCGAGCCGGGATCGCCGTCCACCGAATGCGGCTCGACGATGCGGGCCTTCAGGAGCTTGAAGGCGGCCGGCAGCCGGTCGGTGCTGGCCCAGCCGAGCAGCCCACGCATCTCGGTGAAGCTGACGACATAGAATGTGCTAGTCACGACCACGGCGACCGCTTTCAATGACCAATGCAGCCGCGCATAGACCAGCACGACCAGCAGCAATGCGCCGATGACGGCGTAGGCGACCGACAGCGTCAGGATGACAGTCTGCAGGTTAGTCACGGCGGACCCTCGTCGCGTTCCTGCTCACGCCGGTCCTGGGATCGAGATCGGCGCCATTACGCCAGCTGCTGCGGAACGTCTCCAGCAGCGCTTTCGGCCGCTGATCGACATCGACGACCTTGCCTTCCGGATCGATCCGGAATCGAACCGCGGTCTTCTCGTCGCCGGTGTGGTCGAGCGTGAGCTTGTTGTCGAAGATCACCTGCGCCGTCGGATTGAGCTTCTGCACCTTCACACTGGCGGTCACGGGCTCGCCGGTGGTGGCGACGAAATGCGAGACGTTGACGGTGTATTCGCCGGCGAGGATGCCGCGCACGGTGACGATCTCCTCGCGGATCGGCGAGGCAATCTTTTTGCCGTTGACGATGATGAAATTGTTGGCCCCGCCGCGGTCGTCGCGGTCGAGCGTGAGGAAGCCAGCCTCGCGGTGGCGATACCAGGCGATGTTGCCGGCGGGATCCTGCACGAACAGGTCGAGATCGTCGGGATGACTGTCCGGCCAGTCCATCGTAATGATGAACTCCGCCTTGGAGTCGATCTTGCCGTCCTTGGCGTCCGGCGAGACCGCGAGCAGCGCGAGGAAAAACAGGAACGCGATGACCTGGAGCGCCTTGAACAGCATCACGCCCAGCGGATCGAACGGCTCCTCGCGCGGATAGAGACCGAAATCATCCATCATGACCGCGCACCAGAACCTTTGCGCTCCAGCACTGGCGTCACATAGGTCTCGGTCAGCACCACCGCATCCGAGAACACATGCTGGGTCGCGGCGTCTAGCATGTAGTACTGGATACGGATCAGGATCGAACCGACGAGGCCGGCCAGCGTCGTGTACATCGCGACCGCCATGCCGTCGCTCATCACGCCCATCGAGGAGCGCATCGCAACCTTGTCCGCGGCATCCAGACCCGCGATCGGCGCCAGCATGATGATGAAGCCGATGATGGTGCCGAGCAGACCCAGCTTCATCAGCGTGTCGGAGACGAAGGCGCCGAACCCGTTGGAGCCGCGCAGGCGGTCGGCGAGCGTCCGCAGCAGCAGGGTCTGGTCGACCGCGCGGTAGTCCTGCGCGGCGGCCTTGGTCACCAGGCTTTCGATATGGTCGCGCACGAGGCCGCGCGGCAGTTCCGCCGTGCCCGCGTCGAGCGCCTTGCTGCCGCCGGCCGCCGACAGCACCGCACGGCACCGCCGCGCCGCCGCCCCCTCCCGCGCGATCGCCCGCGTCCGCAGGAAGCAGTGGCCGCAGGTGAGGATATAGAGCCCCGCGATGACGCTCGAGATGTAGGTGCGGTCCGAGGTCAGCATCAGGTGGATCAGGCCGAACCGCCACAGCAGCACGACGGCGAAGATCGATAGCCCGGTGAAGATCATCCAGAACAGCAATGCGCTGCGCTCGGATGGATCGGCAGCCCGGCGCTCGACCGGCCCAATCGTCATCGAACTCATGCTGGACCGCTCCTGGGTTGCAAGCACCGGCCTGCGACGTATCCTCACCGATTAGATCAAAGCCGCCGTCTCAGGTCCAAAGACCCATGCCCAGACCGGCTTGGGAAATTTGCCCGAGCTGCGATCCGGTCCACCCCTGCAATTGGCAAGGCGCGACGGCATTGTTAGGCTCACCTTATCAAACGTCGAGGGTGATCGCATGCGCCTCGTGCTTCAGCTTGTCGCCCGTCTTCTGCTCATCGTCGTGCTCTGCCTGGGAGCCGCGACCGTGTGGGCCACATTCGATGCCTATCGCAGCGTCGACCGGGCGACCGCCGCCTCGGCCCAGCGGGTCGCGCAGGCGCTTCAGGCGCTGTATTGGCGCGAGCTTTTGTTGCGCAGCAGCAGAGCGCGCGAGCAGCTTGTGCCGGTTCCGGATTGGCGCACGCTGGAGACGATGAAGCTGATCTCGCCTGGCGTCTGCGTCGAGTTCCAGCCGGCCGCGGCTTTCGAGAAGCCGCTCTGCGGCCAAAGCGAGGGGCTGGGCGAGACGCCGCCGCGCTGGTTCGCCGCCATCGTGCCCACCTTCCTC
>NZ_JAEMSD010000041.1:20576-21761 GCF_016462955.1 Bradyrhizobium sp. | reverse complement strand
CGAGGCGGTGCGGCCCATCAGCCCGCGCGCCGCGTCCGCCGGCACTGTCGTTGCGACGCCCGATGCCGCCGCCGCGATCTCGCTCGCCTGGGCCTACATCCTCAACGTCATCGACGTGGCGCTGCTGATGGCCGCCGCGATCGCCCTGCTCGCTTCGCTCGCCATCGCGCACGCACTTGCGCCGGCGCGCGCGATCGTCGCCGCGCTGCAGCGCATGGCGCGCGGTCAATATCGTACGAAACTGCCGCGCTTCCGCTCGATGGAGCTGGCGATGATCGGCAGCGCCGTCGGCGAGCTCGGCGGCCGGCTGGAGGAAGTCACCGAACAGCGCGCGGCGCTGGCGCGGCGCCTGATCGAAATCCGCGACGACGAGCGCCGCGCCCTCGCCCGCGAGCTGCACGACGAGTTCGGGCAGAACCTGTCCGCCATCCTCGCCTTTGCCAACACGATCGAAACGGCGAGCGCGAAGCAGACCAAGGACGATGGGATCGCGCAGGACGCGCGCATGATCTCGCAGGCCACCCACCATTTGATGGCCTCGCTGCGCGATGCGCTCAAGCGGCTGCGCAATCCGCTGCCCGAGGAGCTCGGGCTCGAAGCCAGCCTCGTCAATCTCGTCGACAGCTGGCGCTCGCACAGCACGGCGCGGCCGGCGATCCAGCTCGATCTCAGGGGCGACCTCACCGACATCAGCGGGCCGGCTGCCACCACGGCCTATCGTGTCGCGCAGGAATGCCTCACCAACGCGCTGCGTCACAGCGCGGCGCGCGAGATCTCACTGCGCGTCGAACGCCGCGCCGGCGAGGACGATGCCCTGCTGATCCGCGTCGAGGACGACGGCGGCGGCGATGCCGAGCGTGTCACGCAATCGGCCGGCTTCGGCCTGACCGGCATACGCGAGCGCGTCACGGCCGCCGGCGGATCGCTGTCGATCCTGCCCGCGAACCGCGGCCTCAGCGTCGCCGCCACCATCCCGCTCGCCGCATGAGGCCGGAATGAACGAGGTGGCCGCAACAGGCATCGCCGTGCTGCTGGTCGACGACCACCCGATCGTCCGGCAGGGCTATCGACGCGTGCTGGAAAGCCAGGGCGATCTGCATGTCGTGGCTGAAGCCGACAACGCCGCGGACGCCTATGCTGCCTTCAAGACGCACGACCCCGACGTCGTCCTGCTCGATATCTCGA
>NZ_JAEMSD010000041.1:18553-20566 GCF_016462955.1 Bradyrhizobium sp. | reverse complement strand
GCTGGAGGCGATCCGCAACATCCGCGCCCGCAGCCCGCGGGCGCGCATTCTCGTCTTCACCATGCACAACGAGGCCGTGCTGGTGAAGGCGGCCTTCGGCGCGGGTGCGAGCGGCTTCGTCACCAAGAGCAGCGAACCGTCCGCCGTCGTGAACGCCATCCGCAGCGTCGCCCGCGGCGAGCGCGCCATGAGCGACGACATCGCGCATATTCTGGCGGAGGACAGCCTGTCGGCGGGTTCAGTGCTCGATCAACTGGGCGAGCGCGAGATCGAGATCCTGCGCCAGTTCGCCGGCGGCGCCACCACGGAAGAGATCGCGGCGCATCTCAATCTCAGCGTCAAGACGGTGCAGAACTATCACTACTTGATCAAGTCGAAGACCGGCGCCCGCACGGATGCGCAGCTGGTGCGGCTCGCCGCTACTTGTGGGCTGACGAGAATTTAACGGAGTCATCGGGCGTTGGTGTCTGAGTAATGGCCGGGACAAGCCCGGCCATGACGGGGAAACGTGGCTTAAGCCTTCAACCCGCGCAGCAGCAGCGCCAGCGTCGCATCGACGCGCGCGGAGAGATCGGCGTCCTTCCACTCGTCGGCATGGGCGGGATGATGAAAGCGGACGGTCGCATCGAAGATCGCGCGCGCGGTCGCCTTCACGTCGCCAACGGCGAATTCGCCCTGCTTGACGCCGTCGGTCAGGATCGCCGCGATCTGGTCGATCATGGTGTCCTTGTGACACTTGACGGCAGCACAGGCCTCCCGCGCGAGGGTCAGATAAGTGTCGAACATCTCGGGGTCGTCGAGCACGCGCGAACGCTTGGCGGCAAACAGCGTCCGCAGCCAGCGGTCGAGCCGCACGGGCGCCGGACCCTGCTCCTCCGCGATCGCACGGAGCGGCGCGTCGATCCGATCGAGCCAGCGCTTGGCAACGGCCTCGCGCAGCGAGGCCTTGCTCGGGAAATGGCGATAGACGCTGCCGTGACTCACATCGAGCGCGCGGGCAACGTCGACCACGGTGGCCTTGGCAAGTCCGTAACGCCTGAGCACGTCCTCGGTGACTTCGAGGATCCGCTCCGGCGTCAACACAACGGCTTCATTCATGCCAGCACCATATTCCCGTTCAGGGCTCAGTTTCCCGGCAGTAGGGCCACTTCCGAAGCGCCCTTGCCGGTCGTTCGGAAGCCTATGCCTTAATGCGGCAGTTTTGCAGCCTGCGCCGCGATCCGGCGCGCCACCAGCAAATTGAGCCATTGCCCAATCACGCCGGTGAGATTGATGATTTCGGTGGTCATTGTCCTAAGTCTCCATTCGTCCGCGGTCCCCGTTCTTCAACTCGCCTTCCGATCCGAGCTTGTCGGATGTCGGGCTCCCCGGGGCTTGTCGCGGGACGCCCAATCGGAACGTCCGTGGACGGATATACACGTCTCGCTGACAGATTTCAATATCTGTCAGTCAATGATCCGTGATTGACAGCTCCTTTTTGTAGGCTGGCCGGCCCCCTGCCGCCCGGTCGGTGGACAGCCGGGCGCCTCCCGGCCCCAGATCGTTTGTTTCACCCTGCCCGCTCTGTTACATCACGGCGTAAAAAGCATTCTGGCCGGCGCCCCCTTGCGCCCGCCCACCTTCCTGGAGCCGCCCCAATGATCCCCCGCTATACCCGTCCCGAAATGGCCTCGATCTGGGAACCGCAGACCCGGTTCAAGATCTGGTTCGAGATCGAGGCGCATGCGGCGGACGCCCTGGCCGAACTCGGGACCATCCCCAAGGAGGCCGCCAAAACGGTCTGGGCCAAGGCCAAGAACGCCACCTTCGACGTCGCCCGCATCGACGAGATCGAGCGCGAAACCAAGCACGACGTCATCGCCTTCCTCACCCATCTCGCCGAGATCGTCGGCCCCGAGGCGCGCTTCGTGCACCAGGGCATGACCTCCTCCGACGTGCTCGATACCTGCCTCAACGTCCAGCTCACCCGCGCTGCCGACCTCCTGCTCGCCGACCTCGACAAGGTGCTGGCCG
>NZ_JAEMSD010000041.1:5462-18543 GCF_016462955.1 Bradyrhizobium sp. | reverse complement strand
GAAGAAGCGCGCCTTCGAGCACAAGATGACGCCGACCATCGGCCGCAGCCACGGCATCCATGCCGAGCCGGTGACCTTCGGCCTCAAGCTCGCCTACGCCTATGCCGAATTCACCCGGGCCAAGGAGCGCCTGATCGCGGCGCGGAAGGAAGTCGCGACCTGCGCCATCTCGGGCGCCGTCGGCACCTTCGCGCAGATCGACCCGCGCGTCGAAGAGCATGTCGCGAAAGCCATGGGTCTCGTCCCCGAGCCGATCTCGACCCAGGTGATCCCGCGCGACCGCCACGCGATGTATTTCTCCACCCTCGGCGTGATCGCCTCCTCGATCGAGCGCATTGCGGTCGAGATTCGCCACATGCAGCGCACCGAGGTGCTGGAGGCCGAGGAGTTCTTCTCGGAAGGGCAAAAGGGCTCCTCCGCGATGCCACACAAGCGCAATCCGGTGCTGTCGGAGAACCTCACCGGCCTCTCCCGCATGGTGCGGGCCTATGTGACGCCGGCGCTGGAGAACGTCGTGCTCTGGCACGAGCGCGACATCTCGCACTCCTCCGCCGAGCGCATGATGGGCCCGGACGCGACCGTGACGCTCGACTTCGCGCTGGTGCGCCTCGCCGGCCTGATCGACAAGCTGCTGGTCTATCCCGCCAACATGCAGAAGAACCTCGACCGCCTCGGCGGCCTCGTGCATTCGCAGCGCGTGCTCCTGGCGCTGACGCAGAAGGGCGCCAGCCGCGAGGACGCCTACAAGCTGGTGCAGCGCAACGCCATGCCGGTCTGGCGCGGCGAAGGCGACTTCCTCCAGCTGCTGAAGAAGGATGCCGAGGTGAAGACCTATCTCACCGACGCCGAGATCGAGGAGCAGTTCGACCTCGGCTATCACCTCAAGCACGTCGACACGATCTTCAAGCGCGTGTTCGGCGAGAGCTGACGAGTTCCGTAGGGCGGATTAGCGAAGCGTAATCCGCCTTCTGTCCCCGGCAACGCGGCGGGTTACGCTACGCTAACCCGCCCTACGAAAAAGACGGAATCCTCATGCCCATCGTCAACCGCGTCGCCGCCCTCTCCGACGAAATGGCCGCCTGGCGCCATGACTTCCACGAGAACCCCGAGCTGCTCTACGAAGTCCACCGCACCGCCGGCATCGTCGCGGACAAGCTTCGCGAGTTCGGCTGCGACGAGGTGGTGACCGGCATCGGCCGCACCGGCGTGGTCGGGGTAATCCGCGGCCGCAAATCGGGCTCCGGCAAGGCCATCGGCCTGCGCGCCGACATGGACGCGCTGCCGATCATGGAGACGTCGGGCGTGCCTTACGCCTCGAAGATCCCGGGCAAGATGCACGCCTGCGGCCATGACGGACACACCGCGATGCTGCTGGGCGCGGCCAAATATCTCGCCGAGACGCGCAATTTCGACGGCGCGGCCGTGATGATCTTCCAGCCTGCCGAGGAAGGCGGCGGCGGCGGCAAGGCCATGGTCGAGGACGGCTTGATGACGCGCTGGAACATCCAGGAGGTCTACGGCATGCACAACATGCCGGGCCTGCCCGAAGGCCATTTCGCCACCACGCCCGGCCCGATGCTCGCCTCCTCCGACAACATCCAGATCACCGTCCGCGGCAAGGGCGGCCACGCCGGCGCAGGCCCGCACAAATCCGTCGACAGCGTGCTGATCGGTTCGCAGATCGTGAATGCGCTGCAATCGATCGTCGCGCGCAACGTCGACCCGCTGAAGTCGGCGGTGATCTCGATCACGCAATTCCATTCCGGCACCGCCTTCAACATCATCCCGGAGGTCGCCGAGCTCGGCGGCACCGTGCGCACGCTCGACCGCGAGGTGCGCGACCTCGTCGAGCGCCGCATCGGCGAGGTCGCCGACAGCATCGCGCGCGCCTATGGCGGCTCGGCCGAGACGAAGTACACGCGGATGTATCCGGTGACGATGAACCATGCCCGCGAGGCCGGCCTTGCCGCCGAGGTCGCCCGCGACATCGTCGGCACTGATCGCGTCAACGACAAGTTCATCCCGATGATGGGTGCAGAGGACTTCTCGTTCATGCTGGAAGCGCGCCCCGGCGCCATGGTGTTGGTCGGCATGGGCGACGGCAACGAGTGCCACCACCCGGGTTACATTTTCAACGACAACATCCTCGGCCACGGCGCCTCGTTCTGGGCACGTCTGGTCGAGACGCGGATGCCAGCGGGGTAACACCGTCTCCGCTTGCAGCTTGTAGCCCGGGTGAGCGAAGCGACACCCGGGAAAGCTACACCGGGTCGTCTCAGCCCGGATATCGCTTCGCTCATCCGGGCTACGATTCAACGCAAGCGTCTACGCCTGCACCACCTCGTGCCGCATCACGAACGGTGCAAGCAGCGCGTGCACCTCGCCCGCAACCGCCTCGCGCTGGTCCTGTGGCAAGCCCGCAAGCGTCACGGTCGCGATCGAGCCGTGGCTGCCGTGGGGACCGACCTTGACCCTGCAATCGATGCCGCGCTCGATGAGCGGAGCCAGCACCTTGGTGAACACGCGCTCGGCCGCGTCCCAGCGCAGCTGCGGCTTGAACACTTTGCCGACGCCCGTCACCGGCATCGGATCGATCGGGATGACCTGCACCGGAACGGCGGCGCGCTCCGGCGTGCGCTCGCGCACCCAGGCCTCGAGCTCGCCCGGCTCGACCGTCGCGCCAGGCTTCAGCTGCACGTAGCCCACCGGCAATTCGCCCGCGTAAGCATCCGGCTGACCGACCACAGCGGCGAAGCCGACCGCGGGATGTCTGAACATGATCTCCTCGACCGGCGCCGGATCGATGTTGTGGCCGCCGCGGATCACGAGATCCTTGGCGCGGCCGGTGATCCAGAGATAGCCGTCGGCATCGAGCCGGCCGAGATCGCCGGAATTGACCCAGATCCCGTCGACCAAGGCGCCCTTGTTGTGTTCGTCGTTGAGATAGCCGCCGAACACGCCAGGTCCCGCCATGATGACGACGCCGATCTCGTCCGGCTTGCAGTCCCGGATCAGGCGTCCTTCGGCATCGAGCTGCACGACCCGCACCCGCGCGTAGGGCATCGGCAGACCGACCGAGCCGAGCCGGATCGGCCGGCCCGGATAAGCGAGCGTGTGCACGCTCGAGGTCTCGGTCATGCCATAGACCTCGACCACCGGCAGCTTCAGTTTCTCCTGAATCGCCGAGCCGACCGCAACGGGGATCGCCGAGCCGCCGCCGGCCGCATATTTCAGGCTCGAGATATCCGCATTCCCCGGAGGCACCCCAAGCGTCGCGGCGAGCACGGTCGGCACGCTCGACAGGGCTTCGGGCTTGAAGCGCTCGACGAGCTGCCAGATGTTCTTCACCGCGTTCGGGTTGCGCCAGCCGCTCGGCGACAGCACCACCAGCGAGCCCCCGCCCGACAGCGTGGTCAGCACCTGGGTCAGCGAGCCGCCGACGTGAAACAGCGGCATACCGAACAGCAAATTGGTGCCGGGCTTGCCCTTCAGCAGCAGATTGAGCGCCCAGGCCTGATAGACTTGGTTGCCATGGGTGTGCCGCACCAGCTTGGGCGTACCTGTGGTGCCGCCGGTATGGAAATAGGCGGCGACGTCGCTGCCGCGGATCTGGCGTCCGCTGACGAGCCGGTCGGTCGGTTGCTGCTTGATCAGGTCGCTGAAGGCAAAGATGCCCTTGGCCGGATCCCCGCCCCCGAACACCTGCACGATCGCCTTGAGATGCTTCAGTTGCGGTCTGATCTGCTCGACCTTCTGCCAGATGTCGGTGCCCGGCATCGGCCCGAGCGCGACCAGGATCTTGGTATTCGCAGCCTCCAGGATCTCCGCGATCTGGTGCGGCTCTAGCAACGGATTGACCGGATTGGCAATGCCGGCGGCCTCCGCGCCGAACAGCGTGACGAACGCATCCGGCACCAGCGGCAACATGAAGCTGATGACGTCGCCCTTCTCGGCGCCGAGCGCGTGAAACATATTGGCGGCCTGCGTGACGCGCGCGATGAAATCGCGATGCGTGACGACCAGTGGCGTGTCGGCGGGATCGGCGTTTTGCAGGAACTGGATCGCCGCCCCGTCGGGGTTGCGCTCGGCACCAAGCCTGATCGCGTCATAGGTGCTCTCGGCCGCGATGCGGTCTGCATAGGGGACCTGCTCGAACGCCCGGACCTCCTCGTCTGTCAAAAGCTCCGGATAGTCGTTACCGATCAACCGATCGAGCGCGTGGATGCCCGCCATGAAATTTCGTCCTCCCTCAGATGCATGTCCCCGCCCAATATCTTTTGACATTTTGGTTCGGCGAGGCCTCGGCCGCTGACCGGCCGAGCGCACATACAATGGTGGATGATTTGGCATTCGTCCATGGCCGGAGAACCGGCCCGCGCGGATAGACGTCAGCCAAGCCCCGATTTAGCTATGGTCCCGCGACCAGCCGACCGCGTTGAAGTCGGCGGGGGCCGGCATCACCTCGGGCTCCGCAGTTGCCTGGCGCATGATTGCGTCTGCACGATTTGAATCCGATATCTCGATCGGAAGGCCCTCTTTGTTGACGGCGAGCAGTCCCGTCAATGCGGGCGGTGCGGTCATCACGTAACCGTCTGCAGCTTCGATCAGGCGAAGCGCGTCGTCGCGAATGAAGGCCGTCGACCATTCAGTGGGCAGCCCTTTCACGGCGGCAAACTCCTCCGCCGGGATCGACAATGCGTGCCTGCGGATTTCGTCAATGGTTCGCCGCGGCGAAAAATTGGGCGGCTTGCCGGCGGCTGCAAGCACCAGCGGTCCGAGCGGGCAATAGTCGCGTCCGATCGCGACGAGGTCGGCGATGTCACGCGCCTTCGAGCGGCCGGCAGCAGCGAGCACCTTGTTGACGGCCAGGTCTGCCTGATGGAGCCGCGCCCCCCATTGCTCGTCCTTCACGAGAGGAAAGAACCGAAGTCGGGTCTCGGCAAACCATTGAACGATCGTCGTTTCGGAATCGCGCGAGATGGTCGCATCGACGCAGCCATAGATGATGAAGTCGCGATGCGTCTTGAAGCCGGCGGCATCGAGGATGGCAAGATCGGCCTTCGCGCTTTCGGTTACCTCTTCGTCGGTGTCGTGGAAGATGTCGATGTCGTCCGATCGTCGCTGCCAATCCTTGTTGAGCATCAGGCCGCCGGCAAGATAGCTACTGTCCGAGCGGTTTTTGGCCAGAAGTCTCAGGATGTCGCTCTGCAACTTGCTCAGGGCCATTTCAGCTCTCCGTTGCGCGGTCGAGCATCTTCCTGCCCATCGCAAAGGCCCGGGCATCGCCACGCTCGATCATGGCGCGCGCCGCGACGGCGGCACGGGAGCGCAGATCGGGAAGCCGATCGAGATCGACATTGTCGAGAATGCGCGGTCCATAGAGACGAAGTGCATTGTCGAGCAGAGATTGCAGTTCTTTGGTCAGGCGATGCTCAGCGCGCATGCGCGAGGCGAGCGCCAGCACGTCATCACGTGCAGCCGGCGGAATCAGGACTTCGACACGTATGAGGTCGGCTGCGCCGCCTTGGCTGCGGTATTTCCTAACGCGTTTGCTCGCAGGGCTCATCGGCTGCCTCGTTCGGTTGCGAGATGGTTCTAGCACATGTATCCCGGTTACGCGATACCGTATCCCGGTTACGGAAATAATTCATTTAAAAACATGCACTTAATATCGACCTTGATGGACACAATGAACCTCGCCGTGCGCGGTGCGAACCAAGGATTGAGTGCTTCCCCAGAAGCCTCGCCATGGCACGTGAGGACGACATGACCAAGTCGCTGCAGGATCGAACGAGACGGCTCGCCGTGGCACTTGGCCTTGCCCTGGCGATCGCCCTGCCCGGTGCCTCGCTTGCCGACAGCCAGTTCGACAAGATGCGGGTCAAGGTCGCCGCCTTCATCGCCGACAAGATGGAGAAGCTGGGCGGATCGCGCATCCTCTACAAGGTGGACAGCGCGGCCTTGCGGGAGGCGGTCACGACGGAGCTGCGCGACGACATCTACAAGATCCTGCGCGAGGGCAAGATCGCGTTCTCCGGACTTGCCATTCAGGGCGGCGGCGTCGACGTAAAGATCGTGGACGCCAAGGGCCGCGAACAGCTCACGCGCAAGCTCGCCGCGGCGGCGGAAGGATTGCCCGCCCATGCGCTCACCGTGACCGATGGCGGAGACGGGCTGCTCAGGCTCGCCCCGACCGATGCCGCCGCCGGCGTGCGGCTACGCGATCTCGTCGAGAATTCCATCGCGATGATCGAGCAGCGCCTCAAGGACGCCGGCGTCAAACTGGCCAGCGTTCAGCCCGAGGGGACGGACCGCATTCGCATCTTCCTGCCGGGCGTGATGGAGCCCGAGCCGATCACCGCGATCTTCGCCAGAAAGGTCAAGGTCGGCTTCCGCCTGATCGACCTCTCGATGCCCGCGGAGCAGGCGCAGTCGGGCACGCCGCCGGCGGGCACGGAAGTCCTGCTCGGCTTCAAGGACAAGGTTCCTTATCTCGTCGCCAAGGACAGCGCACTCGAGGGCTCCGACATCAGCTATGCCGGCCCGGGATTCAGCGCTGGCAGCAAGGAACCGATCGCCTCGTTCCGCTTCAACGGCCGCGGCACCCGGCGCTTCGCCCACATCACGGCAGAGAACGTCGGCAAGCCCTTTGCCATCGTGCTCGACGACAAGGTGATCTCCGCTCCCGTGATCCGCGAGCCCATCACCGGCGGATCGGGGCAGATTGCCGGCAACTTCACCCTGGAAGAGGCCAACAGCGTCGCCATGCTGCTGCGCGCCGGTTCGCTGCCGGGACGCCTTGGCCTGGTCGAACAGCAGGCCGTGCCGCCCGCCGCCAAGCCGTGAGCGACGGCCGCTCCCGCCGCCTCGTCGTCCGCGCCCGTCGCGGCGCCGAAACCCGCAAGGCCGCCCCGAATCACGGCCGCTTCGGCCCGGCGCGCAACCATCGGGCAATTGCCGAAACGCCTGATCGGGCTAGAATTTGCCTCTTGCGGCACGATGGCCGGAAGCGTCATTCAAGCGGTCGTCATCCGATTTCGGCTATACGGGTGCCGACCAGGACTGAATGCCTTACGTGGGGTTAGTACCATGCCGTCCGGCAGCGCAGACGTTTCGTCGATCCTCGACCGCATCCTCGATGCGGCAACGGACAATCTCAGGATCGCGAAAATCCTGGTCCAGATGGGCCTCGACCCTGAAAACGTCACCTACGACGCGATCTTCAATCGGCTCTTGGAGATCTTCGTCCACAACATCACACTCGCCAATCTGTTCGCTGTGGTCGGGGCAATCTTCTTCGTTGCCACCCTCTTGATGCGGACCATGGTGCCGCTGCGCGTCGCCAACATGATCGGCTGCGCGTTCTTTGCTCTCTTCGGGGCGCTCTCGGCCAACGTTGCGACGTTCCTGCTGTATCTCCTGATGCTTCCGATCAACGCATTGCGCCTGCGGCAGATGCTCAAGCTGGTCAAGAAGGCGCGCCATGCGGCCGAAGGCGACATGTCGATGGAATGGCTCAAGCCGTTCATGACCGAGCGCAAATATCGGCGCGGCGACACCCTCTTCAAGCTGCGCGATCCCGCCAAGGAGATGTTCCTCACGGTGACCGGCAAGTTCCTCGTCAAGGAGATCAACGTCGAGATCGGGCCCGGCGCGCTGATGGGCGAGCTCGGCTTCCTCACGCCGGACAACCGGCGCACGGGGACGGTCGAATGCATCGAAGACGGACAGGTGCTGACGATCACCTATGACCGGCTGCTCGAGATCTACTTTCAGGATCCGCAGTTCGGCTATTACTTCCTGGTGCTGACCAGCCAGCGCCTCCTGCAGAACATCGATCGCCTGCAAAAGCAGCTGGCAGCCGAGCGCGCAGCGACCACGAACCGGATCGCGTGAAGGTTGCACGGCCCCGTGACGCGGGCCTCCGTAGCTTCGCGGGGACCGCCGCAAAACCGCCCCAAAAACCGAATGGTAACCATGGCGGGCTAGGGTGACCCTGTGACCAACTCTCCGACGATCCTGGTATTCGATTCCGGCCTTGGCGGGCTCACCGTGCTCCGTGAGGTCGTGGCCGCGCGCCCGGATGCGCATTACGTCTATGTCGCCGACGACGCCTTCTTCCCCTATGGCCACCACAGCGAGGACGAGATCATCGCCCGCGTCGTGCCGCTGATGGGCGAGTTGATCGGAACGCATGATCCCGACCTCGCCGTCATCGCCTGCAACACCGCGTCCACCCTGGTCCTGTCGCACTTGCGTGCGGCCTATTCGCTGCCCTTCGTCGGCACCGTGCCGGCGATCAAGCCGGCCTGCGCGCAATCGAAGACCCGCCGCGTGTCGGTGCTCGGCACCAAGGGTACGGTGAAACGCGAATACACCAAGGCGCTGATCCGCGATTTCGCACAAGGATGCGAGGTGACGCTGGTCGGCTCGCCCGACCTCGCCTCGCTGGCCGAGGCCGCACTCCGCGGCGAGCCGATCAGCGACCGCGACATCCTCGCCGAGCTTGCCCCCTGCTTCGTCGGCGACGCCGGGGATGCGAGCACGCGCACCGACACCGTGGTGCTCGCCTGCACGCACTACCCGCTCCTGCTCGACCGGCTGAAGCAGCTCGCGCCCTGGCCGGTCGCCTGGATCGATCCGGCGCCCGCAATCGCTCGCCGCGTGTCCGACCTGCTCGGTGCTGCGACCAGCGGTATCGTGCAGTCCGGCGCCGAGATGATCTTCACCTCGAACCGCATCCATGGCCTTTCGGCCACGCTGACGCCGTTCTTCGGCGGGCGCGCCGTCGCCTGAGCTTGCGCCGCGGCGGCGCGCTGCTAGGTTGCGTCATCACTAGCCGCAGGACTCCCATGTCGGTCCCGTCCAAGCCGCTCGCCCGCCTCCGCCAATTATGGCGTGAGGGCCGCCCCGCCTTCGGCGTCATCGCGACCATCCCGAGCGTGCAGATGGTGCAGATCATGGCGCGCTCGCTCGACTGGATCATCGTCGATCTCGAGCACGGACCGATCGGGCTGACCGAAGCGCATGCGATGATCGCGGCGACGACGGGCACGCCATGCACGCCCCTGGTGCGGATCGCCGCGAACGAGCCGTGGCTCGCAAAAGCTCCGATGGACATCGGCGCCTTCGGCATCAACTTCCCCATGATCACCACGCCCACGGAGGCCGAGAAGGCGGTCCGCAGCGTGCGCTACCCGCCGCGCGGCGACCGGCTCTGGGGCCCGTTCCACGCGCCGTTCCGCTGGGGCCAGTCAATGCCTGATTACATGGCCTCTGCCGATGACGAGATGATCTGCATGATCACGATCGAGCATGTCGAGGCGGTCAACCGCATCGACGAGATCATGGCGACCCCGGGCATCGACGTTGCCGTGATCGGCCCCGGCGATCTCGCCACCTCCATCAACAAGCGCGGCCAGATGGACGACCCCGAGCTGCTGGAGCTGATTGCACGCGCCGAAGCCGGCATCCTCAGAAGCGGCGTGCCGATCGGCGGCGTGGCGCGCACCGCCGACCAGGCCAATCGGTTGATCGACCGCGGCTACCGCGCCATCGCCCTGGGCTTCGACTGGTCGCTGTTCCAGCGCGGCATCATGGCGGCGTTCGAGGGGGTGAAACGCTGAATCGCCGCAACGAGTGTGATGCCTTACCGGCCACCGTGGCGCTGCCGAGATGCCAGGTCAGCGAAAACTTGCTCAAGGCGAAGCCGCACCCACGCGCCCGCCAAGGAACAAGCCATTGAAAAAGCTAATTATTACGTCAACATGCTGATACCTTGCACGGACCCTGATGCGGCGAACCGACCGTCCCCAGGCGGGTTGGTTCATGCTAGAGCAAGCAGGCGGGCCCGCTCGCTGCACATATTTTAGTCATTGATTGGAACTGGAGACGATGCGCGGGACGCCCAAGACCATTTCACTGCGGCGCCGTCTGATCTGCGACCTCATGCACGCCTCGATGGGCGTGCCCTTCGTTTCGCTGGCCCGCTCGCTCAAGATCCGCCCCTTGCTGGAGGCCCGCGCCGGCGCAACAGCGCCGGTCGGCTGGGCTGCGATGTTCGTCAAGGCTTTCGCCCTCGTTGCGCAGGAGGAGCCGATCCTGCGCACGGTCTACGTGAAATGGCCCTGGCCGGCGCTCTATGAGCTGCCCAAGAGCGTGGCGACGGTTGCGATCGCCCGGGTCGACGACGGCGAGGAATGCGTGCTGCCGCAGCGAATCGCCGGTCCCGAGGCCCTTTCGCTGGCAGCCGTCGATGCGGAGATCCGACGCGGCAAGACGGCCCCGATCGAGGACGTCCCGATGTTCCGCAAGATCATGCGGGCGACGCGCCTGCCGCTGCCATTGCGGCGCCTGTCCTGGGCCTTCGGTCTGAATTTCGGCCGCCAGCGCGGCAACTGGTTCGGCAGCTTCGGCGTGAGCTCGGTGGCGGCCTATGGAGGCGGCGAGCTCCACCCCATCACGCCAGGCCCCTATGTCCTGAGCTACGGGCTGGTCGAGCCGGACCAGACCATCCATGTCGTGATTCGCTGGGATCACCGCGTTACCGACGCCGCCCCGATCGCCCGGGTGCTGACCCGGCTGGAACAGGTCCTGAACACTGAAATCGCTGCCGAATTGCGGGCGACTGGGTCGAAGCCGGTCCGGGCGGTAAGGACGTAAAGATACAGTCGTTCCGGGCCAGCTCGGAAGAGCCGAACCTCAGGCGCGCAATTGCGCACGGGGAACTTCAAGATTCTCGTGTGCGTCGGGCGCACCAGAGTTCGCTCGACGAGCGCCCGGGAATGACGGCTAAAGAATTGACAGCCAGCCCCAAACTCCCCTAAAAGCCGCCTGCTCGCGGGCCGATTTCGGCCCGCGAAGCGTTTCGCGACCCGTGGTCCTCTCCCTTCAGCTTTGGGGATGGGACCTGTCGGTGCCGGGATCATCCCGTCACACAGGAGGGCGCGTTTCCTCAAACCATGACCTGAAGAGGACGCGATGACTAAGCGCAGTGAGGCGAAGTACAAGATCGATCGCCGTATGGGCCAGAACATCTGGGGCCGCCCGAAGAGCCCCGTGAATCGCCGCGAATATGGCCCCGGCCAGCACGGCCAGCGCCGCAAGGGCAAGCTCTCGGACTTCGGCGTGCAGCTGCGCGCCAAGCAGAAACTGAAGGGCTATTACGCCAACATCAGCGAGCGTCAGTTCCACGGCATCTATGTCGAGGCGAGCCGCCTCAAGGGCGACACCGGCGAGAACCTGATCGGCCTCTTGGAGCGTCGTCTCGACGCGGTCGTGTACCGCGCCAAGTTCGTCTCCACGATCTTCGCCGCCCGCCAGTTCATCAACCACGGCCACGTCAAGGTGAACGGCCGCAAGGTCAACATCTCGAGCTACCAGCTCAAGGTCGGCGACGTGGTCGAGGTCAAGGAAGCCTCCAAGCAGCTCGCCCACGTGCTCGAAGCCAGCCAGCTTCCCGAGCGTGACGTGCCTGACTATCTCGAAGTCGACCACGGCAAGATGACCGCGAAATACACGCGCGTCCCCAACCTCTCCGACGTGCCGTTCCCGGTGCAGATGGAGCCCCATCTGGTCGTCGAATTCTATTCGCGCTGATTATTTCAGCCGATCGACGTACAAAGGCCCCGGTATCCGGGGCCTTTTTGTTGTGGTAACGTGTTGTCGATGTCCAGAACGACCGACGAGCTCGCCAAAATCACCCCATCGGCCACGCCTAGCGAGGCGGAGCTTGAGGCGTGGGCAAAGCTGCCCCGCGACGAACAGGTCCGCCGATATCAAGCCCTGTTTGCGCAGCCCGAGTGCAACGAGTTCACCTCGGATACGCCGGACGACATTCTGACTGCCGCACGCCAACGCGTCGCTCAACGCCGCCGCCATGGCTGAGTACCGGTTATCGGAGCGTGCCCGAGCCGATTTGATCGACATCTACGACTTCACCGAGAGCCGGTTCGGCAAATATCAGGCCGAGGCCTACTATGCAGGTCTGATCCGCTCCTTCGGGCTTCTCGCCGATTTCCCTCTCGTTGGCCAACAGGTGGATGAACTTGCGGCTGGCTATCGGCGTTTCCGCTTCCAATCACATCTGATTTTCTACACGGTGCCATCCGACCACGTCGAAATCCGCGCCATTCTCCACGGTGCGCAAGACATCAGGCCGCAACTGTTCGACTAGACGAGACCAGCCATGCTCTACGCCCCTCCCCCGATCGATCCCAAGGCGCCGCCGGTGCGCATCAATCTGCTCTCGGACACGCAGACCAGGCCGACGGCGGGGATGCGCGAGGCGATGGCGCGGGCGGAGGTCGGCGACGAGCAGGTCGGCGACGATCCGACCGTGAACGCGCTGTGCGAGCGCGTCGCGGATCTGCTCGGCAAGGAAGCGGCGGTCTACATGCCCTCCGGCACGATGTGCAACGTCACCGCGACGCTGGTGCATTGCCGGCCCGGCGACGAGATCCTCGCGCATGAGACCGCGCACATCATCGCCCGCGAAGGCGGCGCGCATGCCGCGATCGGCGGCTTCCAGGTGACGCAGTTGAAGGGTCCCGACGGGCAGTTCACGCCGGAAACTCTTCGCAAGGCGCTGCATCCGCGCACGCGCTACCAGCCGCCGCAGACCTTGGTCAGCGTCGAGCAGACCGCCAATATCGGCGGCGGCACGATCTGGAAGAAAAACGATCTAGACGAGATCGTCGAAATCGCCAGAGCCAACGGCCTTGCCACTCATATGGATGGGGCGCGGCTGTTGAACGCTACAGTAGAACACGGCATCCCTGCACCCGAGATGGCTACCGGCTGGGATTCGGTATGGATTGACTTCTCCAAGGGGCTCGGCGCTCCGGTCGGTGCAGCACTTGCCGGCTCGCGCGCCTTCATCGACGCGGTCTGGCAATGGAAGCAGCGCCTCGGCGGCTCGATGCGGCAGGCCGGCATCTGCGCCGCGGCCTGCATCTACGCGCTCGACCACCACGTCGAGCGCCTCGCCGACGACCACGCCAATGCGCGGGCGCTCGCCCGCGGACTGTCGCAGATCTCAGGCATCGAGGTGCAGGAGCCCGAGACCAATCTCGTGTTCTTC
>NZ_JAEMSD010000041.1:0-5452 GCF_016462955.1 Bradyrhizobium sp. | reverse complement strand
GTGTTCTTCAAGCCCGACGGCGCCGGCATCCCCGGCGACAAGATGGTCTCGGCCCTCCGTCAGCGCGGCGTCACGCTGGCGATGATGGACGGCCGCATCCGCGCCTGCACGCATCTCGACGTTAATGCCAGCCAGATCGAGGAGACGATCGGATACGTCCGCGAGATCGTGCGCGGGGCCTGATTAGAGCGTTCCGAGCAAAGTAGATACCGGTTCGGACAAAGAAAACGCGTCAAACGAGAATCTACCGCCCCATCGCCTGATAGATCAGCGTCTTCAGCGCGAGCTGGATCCGGCCGCGCTGCGAGGGGGTCTGCACCATGAAGATTCCGAACAGGTCGTCTTCGGGATCGATGAAGAAGAAGGTGCCGCCAACGCCGTCCCAGCGATATTCGCCAAGCGGCCACTTCGTGCCCGGCGGCACCGCAGTGCGTACGGCGAAGCCGAGGCCGTAGCCGCTGGTCTCACCCGGATAGTAGTTCTTGTCGCGCTCGACGCGGGTTTCGGGACCGATACGATCCGACACCATTAAGGCGATGGTCTCCGGCTTCAAATAGCGTCGACCTTCAAGCGTGCCGCCGTTGAGCAGCATTTGCGAGAAGCGCGCATAATCGCCGACCGTGCCGACGAGGCCGCCGCCGCCCGACTCCCATTGCAGTGGCTTCCTGATGTCCCGAACCTGCGTCACCGGGCTGATCGCCCGGTCCTGCGGCATCGGCTCGGCGATGCGCGGCCATTTGGCAGGATCGGCGACGTAGAACGCCGTTTCCTTCATCCCAAGTGGGCCGAGCAGCCGCGTCTTCGCGAACGCGAGCAGCGATTCCCCCGAGATCACCTCGATGATGCGCCCGAGCACGTCGGTGGAGTGCCCGTAGTCCCAGATCGTGCCGGGCTGTTCGGCGAGCGGCAGCGCCGTGATCTTCGCGACGAATTCGGCATTGGTCGAATTCCTGTCGAACAATCCGGCGTCGGCATAGAGCTTGTTCACCAGGTCCCCGCCATAATAGCCGTAAGGGATCCCGGCGGTATGCCGCATCAAATCCTCGATCGTCACCGGACGGTTGAGCGGCTCCAGCTCCAGCGAGACCTTGTTGTCCTCGGCCTTCTTCGCGACCCCGACCTTCATGCCAGCAAAGGCCGGAATGTATTTCGAGACAGGATCGCTGATCGCAAGCTTGCCCTCCTCGACCAGCATCATCGCCAGGACCGAGGTGATCGGCTTGGTCATCGAATACAGGCGGAAGATCGTATCCGAGCTCATCGAAAGCTGGGTTGCGACGTCGCGGACGCCGAAATTCTCGTAATACACCGGCTTGCCGTGTTGCTGGAGCAGCAATATCGCCCCAGGAAATTTGCCGGTCGCGATCTCATTCCTGATGTAGTCGGAGACTTTTGCGAGGCCTTCGGGCGTGAAGCTGTGTGCGCGGCCCTCCGAGCCCGCCCTGGCACTTACAGCGCCGAATAAAAGAACGAGCGCCGCGAACAGCGCGCGGCGCCCGTTCATGTCACTTCTCCATGGCTTCATAGACCAGCTGCTTCAGGTTCCGCTGCACGCGCTGCCGCTCGCTCGGGGTCTGCTCCAGCAGCAGGAAGAACATGTCCTGCTTGCGATCAACCACCAAATAGCAACCGCTGGCGCCGTCCCATTTCAATTCCCCGAGATCGCCGGGCGGCGGAGGTTTGGCATTACCCGGATCGGTGCGCACGGCAAACCCAAGTCCCATGCCAAAGCCGTCACCGGGAAAATAGAAGTAGTCCCGCTCCACGCCGGAGTCCTTGCCGGCATGGTCCGATGCCATCAGCTCAAACGTCTGCGGGCTGAGATAGGTCTTGTCCTCGAACTTTCCTCCATTGACCAGCATCTGCGCAAAGCGGGAAAAGTCCGCCATGGTCGAAACCATGCCGCCGCTGGCGGATTCCCACTTCTGGCGAACCTCAGTCCTGTACTCGCGGCCGACCCGGAAATTGCTGTCGTTCGGCAGCGGCTGGGCGAGCCGTTTCAGCCTCTCCGGTTCGGTGACGAAAAAGCCTGTATCGGTCATACCGAGCGGATCGAGCAGCTTTTCCTTCTCGAGTTCGAACAATGTCTTTCCGGACACGATTTCCATGATCCGCGCCAGAATGTCAGTGGAATGGCCGTACTGCCAGAGTGCGCCGGGTTGATTGTGCAGCGGCAGCTTGGCGATCCGCTCGGCGAACTCGGCGAGATCGAATTCGCCCGCGTAGATGTTAGCGTCGCGATAGGCCTTGCGAACCAGACTATCGCCGTAGAAGCCGTAGGTTATCCCGGAGGTATGGCGCATCAGGTCGAGAATGGTAATGGGCCGGGCCAGTGGTACCAGCTCGAGCGTCTTGGTGCCGTCCTCGGCCTTCTTCTCCTCACCGACCTTCACATTTGCAAAGGAGGGAATGTATTTCGAAACGGGATCGTCCAGCTTGATCTTTCCGTCCTGGATCAGTTGCATCGCTACAACGGAGGTGATCACCTTGGTTAGCGACGACAGGCGGAAGATCGTCTTGTCGGTGATCGGGGCCTTGCTGACGACGTCCTGCACGCCGAAGACCTCGTGATAGACCGGCTTACCATGCTGCTGGATCAGCACGTTCGCACCGGCGATCTTGCCGGTCGCGACCTCGTTCTTGAAGAACTCGGTGATCCTGCCGAGCTTCTCCTGATTGAAACGCGCGCCGGCTGGAATCTCGTAGGTACCCTCCGCGCGCGCCAGCGACATCGCGGCAAGCGAGAACAGCGCGCCGCAGGCGAACACACGCAATCCAAATCGTGAAATCATATCCCCTCCCCGGAACATGGCGCCTCGGAGTGTACTGACCGCGTCATCAGGCACAAGGGCCGCTGTGTCGCTCCAGCGCCTCGGCATGCAGCCTGGCACTCGGCTCGGAGAAGCAGCAGAACACCACGCGGGCGAGGGTTGGCGCCGAAAAGAGCCCTTCGATCGTCGTGCGCATGGCAATGTCGGCGGCCCGGTCGGCGGGGAAGCGGTAGATGCCGGTTGAAATCGCGGGGAATGCCACCGAGCTCAGCTTATGCTTGCCGCACAGCTCCATCGAGCGACGATAGCAGGAGGCGAGGAGATTGTCCTCGCCGAGGATGCCGCCGTTCCAGACCGGTCCGACGGTATGGATGACATGCGCGGCCTTGAGCCGATAACCCCTGGTGATCTTGGCGTCGCCCGTGTTGCAGCCGTGCAGCATGCGGCATTCGGCGACGAGCTCGGGCCCCGCAGCCCGATGGATCGCCCCATCGACGCCGCCCCCGCCGAGGAGCGACGAATTGGCGGCGTTGACGATGGCGTCAACGCCGAGGGTTGTGATGTTGGCGACGATGACCTCAAGCTCCGTGCCGCCAATCCGGCGCGTCAGCACGGTCACGTGTCAGGCCGCGACGACGACGCCCTTCTCCGAGAGCAGCTGCTGCAGCTCGCCGGCCTGGAACATCTCGCGGACGATGTCGCAGCCGCCGATGAACTCACCCTTCACGTACAGCTGCGGAATGGTCGGCCAGTTCGAAAACTCCTTGATGCCGTTGCGAAGCTCGGCGGATTCGAGCACGTTGAGGCCCTTATAGCCGACGCCGATATGGTCGAGGATCTGGACGACCTGACCGGAGAAACCGCACTGCGGAAATTGCGGCGTACCCTTCATGAACAGAACCACGTCGTTCGACTTCACTTCGTTGTCGATGAATTCCGCGATGCTCATATCCGTGTCCTTCTGGGGCAGAGCCCTCACCAATTGCTTCGGGCCGGCTCGGCCGATTTAACCCGATACCTGCCTATATATGTAGCCCAAACCGTTGTGCATCCAAAGTAAAATGGCGGCGACGAGTCCTTGGCGGCGGGTTTGCCCCCGTCCCGGTCCATAGTCTGATGACATCAATATCATGGCCGGAGAGGACTTTCATACCGTAACGCAGCCCCTATCTAGGACGAACCCTGTTCATGGAACCGGGTAACGCCAACAACGTTCTCTTGTCCTGTCTGGAGAAAAACGTGACGAAACAAGCCTCAGCCACGGCGACCGCCCCGCTTTCGTCACCGTCCGCTCAGGGCGGCCTCGCCCAGCGGCTGTCAGACGCGTTTATTGCCGTCCGGAACGAGACCGAACGCCGGGCCGCGCCGCTCTCTCCGGAGGACCAGCAGATCCAGTCCATGGCGGACGCGAGCCCGACCAAATGGCACCGCGCCCATACCACCTGGTTCTGGGAGCAATTCCTGCTCGGCGAGCATGCGGCCGGCTATCGGCCCTTCCACCCCGATTTCGCGTTCCTGTTCAATTCCTATTACGTCAGCGCCGGCCCGCGCCATGCCCGCAATCATCGCGGCGACATCACCCGGCCCAGCGCCGGCGAGGTCGGGGCCTATCGCAGATATGTCGATGCCGCCGTCGTCGAGTTCTTCCGTGATGCTGGTGCGGACAAGCTGCGCGAGATCGCGCCGCTGGTCGAGGTCGGGCTGAACCACGAGCAGCAGCATCAGGAATTGATGTTCACCGACATCCTGCACGCCTTCGCCCAGAATCCGGTCTATCCGGCCTACGACCCGAACTGGCGCTTTCCACCCGCGACACGCACCGGCGAGGAGTGGCTGACGCTGAACGAGGGCATCCACACCGTCGGTCATGCCGATGACAGCTTTCATTTCGACAACGAGCGGCCGGCGCATCGCGCCCTGGTCGGCCCCGTCAAGATTGCACGCAATCTCGTCACCAACGGCGAGTGGCTCGCCTTCATGCGCGACGGCGGCTATCGGACCGCGACCCTGTGGCTGATGGACGGCTTTGCCGCGGCCAGCAGGGAAGACTGGCAAGCGCCTGGTTATTGGCGCGAGGTCGATGGCACCTGGCAGGTGATGACGCTCGCCGGCCTCAAACCGATCGATCCGAACGCGCCGGTCTGCCACATCAGCTATTACGAGGCCGACGCCTATGCACGCTGGACCGGCAAGCATCTGCCGACCGAAACGGAATGGGAGGTGGCGGCGCGCGCCGGCCAGCTCAACGACGCCTTCGGCCTCGTCTGGCAATGGACGCGCAGCTCTTACTCACCCTATCCCGGCTACCGCGCCGTCGAAGGCGCGCTCGGCGAGTACAACGGCAAGTTCATGATCAATCAGCTGGTGTTGCGCGGCTCCTCGCTTGCCACTCCGCAAGGCCACAGCCGTATCACCTATCGCAACTTCTTCTATCCGCACCACCGCTGGCAGTTCACGGGGTTGCGGCTCGCCAACTACGAATAATCCGACGAGACATGCGCGCCGGACAGCGCGTTCAGGAGAGTATCATGAATGTGCACGCCAGCGCTTTGGGCGCAGCCCATCTTCCCGACGAGCAGACCACCGCGTTCGCCCGCGAAGCGATCGCGGACCTCTCGCAGCAGCCGAAGAAGCTGTCGCCGAAATATTTCTACGACGCGACGGGATCGGAGCTGTTCGAG
>NZ_JAEMSD010000390.1 GCF_016462955.1 Bradyrhizobium sp. | reverse complement strand
AGCTCGCGCTCGCCGGCGTCACCGGGATCCACATGTCCTCGCAGATCTCGACCCCGATGGTGAGGCCCGGAACATCCTCGGCCGCAAACAGCAGGTCGACGCCGAACGGGGCATGCAGCCCGCCAAAAGAAATCGTCTCGCCGGCGGTGCCGGCGCCCGAGGCGAAATGGCGTCCCTCGTAGAATTCGCGATAGGTCGGCAGGTAGGATTTCGGCACCACGCCCAGGACGTTGCCGCGATGAACAACGACCGCGCAATTGTAGATGCGGTTGCCAAAGCGCAGCGGTGCCCCGACGATCAGGACCGTCATCAGCGCGGCGGAGGCCTCAACGATGGCCACGAGCCCCCGCTCGACGGCATCGAGCAGCGGATCCTGCTTGACCAGATCCTCGATCGCATAGCCGGACAGGCACAGTTCGGGGAAGACCGCGACCGCCACCGACTGCTCGTGGCAGGCCTCGGCCGCCGCCAGGACAGCCTTCGCGTTGGCCATGGGATTGGCGACGTGGGACGTGGTGACACAGGCCGCCACGCGCGCAAATCCGTGAGCGTAGATCGAGTGGAAAGTCATCGAGTACCCTTAAGTCTCTTCCCGGCGGACACCGATCGCCAGATCGGATCATATGTAACCCATCGGTCTGGCCCCGTGCAGGCCATCCGCCGTCATGCATAACGGATTTGCGCCCCGGCCGGTCCAGAGCTCGGCGAGTTCAGGCGCTGCGGGCCAGCACGCCCGGCAGATCGCCGCGCAGCCATTCGGCAACCCGCGGCCAGGCCTGGGCGTGGGTGCGCGCCCCCATGAACAGGCCGAGATGGTTGCTGGGTTCGGACGCCGCCGCAATCAGGGCCGGCGGCGTGCCGACGAGATTGGCCGTGGCGAGCGCTTGCGTGGCCGGCACCACATCGTCGTCGAGCCCGGCCAGCAGGAAGATCGGCGCCTTGACGTCCTTCAGATCGATGGGACGGCCGAGCGCGACGAAGCTACCCGAGGCAATCCGGTTCTCCCGGAAAATCCTGTTGACGATCTCGAGATAATAGGCGCCCGGCAGATCAAGCGTTTGGGCGTTCCAGCGGTCGAAACGCGCGAGCAACGCCGTGCCCTGCTCGTCCGAGAGATCCCGCTGCAACGCCGCGGCGATATCGTCGTGATCGGGCTGTTTCGACCAAAGGCGCAGCATCTCCTCGCCGCTGACATTGCCGCCGCCCCGCGCGACCAGCTGGTCATAGACCAGTTCGGGCGCGTTGCGGGCGAGCCGGGACAGCGAGGACTCGATCGACAAGTCCACGGGAGCGCCTACCAGAACCAACCGCCGCACCTTGGCTGGAAAGCGTGCCGCATAGAGCAGCGACAGCCATCCGCCCTGGCACAGCCCGACGAGATCGACCGGCGCGCCGATCTCGTCGACGGCGACGATGAGATCGCTGAGATAGCTGTCGATGGAGAGGTAGCGCATGTCCGGTGTCGCCGACCGCCAGTCGGTGAGGTAGACCCGGTTGATGCCGCCATTCTGCAACGACTGCACCACACTGTGGCCCGGGGCGAAATCGGCGATCAGGGCCCGGTGCAGCGCGTAGGGCGCACAGACCAGTGCCGGCTGGCCGGAAAGGATCTGGGAGCAATCGCGCAAGCCCATCGTTGCGAGCTCCAACGCGACGCTGCTCGGTGTCGTCCATGGCAGACTGCTGTCGGCCTGCTCCGCGGGTGCGCGCTCCAGCCACCAGAAGCAGGCGTCTATGGCAAGCCGCGCTGCCGCGAATGGCCACAGGTGCGGATCATCTGGGGCGCGGCCGGATCCGGGCGGCGGTTTGGCGGTCTTGTCCACCATGGCTAGCTCGATCTCCTCACAAGAACGCCTCGAGGCTCACCACGGTGATGCCGAGCTCCCGGAAACTCCGGTGGGTGGCCGCGACCGAGCCGTCGAGATCGATGCCGCGGCAGGCATCCTCGATGACGGCCACCTCCAAGCCCGCCTTGCGCGCATCTTCCGCCGAGAAACGGACGCAGAAGTCCAGCGCCAGACCGACGACAAAGACGCTTCTCAGCTCGCGTTCGCGCAAATAGCCCAGCAGCCCGGTCGGTGTCCGATGGTCGTTCTCGAACAGCGCCGAATAGGAATCGATCCCGCGGCGAAAGCCTTTGCGCACGACGAGGTTTGCTCGTGTCAGGTCGAGATCGCGATGGAATTCAGCGCCCGCCGTACCCTGCACACAATGCGTCGGCCAGAGCACCTGCCGGCCATAGTCAAGCTCGACGGTCTCGAATGGCTGCTTGCCGGCATGGTTCGGTGCGAACGAGACGTGGTCGCCCGGATGCCAGTCCTGGGTGAGCACCACATTGGCGAATTTTTGGGCGATCCTGTTGATGGCGGGGACGACCTTCTCGCCGCCGGGGACGGCGAGCGCTCCGCCGGTACAGAAGTCGTTCTGGACGTCGATCACCAGCAGCACGTCCCGGTCGGAAATCTTCATCGCAAGGCCCCATTGGATCCGCCCGGCGTCAGGCGCCAGCCGTACTTCCCACTGTCGATCTTCCGGCGCCGCTCCGCAACCACCGAGCGCGTGCGGCGGTACCGCACCGGCGACCTCTTCAGGTGACCATGCAACGGTTTGACCTTGTCCGTGTTGACTAGGAACAACCAAGCGAGGATTCTCGGATCGTCCGCGCCCGCGGATCGGATCAGCAACGGAGGCGAAGGTTCCCGATGGCCAGCTAGGCCGCGGAAGCCGCACGGTGATGGACATCGGCAAGACCGGAAAAATTCTTCTCGCCGATATCGGCGGAACCAATGCACGTTTCGCGCTGAGCACGAGCGGCCAGACCGGACCGATCGACTATGTGAAGGTCGCCGACTTCCCAACGGTACATGAAGCCATCGTCGACGTTTTGGCGCGCCGGTCGGACGGCGAGCAACCCCGGCGCGCGGTGCTGGCGGTGGCCGGTCCCGTCACCAACAACCGCTGCGTCATGACCAACAGCCCCTGGGTGATCGACGGAAACGAGCTGCAGCCGTCCCTCGGCCTGGACATCGTCCATGTGCTGAACGATTTCGAGGTGGTGGCCTGGTCCCTGCCCGCGTTGCAGCCTGCGGACCTGGTCCCGCTCGGCGGAGGCGATGGCCTTGCGGGCGAGCCGTTGCTGGTCGTCGGCCCGGGAACGGGCTTTGGCGTGTCCTGTCTGGTCGATCGCCATGGTTCTCGACTGGCCGTCGTCACCGAGGCCGGTCACGCCACCCTGCCGGCGGAGAACGAGCGCGAGGAGCGCCTGATCGCGTGCATGCGCAAGCGTCTTGGCCACGTCTCCATCGAACGCGGTGCGCTCTCAGGCTCCGGGCTCCAGAGCCTCTATGAGGCAATCGCCGAAGTCGACGGAGCGCAGGTTCCGCATCGTGACGCCGCAGCCATTACCAAGGCTGCGCTGGAGGGCAGTTGCCCGGTCAGCCACGCGACACTGGAGATGTTCTGCGCCATCCTCGGCTCGGTGGCCGGCAATCTCGCGGTGACCTTCGGCGCCCGGGGCGGCGTCTATATCGCCGGCGGAATCGTGCCGCGCTTCCGCGCGTTCCTCGCCGCCTCCGCGTTCCGCGCCCGCTTTGAAGCGAAGGGCAGGTTCCAGGACTATCTGCGCGACATCCCGACCAGACTCGTGGTCAAGCCTGATGCGAGCTTCCTCGGCCTGACGATGTTTGCCGAGCACAATCCCGGCTGAGAGGCTAATCCGCACGGCGCGTTGCAGTCATGCACAGCTGATTGCAGCGGAGGGCGTGTTCCACGCACGATCGTGCTTGCCTACGTTTCCTCGATGAGAAACACTTCCGCGCGCGTGGCGTAGTTGCGGGGGCGTGACATGCATAAGCAGGATCCGGGTTTCGACTATCACCGCTATCACCGTCTGCTGCGTGAGGCGGACAGCGAAGACAAGCGGCTGGCCCTCATCGATCTCCTGATCGCGGAAAGAGCCCGCGACCGGCTCGCTGCTCAGCGCGCGTCGGATCGCGCAACCATGACGGCCCACACCATTGCCAAGGTGCTGAAGAACGGTCGCAACTGAGCCGGCTGGGTCACTCCGGCCGCGCGCCTCGGGCGCGACCGGTCAGCCCGGGATTGTGGCGGATCGCTCTGGAAACATTGAATCGATCATCGCCTTGAGCTGATCCATCGCGATCGGCTTGCGCAGGATCGGCCTGCGCCGCAGCAACGAGGGCAACAGTTCCGGACCGTAGCCCGTCGCGAAAAGAAACGGTTTGCCCCGCCGCTCGATCAGGTCGGCGACAGGATCGACGTAAACGCCCATCAGATTGATGTCGAGGATGGCCAGATCGTATTGCGCGGTCATGGCGAAGGCGCTGGCATCGCGCACATTGTCTGCTTCGGCGACGACGTGGTGACCGAGTTCCGCCACCATGTCGACCATCATCATCCGGATCAACGCTTCGTCTTCGACCAGGAAAACGGAGAGTCCCTCGGCCATGTCAACCCCGCAGTCAGCCTCGCGAAGCTAACCATAACCGAATTGCGGAGTGGATACACGAATTCGTGGCGGCGCCATTAATTCAGATGCGCCCGAACCTGTTCAACTTGATCAATCCAATCCGCGCTCGTGGCTGAGGCGCACCATTTCCTGGATGAACACCTGCTTCTGCTTGTCGTCGAGACTCGAATAGAGCGGCTCGGCGGCGTCGGCGACGTTGCGCTGGTCGGCAGCACGGTCGATCAGGAACTGAGCCTCGTTGCGCATCTGCTCGATGATGTCGTCGGGCGGATCCCGCTTGGCGCGCGCCACGCGCAGATTGAGCCGCTCTGCACCATTATGCCCGAGGTAGTGCATGGCGCTGGAGAAGCCGTACCAGTGCTTCTCCTGATCCGGCGTGAGGTTCAACTCGTTCTTGATCCGCTCGATATAGGCGTCGCTGTTGGCGACGATCTGTTCCGCACTCTGCTGCGGCGCGCCGGGCTGGGTGAGAACCGTGACATTCTTGTTGTCTTTGCCGGCCTTGCTGTCCTGCGGCGCGTTCTTCGCCTCCTTGGTCGCCTTGGCGCCTTTGCCTGCCTTGGCGCTCTTGGCGTCCTTGTCTTTATCCTTGGAAGCGCCTTGTTGCTTGGCGTCCTTGCCGGACTCCTTGGCGGCGGGGGGCGGCTGATTGCCGCCGGTGTTGCCGCCAACGCCGAGCACACCGGTGAAGACACCGACCACGCCGCCGATGGCACCGCCGAGCACGCCACCGACCGGACCTGCCGCCTTGTTTCCGGCGGCAGCGCCCTCCTGAACGCCTTTGACCAATCCTTGAGCATTCGCGCCCGTCGCTGCGCCGAGCAACAGCGCGAGCATGGACCCCAGCGCGAACCATCGTCGCAGGTAAGGCCGCGCTGGCGAGGCCACATTGATCATTCTGGTCTCCATCGTCGATCCAATCGGTCTTGGCGGCGGAAGCGAACCACCTGCTGAACTCTATCGTTTCCGGCGCTTAGCGGTCCAGACACGGAAGAGCGCTGTCCACGCCGGAAAAGTCTGCCGCGCGAAGCGCTTACGCAGGCTCATTTGAAACTGCGGCGTAATTGCGCAACGGCTCGTTTCGGAGGTGCGGCGCGAAGTGTGCATCGCAATAAAACTACGAACGACGCGCCGTCCCGACAGGCGTCGCGGCGTCTGCGGACACAACGTTAGTTTTAGACGCAGAGCCGTTTGGCTTTCTCGACAGACGCGATCAATCATGATCTGATCGCGCTACCAATTTGCTGCGGCTTGCGCATTCCATGCGTGAGCCGACGGCACCAATAAGAAACGCCAACAACAAGAACTCAATAAATCAACAAAGAAGTCCCAGAGGAAACTCCAACAACACCCAGGCGAGGAAACGAGATGTCACGCAAGAAACTGACGCGACGTCAATTTGTGGCTGCCACTGCAATGTCCTCTGCGGCGCTGATCGCGGCGCCCTACGTCCGGGGCGCTTACGCCGCCGGCAAGCTCTCCATCGGATTCTGGGACCATTGGGTGCCAGGCGCCAACAAGGCCTCGACCGAGCTCGTCAACGAATGGGCGGCGAAGGAAAAGGTCGAAGTCACGATCGACTACATCCCGAGTCAGGGTAACAAGAACCTGCTCACCATCGCCGCCGAAGCGCAGGCCAAATCCGGTCATGATATCTTCGCGATGCCAACGTGGTGGGCCCACGCCAACGCCGACCAGTTGGAGAACGTGAGCGACATCATGGGGCCGATCATCGCCGAGAACGGCGAGGTGAACGGCACGGTCAAATACCTGGGCACGGCCGGGAGCAAGTGGCTAGGGGTCCCCGCCTGCGTCGGCAGCCAGATCAAGGGCCCGTGCTCCCGTATCGACCTGTTGAAGAAGCACGCCGGCATCGACGTGCAGGCGATGTATCCGGCCGGCTCCGAACCAAAGGCGAACGACTGGACGCTCGACACGTTCTTGAAGGCCGCCGAAGCCTGTCACAAGGCCGGCGTCCCGTTCGGCATC
>NZ_JAEMSD010000040.1:4399-24414 GCF_016462955.1 Bradyrhizobium sp. | reverse complement strand
ACCCCTGTCCCTCCGCCTGGACCGATTCCGCAGAAGACGAAGGCATCGCCCAGCTGGTCTCGGCGGCAGGCTCCGGGGCCGGGGTCTGCGCCGGGGCTGACGGCTTCGAAGCAGTCGCTGCCTTCGCTTTCTTCGGTGCCGCCTTCTTCGCGGCCTTCTTCGGTGCAGCCTTCCTGGCCGCCGCCTTCTTTGCGGTCTTCTTCGCAGCCTTCTTCGGCGCGGCCTTCTTGGCAGATTTCTTGACGGTCTTCTTCTTCGTCGCCTTCTTGGCGGCCTTCTTCTTCGCGGTCTTCTTCGCCGCTACGGCCTTCTTGGCCTTTTTCGCCTTCTTGCTTTTCTTCTTCGCTTTCGCCATCGTGGTCCTCCTGTTGCCGCCGAACAATGGTCGATCGGGCGTCTGCAGTCGTCACCCCGGGAGGAAAGTTCAGGCTCTGCAAGCTCAAACTTGCGCGTTCAGTGCCGGCCGCGCCCCGCCCGTCGCCCAATCGAGAAGCTCAATCGTATGTACGACCGGAACTGACGTGCCACTGGCAATCTGCACCATGCAGCCGATATTGCCCGCGGCAATCATGTCCGGCTTGAGGCTCGCGATGTTGGCGACCTTGCGATCGCGCAACCGGCCCGCAAGCTCGGGCTGGAGAATGTTGTAGGTCCCCGCCGAGCCGCAACACAAATGGCTCTCGGGTACATCTTTCACCACGAATCCGTTCTTGGAAAGCAATTCTTTCGGAAGGCCCGTGATTTTCTGCCCGTGCTGCAACGAGCACGCGGAGTGATAGGCGACGACGATGTCGTCCGCTCGTGACGGCGTCGCGAGCTCGAGGCCGGCGACGTATTCGGTGATGTCCTTGGCGAGCGCCGACACCTTCGCCGCATCGGCCGCGAACGCTGCGTCCTCGCGCAGGAGATAGCCGTAGTCCTTGATCACCGTGCCGCAGCCGGAGGTGGTCACCAGGATGGCATCGAGCCCCTCGCCGGCCATTTCCTTCCGCCACGCCGCGACATTGGCGCGAGCCCGAGTCAACGCATCGTGGTCGTTGCCGAGGTGATGGGTCAGCGCGCCGCAGCACTGCTCGTCCCGGACCAGGACGACCTCGATGCCATGGCGGGTCAGAAGACTGATCGCGGCCTGGTTGATGCGCGGCGCCAGCACCTGCTGGGCGCAGCCCTGGAGCAGCGCCACCCGTCCGCGCTTCTTGCCGAGCGCCGCGAACACGCTACCGGCGGTAGGCCCGGCCGGCGGCAATTGACTCGGCGCCAGCGCCAGCATCGCCTTGAGGCGCTGGATCAGGCCGGGCGTCGCCGAAGGCCGCGGCGTCGGCAGCAAGACGCCCAGCGGACGGGCGAGCTGCGCCAGCCTCATGCTGATGCGGAAGCGTTGCGGATCCGGCAGGACGAAAGCCAGCACCCGGCGCAGCAGCCGCTCGGCCAAGGGCCGCTGATAGCGCTGCTCGATCCGGACCCGGGCCTGGTCGACGAGGTGCATGTAGTTCACGCCGGAGGGGCAGGTCGTCATGCAGGCGAGGCAGGACAGGCAGCGGTCGATGTGCTTGACCACCTCGGCCGTCGGCGCCTGGTCCTTCTCCAGCATCTCCTTGATCAGGTAGATGCGGCCGCGCGGGCTATCGAGCTCGTCGCCAAGCAGCACATAGGTCGGGCAGGTGGCGGTGCAGAAGCCGCAATGGACGCAGGCGCGCAGGATCTTGTCGGCTTCCGCGATGTCGGGGTCGGCGAGCTGGGCGAGTGAGAATTCGGTCTTCATGCGGTCGCGCCCCGGCTCAGGCGGCCGCGGTTGAGAATGGCCTTGGGATCGAAGCTGGCCCGCACCCTCTCGCTCAGCGCGGCAATGCCGGGCTCTTGCGGATGGAATACGTCGACCGCACGCCTGACATCATCGTTCGCCCGGATCAGCGTGGCATGTCCACCGACCGCAGTCGCGCGTGCGCGCACGACCGCGCCATGCGCATCGTCCTTCGGCGGCAGTGCGGCCCAGATCAATCCGCCGCCCCAATCGTAGATCAATTCGCCCCCCGTCTCGCGCGCCAGCTGGAAGCCGAGCGCCGCGCCAGAAGCCGGCGGACAGACGATCCGCCACACCGGCCAGGCGCTGAGCGCGCCGCCGGCCGCGAACGGCAGCACGTCGCGGATCGTGGCCCACAGCGCCGCGGAGGCCGCGTCCTCGACCAGAATCGCAGCTCCAAACGGCGCCAGCAACTCGCGCAACGAATTGGCGCGGTGCGCGGCGGAGGCCGTGATGCCCTCGAGCCGCAGCATCGTCAGCGCCTCGCCTTGGCCGGCCATGTCGCCGAGCCCCTCGGCCTTGGCCCGGAACTCTGATTTCGGCAGATGCGCGGCACCGGAGACGTCGAAGGGCGAACCGAGCGCCGCGGTCATGGCCTTGTTTGCGGCGGCATCATCCAACCCGCGCAGCAGCAGCGTACGCTCGGCCTCGGGCTTGGGCATCACCTTCAGCGTGACCTCCGTCATTACCGACAGCGTGCCCCAGGACCCCGCCAGCAGCTTGCAGAGGTCGTAGCCGGTGACGTTCTTCACCACCCTGCCCCCGGTCTTGAAGCCGTCGCCGAAACCGGACACGGCGTGCGCGCCGAGCAGGTGGTCCCGCGCGCCGCCGTCCCTGATCCGCCGCGGGCCGGCAAGCCCGGCCGCGATCATGCCGCCGATGGTGCCTGATACGGGCGTGCCGAGCAGGGCCGCGGTGTCCATCGGTTCGAAGGCGAATTGCTGGTTCTTGGCATCGATCAGGGACAGCACGTCGCCCAGCGGCGCGCCGGCCTGGAGGGTGATGATGAGTTCGTTCGGCTCGTAGGACGTGACGGCATTCAGCGCGGAGAGGTCGAGCACCGCATTGGTGGCCATGGCGTGGCCAATGCTGCGCTTGGAGCCATGGCCGATGATCTCGAGCGGCTGCTCATTGGCAATCGCCGCCCGCACCACTTCTTCAACGTCTTTGGCGTCTCTGACCTTGAGCGTATCCACGGGAAAAGGCGGTATCCAAATTCAGAGCGGAAAGCAATCTGGCGTTGCCGCTAGAACCGCGGCAAATCCGGGAACGCCAGCTTGCCGGCATGGACATGCATGCGGCCGAGCTCGGCGCAGCGGTGCAGGGTGGGGAACACTTTTCCGGGATTGAGCAGGCCCTGCGAATCGAAGGCGCATTTCAGCCGCTGCTGCTGGTTGAGGTCGATCTCCGAAAACATCTCCGGCATCAGGTCGCGCTTCTCGATACCGACGCCGTGCTCGCCGGTGAGCACGCCGCCGAACTCGACGCAGGCGCGCAGGATGTCGGCGCCGAAGGCCTCCGCGCGCTCGATCTCGCCGGGCTTGTTGGCATCGTAGAGGATGAGGGGGTGCAGATTGCCGTCGCCGGCGTGGAACACGTTGGCGCAGCCGAGCTGGTATTTCTCCGAGAGCTCGCGGATGCGCGCCAGCGCCTTCGGCAGCGCGCCGCGCGGAATGGTACCGTCCATGCAGAGATAGTCGGGCGAGATCCGGCCCACCGCAGGGAACGCGGCCTTGCGGCCGGCCCAGAACAGATTGCGCTCGGCCTCCGACGTCGAGATCTGGCAGGTGGTGGAGCCGCAGCCATTTGCGATTGCCTCGACGCGCGTGATCAGCTCGTCGACCTCGATCTTGGGGCCGTCGAGCTCGATGATGAGCAGCGCCTCGACATCGAGCGGATAGCCGGCGTGGACGAAGGCTTCGGCGGCGTGGATCGCGGGCTTGTCCATCATCTCCATGCCGCCCGGAATGATGCCGGCGCCGATGATGCGCGCCACGCATTCGCCGGCGGCCTCGACCTCTGCAAAGCCGACCATCAGGGCGCGCGCCGTCTCCGGCTTTTGCAGGATGCGCACCGTGATCTCGGTGATGACGCCGAGCAGGCCTTCGGAACCGGTGATGACGCCCATCAGGTCATAACCGGAATTCTCCGTCGATTTGCCGCCGATGCGCAGGATCTCGCCGCTCATCAGCACGATCTCGCACCCGAGCACGTTGTTGGTGGTCATGCCGTATTTCAGGCAATGCACCCCGCCAGAGTTCTCCGCGACATTGCCGCCGATCGAGCAGGCGATCTGCGAGGACGGATCGGGCGCGTAGTAGAAGCCGGCATGCGCGACGGCCTGGCTGATCGCCAGATTGGTGACACCGGGCTCGGTGACGACGACGCGGTTGTCGAAATCGATCTCGCGGATGCGCTTGAACTTGCCGAGGCCGAGCAGCACGCCGTCCTCGAGCGGCAGCGCGCCACCGGACAGCGATGTGCCGGAACCGCGCGGCACCACCTTGATGCCGTGCGCGGCACAATATTTCAGGACGAGCGAGACCTGCTCGGTCGTATCGGGCAGCACCACGACCATCGGCGGCTGCCGATAGGCGGTGAGCCCGTCGGATTCATAGGCCCGCATCTCGGCAGGCGTGTCGATCACGCCCTCGCCAGGCACGATGGCCCGCAAAGCGGCGACGATTTCGCTGCGACGCGCCAGCACGGCCTGATCGCTTGCGGGCATCATGATGGCCATTTTAAGAACCTTCGTCCGACGGATGGAATTGTCTCGCCAAATCAATCATGTCTTGCCGTCTTTGGGTAGGTCCTCCGAAGGTCGCATTGCTTTGTTGCAGCGCAAGTTCTCTCTGGGACAAGTCTGTTATCTGGAAACCTGTCAAAGCTTCGCGGCTTGTCCACTTGCATCGGACCTGACAAAACCACGACCCTCCATCTGACCCGGGAAGAGACGAAGAGCACACTTATGACAAAACTGACTTTCGGCGCACTGACGATCCTCACCGCAATTGCCACCGCACCCGCCGCGATGGCGCAGGATGTCGCGGCCGGCAAGACATCGTTCAACAAGTGCCTGGCCTGCCACGCGATCGGCGAAGGCGCCAAGAACAAGGTCGGCCCCGAGCTCAACGGCCTCAACGGCCGCAAATCGGGCACTGCCGAGGGCTACAATTACACGGACGCGAACAAGAATTCCGGCATCACCTGGGACGAGGCGACCTTCAAGGAATACATCAAGGACCCCAAGGCCAAGATCCCCGGCACCAAAATGGCGTTCGCCGGCATCAAGAACGAGACCGAGATCAACAATCTCTGGGCGTTCATCGCGCAATACGACAAGGACGGGAAGGTCAAGCAGTAAGCGCGCAACAGGCGGCCGCTCGAGCTCCGCGCGAACCGGTCTCCGCTTCGCTCGAAAGCGCGCTAATCGGCGGCCGCCTGCGCCGGAACGATTTTGCCGATCATCGTCTCGATCTCCGCCTTCACGAGATCTGGCACGGCGTTCTGCACCATGTGGCCGAGATCCGGCAGCACGATCAGCTTTGCATTCGGCACGGTCGCGGCAAACGGGCGCGCGTGAATGCTGGTTTTCACCGTCTTGTCGGGCTCGCCGGCAATCACCGTCACCGGCGCCTCGATCTCGCCATAGCGCGCGACTTGCGCCGCCACGGCCTCTTTCAACGTCACCAGATCATAGGCGTTCGCGATGAACTCGCGCGGGCGAAGCAAGAGCGGCGTTGCGGAGTCCTGCACGAAGCCGTCCGGCATCGTTTGCGGCAGGAACACGTTTCGCGCCCCGGCCTCCGTGACGAAATAGCCGAGCGGCAACGTGATGGTGTAGGCGAGCAGCGGACCGATCACCGGGGTGGCGATGATCTCGTTGTAGCGGCCGACGCCGCCGCGCCAGGGATGCGTGACAGGCGCGAGCATGACGAGGCCGGCCACGCGGTGCGGGTGATCGAGCGCGATCCGCGCTCCGAGGGCGCCGCTCCAGGAATGCACCACGAAGACGGCGCGATCGATGCCGAGATTCGCAAGCGCCGCGTCGATCATCCGCGCCTGGATCTGCGGCGTCGAATCCTGGCGGCTCGCGCGCGTGCTCCAGCCGTGGCCAGGACGATCGACCAGAATCACACGGTGGTCCCTGGCGAGGAGATCGCCGAGCGGCCGGCGCATCGCTTCGAGATTGGAACTGGCGCCGTGCAGCATCACGATCGGAACAGCGGACTCGTGCGGGCCGATGTCGACGACATGCAGCCGCGCGCCGTCGACCTCGATCATGCGGCCCTGCGGTGGATAGGCGCGTTGCACGGCAACGATTCCCGCCTGCGTGACCAGCGCCAGCAGAACCAGCACCGTCACGACTGACATCACGATCATGGAGAGAGTCCGGGTGATCCTGGGCACTGGGAAGTTACGGGTTTGATGGCGCGGCAGTTTCGCCGCCGGTCTCCCACGCTTCCACCGGAAATGCAGGGGCTGTGGATATGTGCATAATTGCAGCAGGAAAAACTCAATGGAATCAAAGCCGGTCGGAGAGGCACGCGAGGGCCGGAACGGCTTCATGCGTTCGTCATCGCGGCTTCCATATAATCGCCATGGTCGGTTCCGCCATCTAGGCACGGGTGGGCGCCGATCCTCCTCGCAACTTCAAGGGGATGCGGGAAAGACCGGCAGGATTGTCCTGGTTTGAACCGGAGATTTTCGATGAGCTTCAGATCGAACGACACTGCGATCGACGAAATCGTCGCGAGCTGCAACGGCGACTTGCGCGGCGCCGTGCGCGCGCTTCTCCTGATCAACGAGCATCTGGAGACCGAGCTGGCAAAGGCTTACGCCGCAGCCGCCGACCACGGCCTCGTCGAGCGCGGCGGCAGCGTCCTGCACTAACGTACTGGCTAGTTCGTTCCGTCCTCGTCTTTTTCCTCCTCCGGTGTGAGCGGGGGACAGACGCGGATCGTCGAACGGGCAAGCTTGGCATCGGCCATGGACTTGTAGGGACCGTCGCCGAAAAAGATGTCGCCGATGATGACCGGATTGCGGGTCACGATTGTGCATTTCCCGGTGGCGCGGTTGCCGATCACCCAGAACAGTCCCTCGGCGAAGCTCACCGTCCCCCGACGCGAGCAGCAGCGCGGCTGCAAAGATCAAACGCTTCATGGCTTTTGCTCCTGCCGAGCAGGTAAGCCTGCCGCGGGCTCGCCAATAGTCCGCGCGATGCCGCCGTTCCGATCGTGGTTAATCCGCGACGTCCTTGATCGCTCGGGAAAACATCAACTTGTCCGCTAGATGTCGCGCCCTTCGACCTTCTCGGTCAGCGCCTTGACCTGGTCGGGGATCTTTTCCAGGTGCGGGTTGACGGCGAGCGCCTTGCGATAGGCGTCGAGCGCGCGTTTCTCGTCGCCGACCTCCTGCATGATCATGCCGAGGCCGGCGAGCGCGCCGAAATGGCGCGGCTCCCGCATCAGCACCTGCTGGATGTCCGACAGGGAGCGGCCGTAGTCGTTCTGCATGTAATAGAGCGTGGCGCGCCGGTTCCAGGCTTCGATGTAATCGGGCCTGAGCTTGATGACGGAATCCAAGAGCTTGATCGCGACGTCGATCTTCTTGGCATCGACGGCGGACTTGGCGCGCGACATCAGAAGCCCGGCGGTGTCGCTCGGCGTCTGCAGCCAGATCGCCCAGATCCGCGCCTCGACATGCTTGGCGCTGGCCTCGTCGGGCGCGGCCTTCAGCGCGCCGAACAGGAAATCGAGGTTCTTGCCGCGGTCGACCTTCGGCAGCTTGGCCGGCGCCTCCGGGAGCTTCTTCTGCTTGCCGGGCGGCTCGACCTGCTGCGCCGAGGCCGGAGCCAAGCCGACGGTTCCCAGAAGAAGGGCCAGACACAGGGTGCGCGCGAAAGGGAATCTGACTGCCATGGTGAAAGTCTAAACGCGTAAAGCCGCCCTTGCAAAGCAAAGGCGGCGTCAAACTCGTGTGAGCGGTGGTCTTGCGCGGGCGCGGGCGACCGCGAGGGCGAGATCGCCCCGAGATCAGCCTTGGGAGATCAGCCTTGGGAGATCAGCCTTGGCGCGCCTTGAAGCGGCGCTGCACCTTGTTGATCACATAGACCCGGCCCTTGCGGCGGACCAGGCGGTTGGCGCGATGGCGACCGCGCAGCGATTTCAGCGAGTTACGGACCTTCATGGCAGAATCCTGAACGTTCGAAAGGCCGTGTTCGGCACTACCGTTTCGGCACGCGCGAATGTGGCAAAATGAGATCTTTCCCGCCGGCGGACCGACCGCCCGGGATGGGGCGGTTCTTAGGGCATCGCGGGAGGGGCTGTCAATGTTAACCGCCCCGCGGCCCCGCAAAACCGTGAAAACAACCCCATGCACAGTAGAAGCGGCCGGATCGGCCCGATTGGGCCGATCCGAGGTCGAGCGGGCCAAGGACTTTTGCCGACTGCGCTATCGCCGCCACCAGCGCCTTGCCAAATTCGTTATATCCTATAATCAATTCGGTAACACGTCGGGAGGACACCCATGCCGAAGCTCAAGCTGCCTGATATCGACAAAGTCGTCGCCATCGACATCCACACCCATGCCGAGGAGCCCTGCGGCACCCATCCCGACGACGGCTATGACGATTTCCAGGCGCAGATGGCGGAGTATTTCAAGTCGCCGCACAAGCATCCGCCGACGGTGCCGGAGACCGCAGCCTACTATCGCTCCAAGAACATCGCCGCGGTGATCTTCCCCGTCGATGCCGAGCGCGAGACCGGCTTCCGTCGCTACAAGAACGAGGAGATGCTGGAGATCGCCTCCGAGCATCTCGACGTGCTCATCCCCTTCGTCTCGATCGACCCGCACAAGGGCAAGCTGGGGGCCCGCGAGGCGCGCAGGCTGATCGAGGAATACGGCGTGCGCGGCTTCAAATTCCACCCGACCATGCAGGGCTTCTACGCCAACGACCGCATGGCCTACCCGCTCTATGAAGAGATCAACAATGGCGGCGCGATCGCGCTGTTCCACACCGGCCAGACCGGCGTCGGCTCGGGCATGCCCGGCGGCATGGGCATGCGGCTGAAATATTCGAACCCGATGTACATGGACGACGTCGCGGCCGATTTCCCCGACCTCAAGATCATCCTCGCCCATCCCTCCTTCCCCTGGCAGGAAGAGGCGCTGTCGGTCGCGACCCACAAGCCGAACGTCTATATCGACCTCTCCGGCTGGTCGCCGAAATATTTCCCGCCGATCCTGGTGCGCTACATCAACTCGATTCTGCAGGACAAGATGCTGTTCGGCTCGGACTGGCCAGTGATCACGCCTGATCGCTGGCTGTCGGATTTCGCCAAGATCGAGATTCGCGACGAGATCAGGCCGAAGGTGCTGAAGGCGAACGCACGGAAGCTGCTGGGGATCTGATAACGTGTGATGAGATCAGGTGATCACTACAACGTAGGCGCACTCCCTCTCCCGCTTGCGGGAGAGGGTTGGGGAGAGGGTGTCTCCGCGATGGGACAATCACCGAGAGGAGAAAGCCCTCACCCGGCGCTACGCGCCGACCTCTCCCGCAAGCGGGAGAGGTGAACGAGGCCTCAGACCTGCGCGAGGCCGCCGTCGACGAAGACCTCGCCGCCGGTCATGTAGCTGCTGTCCGAGGACGCCAGAAATGCAACCACCGCCCCCGTCTCGCTGGGATCACCGACGCGCCCGATGGGCGTCGAGCTACCGAGTGCATCGAAGGCTTCCGCGCCCACGACCTCCAGCGCCAGTTCCGTCTTGGTCGGCCCGGGCGAGAGCACGTTGACGCGGATGCCGGTGCCGCGCAGGTCCAGCGCCCAGCTGCGCGCCAGATTGCGGATCGCGGCCTTGGTCGCGCTGTAGATGCTGAATTGCGGCGTGCCCATCACGCCCGTGCTCGAGCCGGTCAGGATGATCGACGACCCCTTCGTCATCAGCGGCAGGGCTTTCTGGACCGTGAACACCAGCCCCTTCACGTTGACGTCGAAGATATGATCGTAGTGCTCGACCGTGATCTCGCCGAGCGGTGCAAACAACCCGGTGCCGGCATTGGCGAACAGAATGTCGAGCCCGCCCCGTTCGGCCTTCACCCGCTCATAGAGACGGTCGAGGTCGGCCAGATCCGTCACCGAGCCCCTGACGGCGCGGGCCGAGGCCCCCAGCTTCGCCACGGCGGCGTCGAGCTGCTCCTGCCGCCGCCCGAAGACGTAGACGAAAGCGCCTTCGTCCACGAAGCGTTTCGCAGCCCCGAACCCGATGCCGGTGCCGCCGCCCGTCACCACTGCGGTCTTGCCTTGTAGTCTGCTCATGATGTGCTCCTTCATTGAGGTTGCACTGAGCTGGCGGCCTACCCACCTATCGACAAGTATGCACCTTTTGGTAAGTGGCTAAAAAATGTCGACCGATCGTTCAGACCTCATCTCCCCGCCGGCGCAAGCTCAAGCAGACGTCCAACGCTGCACGCCGAATCTGCCCGGCTTCACATGCGGCCTGGATGCGACTTTGCGGGTCGTCTCGGGCAAGTGGAAGCCGCTGATCCTCTACTTCGTCGCCCAGGACGGACCCACCCGTTACGGCGAGCTCCGCCGCGCCATCCGCGACGTCAGCGACAAGGTGCTGATCCAGCAGCTTAGGGAGCTGGAGGCCGATGGTCTGGTTAAGCGGACCGACTACAAGGAGGTGCCTCCGCGGGTAGACTACAGCCTGACGCCGCTGGGCCACAGCCTGGCGCAGGCGCTGGTGCCGCTTTGCACATGGGGCACCGAGCACATGGCGGAGGTCAGCCGGGTGTTCGCCGAGCGGGCGACGTGGACCCGGCGAGAACGCCAGCCGACCGTTTAGCTCGCGCGGTGCTTGGTACGAGGTCTGCTACGTTCCGTCAGCAGCGCCGGTGAAGCGCAAGGAGATCAGATCTGAATGCTGCAACGTAAGTGCCTCTCCCTCTCCCGATGTTTCCGCAGGAGAAAGCCCTCGCCCTGCGCCGGAGCCTGTCATCAGGCGCGCGTTCGGCGCGGCCCGGTGGGCGCGATCTCTCCCCCGCAAGCGCAGGCAATCGCATATGGTGCTTTGCGCGAGCTGAGCGCGCGCCTCGTCCTTCGAGACGCCCGCCTGCGGCGGGGCCCTCAGGATGAGGCTAAGAAGCATTGGTGCGTATTGAGATTCGCATTTTTCCAGATCATGCGGCAGGCAGACATCCGTTGACGACCATGCGCGCTCCCCAAGGGGAGCTCTTGTCACCACAACGGCCCCGGAGGACAGAAAATGCCCATCAATGCCGTCGTCTTCGACGCCTATGGCACGCTCTACGACATTCAGTCGGTCGCGGAGGTCACGGAGGATGCGTTTCCGGGCTATGGCGAGATCATCACGCAGGTCTGGCGCATCAAGCAGCTCGAATACACCTGGTTGCGCTCGCTGATGGGACGCTACCAGGATTTTGCGGCCGTGACCCGCGACTCGCTCACTTATACGCTGCGCATGCTCGGATTGGCCTATGACAGCGAAGCGTTCGAGCGCGTGATCCAGAAATATCTGCACCTCGATCCCTATCCCGACGCGGCGGCCGCGCTTGCGGCGCTGAAGCCGCGCAAGCTCGCGATCCTGTCCAATGGCAGCCCGGACATGCTGAATGCGCTGGTGCGCAATTCCGGCCTCGACCGTTTGCTCGATGCGACCATCAGCGTGGACGCCAAGAAAATCTTCAAGCCGAGCCCGGCGGCCTATGAGCTGATCGGCGAAGAGCTGGGCACTGCCTCCGAAGAGGTGCTGTTCGTCTCCTCAAATCCGTGGGACGTGGCTGGGGCAAAGTCGTTCGGGCTGAATGTCGCCTGGATCGAGCGGGTGACGCCGGAAGCGATGGCGCTGGCTTGCGTCGAGACCGAACTCGTGGCACCGCTCACCATGTTCAAGGCGATCCGCACCCAGATGGACGAGCTTGGCTTCGCGCCGGACCACCGCGTCCGCGCGCTCTCCGAGCTGCCGAGAATCGCGTAGCGGTCGCCGCCCGCAAAATTGGAATGAGCTGCCCGGAATGAGCCTGGAATCCGTTCGCGCCTTCTTCGCCGAGAATGCCCCCGACATCTCCGTCATGGAATCCCCGATCAGCTCGGCCACGGTGCCGCTGGCCGCCGAAGCCTATGGCGTCGAGCCCGGCCGTATCGCCAAGACGCTGAGCTTGCGCATCGGCGAGCGCGTGATCCTGATCGTCGCGGCCGGCACCTCGCGGATGGACAACAAGAAGGTCAAGGCGCAGTTCGGCGGCAAGCCGAAGATGCTGGGGCTGGAAGAGGTCGCCGAGATCACGGGACACGAGGTCGGCGGCGTCTGCCCGTTCGGGCTGAAATCGCCGCTACCGGTCTATTGCGACATCTCGCTGAAGGCCTTCGACGTGGTGGTGCCTGCCGCGGGCTCGACACACAGCGCGGTGCGCATCACCCCCGACCGCATGGCAGAGCTGACCGCCGCCGAATGGGTCGATGTCTGCGAGGTCAGGCCGTAAGCCGGCACCGGCGACGATGCCTGATGCATTTGCCGGTCAGGGAGGCTAGCATGGCGGCGATGACCGACGACAAGGTAAAGCGACGACTGACCACCGTGCTGTGCGCCGACGTGTACGGCTATTCGCGCCTCATGGAGGCGGACGAGACGGGCACGTTGGAGACGCTCCGCCGCTACCGCGCGGCCATCGCGCGACTGGTCGAGCGTCATGACGGCCGCATCGTCAACACCTGGGGCGATGCCGTGATCGCCGAGTTCGCCAGCGTCGTCGAAGCCGTGCAATGCGCGGTCGAGATCCAGCAGGAGATTTCCAGTCAGGCCTCGAGCGCGCCCCAGGCGAGCCCGATGCAGTTTCGCATCGGCATCAACCTCGGCGACGTCATGGTGGACGGCACCGACATCTACGGCGACGGGGTCAATATCGCTTCGCGCCTGCAAGAGCTCGCCGAGCCCGGCGGCGTCGTGATCTCGAGCTCGGTCTACGATCAGGTGCACAACAAATTATCCGTCGGGTTCGACTGCCTCGGCCAGCGCCCGATGAAGAACATCGCCCCCCTGACCAGCTATCGGTTGACCCTGGGTGGCCGAACCGCCGGGCCAGCGTCGCTCCCGATCGAGGAGCGGGCAGCCTCCTCAGAGACAGCGCGGGCCCCGCACTGGAACGACAGGCGCGCTCCGGCGTCGGCGACGAATATCGTTTCGGATTGGCTCACAAGGCTGCCCCGCCCGGTTGCCGCGGCGCTCACGGTGTCGGCCTTCCTGATCCTGATCAACCTGTTCACCAGCAACAGGATCTGGTTTCATTGGCCGGTTGCAGCCATTCTGTTCGGCGTGGTTTTGCGGATGGCGCTTGGGCCGCGGCCTGAATCGGGCGGCAGGACGGATCGCTGACCGAGACGGCGCGACCGCATCGTTACGGAACCAGTCTCCACGTCTTAGTTGGCACTTTTCCCGGCTCGCGCTCGTCAGCGCCTAATCCTCGTCATCGTCATAGGGGCGTGGCTGCGCTGGCGGAGGCGGCGGCAAAGCATTGTTGTAACGCGGCGACGGAGCAGCGCGATTGCGTGGAACCTGTTGCTGCGGCGGCATCTGGTTGTTGGACTGGAATACCGCGCGGCAAGCGCTGGAGAGCTGCGGCGTATTCTGCTGCAAGCAGGCCGTGATGCGGCTGACGTCGGGGATCTGGTCGCTGCAGAGACGCCAGACGTCCGGGGTACAGGCCATCTGCTGCTCCATGGTCCCCCGATATTCCTCCGCGAATGCTGCGCCCGGCGCGACGATGCCGCCGATCGCGAGCACGACACCCAGCGCAATCCGCTCTGTTCGCATGTCCCGATCCTTCCCGATTCCCATCGATGTTCATCAATCAATGAGGCGGAAGCCGGTTCTGGACCAACAACAAAACGTGAAAACGAGCCAGGAACCATGGCAGCTCTCGCTGACGCTTTTGTCCGTGGCGCCCCGGCAACATGGCCGAAGCAAACCCGCGTGCTGCGCCTTTGGCCATAGGGCGTTTCGCCTGACGCCAAGAAGCGCGGCGACCTTCCCGCTAGCAATTGTGCTGGAATGAGGAATCGTCGATGCTGAATGCAGTACCAGCCCGTGCGCCAAACGGCACAACGGCCGCCATCCTACGTCGCAAGCTGCTGGTCACCACCGCGCTGGCGCCCCTCGTGCTGGCCTTGCCGGTCCTGACGACCGGCCCGGCGTTCGCGGCCTGCACCGTGGCCGGCACCGGCACGATCGGCGCACTCAATCCGGGCGACGTCGCGACCTGCACCGGCCTCGGCAACACCGACACGATCGCATCGAACGGGAGCAACAACGTCGAAGTCAGAATCGGCGACGGGACGTCCGGCTCGCTCGTTCCGATCGGCAATGTTCCCGCTATTGTCTATCTCGCCACCTCGAACTCGCGCCTGATTCTGAACAGTCAAGCCTCGGTTTCCGCCTATGGCGGGATCGTGCTGGCCGGCAATGCAAACAACAATCAGATCACGATTGCCGCGGGCGCAACGGCGAACGCAACGGGCAACTTCGAGTCCGCGATCATCATCGACGGCTCTCACGGCAACGTGGTCGATATCCGAGGATCGGTCACGGCGGCATCGACAACGACCGGGCTGCGATTGAGTGGCAACTCGAGCTCGAATGTCATCAACATCTATCAGGGCGGTACGATCGTCAGCACCGGCGAAGCCGTCCAGTTCATCGCAGGCGCGAACAATACGCTCGTGAATAGAGGCTCGATCTCATCCGGCGGCTTTGGGTTCTACGGCAGTGCCTATAACGACACCGTCGTCACGTCAGGCTCGATCTCGGGTCCTTCCGGCGCCGTCGTTCTGTCGGATGGCAACGACGTGCTGACGCTGGAGGCCGGGTGGAGCATGCTGGGAGCGGTACTTGGCGGCAACGACGTCGACACGCTCAAGTTCGGCGGCACCTCCAGCGCAACGTTCGACCTCGGAACGCTCGGCGCCGGCCTGCAATACGACGAGTTCGAGCAGTTGGCCAAGACCGGCTCCTCGGTCTGGACGCTGACAGGCACCACGGCCTTCAACGGCGCGACGACGGTGGATGCGGGCGGCCTGATCGTGAACGGCACACTGCCCTCGGTGGTCACCATCAATGGCGGCTATCTCGGCGGCACCGGCACGGTCGGCGGCATCGCCGTCAACAATGGCGGCATGGTCGCACCCGGCAATTCGATCGGGACGCTCAACGTCAATGGCAACGTCGTCTTCAACGCCGGCTCGACCTTCCAGGTCGAGATCAATCCCGCCGGCCAGTCCGACAGGATCGCGGCGACGGGGACCGCCACGCTCAACGGCGGCACGGTGCAGATCGTGCCGCTTGGCGCGGGCTTCATCGCCAACACGCAATACACCATCCTCACGGCGGCGGGCGGCGTCAGCGGCACGTTCGCAGCGCTCACGAGCTCGGGCACCCCGCTGGTCGCGGGGCAGCTCAGCTATGACGCCAACAACGTCTACTTCCTGCTGCAGCAGATCGGAGGCTTCGGAACGCTGTCGGGCCTGACGCCGAACCAAACCGCAGTGGCCGGCGCCCTCGACCAGGCGCAGTTCGGCGGCGCATCGGGAGCGCTGACCACCGCGATCAACACACTGGCCGCGCTCAACACGTCCGGCATCAAGGCCGGCCTCGACGATCTGGCCGGCCAGATCCACGCCGATGGGCGCCGCCTCGTCGCGGACCAGGCCGACATGTTCCAGGGCTTCATGTGGAATGCCGGGACGCAGTCGCGCGGCGAGAGCGTGCGGATGTCGGCGTCCGCCTATGCGCCGGAGCCGGCCGACCCGATCGGCAAGGCGCTGAAGGCGCGGCGGGCGGCGCCGGCGCAGAGCGTCTGGTTCGGCGGCTACGGCAATTGGGACAAGGTGGCGGCGAGCGACATCGCTTTCGGAACCAATGCAACCATCGCCGGCGCCGCACTCGGCGCCGATCTCTGGCACATGAACGGCTTCACCGCAGGCCTTGCGGTCGGCGCATCGACCGGCCAGCTGCGCATGGCGGGCCGCGCCGACCGCATCGACGCTAATGCCGGGCACGCCGGCGTCTACGCGCGCGGGGAAGCCGGCGGCTTCAACCTGGCATCGGCCATCAGCTATTCCTTTGCGGCGCTCGACTCCTCGCGCACGATCGCGTTCCTCGGCGAGACGGCAACGGCCTCCTCGCGCGCAAACACCTTTGCCGCTTCGCTCGGCATCGCACGGCCGTTCCAGACGGGATGGGGCCTCGTCGCCGAGCCCTTCGCGAAGGCCGACTGGTACACGACGCGGCAGGGCGGTCTTGCGGAGGCCGGTGCGCCCGGCGTGAATCAGCTGGTGCGGGGCGGCAGCTTCGACCTCGGCTATGGCACGGCCGGCCTGCGGGCGAGCCAGCGCATGATGACGCCGAACGGCCACGCAGCACAGTTCGGCGCGAGCCTCGCCGTCCGTCACGAGTTCACCGGCAGCGCCGCGACCACCACGGCGGCGCTGGAAGGCGCGCCTGGCATTGCGTTCACGATCACCGGCGTCGAGCGCGCGCGCACGGTGGCGCTCGCCGGCGCCGAGATCCGGTGGGATCTGACGAGCGCGACGTCGTTCAGGGCGTCCTATGAGGGCGCGTTCGCGCGGGGATACGACCGTCACACGCTGCGCGGCCTGGTTCGCAGCGAATTCTGAATCGCGCCACCCTCCGCCCTGCGATCTTCTTCCGCAGATCGGCCGGCGGCAAGGGACGACGTTTACTCAGGATTAACCATGTTCGGCCGGGGCAGGAACGCCTGCCCGGCGGTGGCCGTTGCTGTCCCAGGAGTAAGCCATGGGACAACTCGCAACGATCGACATCGCCTTGGACGAGATGCTGGTCAATCTCGCAGCCATCGTGCTGCGGCTTGCCGAGCCCGAACTGGTGCGAACGCCGGAAGCCCGGCGCGCACTGGCGCGATCCGTCCGTCAGTATGCGGTATGCGCGGCGCGCTCGAGCGACCCTCGGGTCCACGCGTTGCAAGGGCAACTGGAAGAGACGCTGAAGCCGAGCCTACGCATCGTCGCGATCGACGGCGAGAAGGTGTCGTAGCAAGCTCCGTCGTTGCGCACGCTCTCCTACAACTTGCCGGTTTTCCCCCGCGTCCGCCGCTTGCAGGTGCCCGGCAGCTTGGCCGCGAGAAAATCGCCGAGCGCTTCGACGCGCGCGGGGCGCGGGCCGCCGGGTGGGGTGACGAGGTGCACGGCGCCTTCGGCCTGCTTCCAGTCCTTCAGGATGACTTCGACCTCGCCGGAGGAAATGGCCTCGCCGACGATGAACTCGGGCAACTCGGCGATGCCGAGGCCGGCGATCAGCGCCGGTATCACCGCCTCGCCATTGTTGACGCGAAGCTGGCCGCCCGGACGCACGCTGGCCTGCTCACCGGCCGAATTGGTGTAGTGCCAGACATTTGGCGTGGAGAGATAGGCGTAGCTGAAACATTTGTGCTCGGCGAGATGCATCGGATGCGTCGGCCGGCCATGACGCTTCAGATAGGACGGCGCGGCGACCGTGTAGCGCGGCATGGTGAAGAGCCGCCGCGCGATCAGCGATGAGTCCGGCAGCCGCGCGATCCGCACCGCCATGTCGAACCCCTCGCCGATCAGGTCGACGGTCGCATCGCTCAGATGCAGATCGACCGAGACCTCCGGGTAGCTCTCGAAAAACTCCGGCAGTAGCGGCGCGACGGCCTTGATGCCGAACGACATGGGTACGGCGAGCCGCACCAGGCCGCGCGGCGCGACCGATTGGGCGAGCGCCTCGTTCTCGGCGGCCTCGCCGTCGGCCAGCAGGCGTGTTGCGCGTTCGGCCAGCTTGTGGCCGGCGTCGGTCAGCGCGAGACGGCGCGAGGTGCGGTTGAACAGGCGTGCGCCGAGCCGTTCCTCCAGCCGCGTCACAGCCTTCGACACCGTCGCCTTGGACATTGCGAGCTCGCTCGCGGCCCCCGCAAAGGAGCGCAATTCCACGACCTTTGCGAAGATCGCGAGCGCCTCGAAATCGGGAAGTTTTGCCATGGAGCGTCCAAACTGGATGTTTTTAGAAACAATGTGTTTCAACAGTTTCTATTTCTATACCACGAGCGGGAGCTTATCCAAGGGCCAGTCGCAATCGAACCGGACCAACGCAGATGATCGAACTCAGACCTTTCGCAAAGCTCGGCGGGGCCGACCACGGCTGGCTCAAGGCCAAGCATCACTTCTCGTTCGCGAGCCATTATGACCCGAACAACATGGGTCACGGCGCCTTGCGGGTGTGGAACGACGACGAGATCGCGCCGAATACCGGCTTTCCTGCCCATCCCCACGCCAACATGGAAATCATTACCTATGTGCGCGAGGGTGCGATCACTCACCGGGACAGTCTCGGCAATGAGGGGCGGACCGAGGCCGGCGACGTGCAGGTGATGAGCGCCGGCAGCGGCATCCGCCACTCCGAATACAACCTCGAGCCGACAAGGACGCGGATCTTCCAGATCTGGATCGAGCCGGCCGAGCGCGGCGGACAACCGACCTGGGGTTCGAAGCCGTTCCCGAAAGCGGACCGCTCCGGCAAGCTCGTCACCATCGCCAGCGGCTTCAGGGACGATGCGGACGCGCTGCCGATCCGCGCCGATGCGCGGGTGCTCGCCACCACGCTGAAAGCGGGTGAAAGCGCGGAGTACGCGCCGCAGACGTCGCGGCACCTTTACCTCGTGCCCGCGGCCGGCTCCGTCGAGATCAACGGCGTTCGCGTCAATGCCCGCGACGGCGCCGCGATCCGCGACGAGGAACGGCTGAAGATCACGGCGCTGGAAGATACCGAGCTCGTGCTCGTCGACGCGGCGTGACGAAGATTGCCGTCATTCCGGGACGGCGCGAAGCGCCGGACCCGGAATCTCGAGGTTCCGGGTTCGATGCTTCGCATCGCCCCGGAACGACGGAGTGAAACCGAACACCATCCCCCAACGGAGACCACCATGACCAAAGTTCTCGTCCTCTATTACTCCGCCTACGGCCATATCGAAGCGATGGCAAACGCCGTCGCCGAAGGTGCGCGCGAGGCCGGCGCGACCGTCGACATCAAGCGCGTACCCGAGCTGGTGCCGGCCGAGGTCGCGAAGGCCTCCTACTACAAGCTCGACCAGGCAGCTCCCATCGCCAAGATCGAAGACCTCGCCAATTACGATGCGATCATCGTCGGCACCGGCACCCGGTTCGGCCGCATGGCCTCGCAGATGGCGAACTTCCTCGACCAGGCGGGCGGGCTCTGGGCCAAGGGCGCATTGCACGGCAAGGTCGGCGGCGCCTTCACCGCGACCGCGACCCAACACGGCGGCCAGGAGACCACGCTGTTCTCCATCATCACCAACCTCCTGCATTTCGGCATGGTGGTGGTCGGCATGAACTATGGCTTTGCCGGCCAGATGAAGCTCGACGAGGTCACCGGCGGCGCACCCTACGGCGCCACCACGATCACCGGCGGCGACGGCAGCCGCCAGCCGAGCGCCAACGAGCTCGCCGGCGCGCGCTATCAGGGCCGCCAGATCGCGGAGACCGCCAAGAAGCTGCATGGCTGATGCGTACGGCTTGACGCGACCGCGGCATTTCCGTTCGGGAATGCCGCTTCAGCGCGTCTTGCCCATGGCACGCGCGGCCAGGGCGGCAAGTTTCGGATGGCGGCGCAAGCTTGGCGCGGCATGATCGCGCCAAGCGAAGGGCAGACCGCGCCACGACAACGCCACGCTGACATCGGTCAGCGGCACCCTCTCGGCGCCGAAACGGCGCTTGTAGTCCAGATTGCCGACGCTGAGGTCGAAACGGCGCACGCCTTGCGCATGCAGAGCTGCCATGGTGCGCTCGACGACGAGAAGCCCGGGCGAACAGCTCGACCATGAATCGCCGGCGTGGCTGATGCGCAGCAGGTAATAGGTGGCGCCCTGCCTGACGCCGAACGAGGTGGCGATCACGCCCTCGTCGCAGACCAGCGCCGAGACGACGGCATAGCCTTCCGCAAGGCCCCGGCGCGCCACCTCGCGATAGAACCGCGCATGGGTCTCGTCGTTGAGGACGAAGCGCGAGCCGAGCTTCTGCATGCGCGCCTGCTGCTGTCTGTCCGTCACGTCAAGCAATTCATGCGCGCGTGCGACATCCTCGACGAGTTCGAATCGCGCGCCGGCATGACGGCTGAAGACCCG
>NZ_JAEMSD010000040.1:0-4389 GCF_016462955.1 Bradyrhizobium sp. | reverse complement strand
CGGCATCTGCATGCGCTTGATCGAGGCCTGGTAGGCGCCGTAATCGTCGCCCATCAGCACGAGATTGCCGTTGAGCGAGGAGGATCCGGTCCGGCCGAGCGCCGCCAACGGGTTCGTCTTGCCGCCGACCTCGGCCGGCATCTTCCTGAGGCGGAGCAGATCGAAGCGGTCGGGCGCGGCGCGCAACGCATCGATCAATGCCCGGTTGATCGCATCGGTCGTGCCGGGATTCAACTCGACATCGCGCGCGAGGATCGGCGCGTTGTTGTCGGAGACGCCGAGGTCTGCAAATTCGACGATGCGGATGCCGCGCCTGAGATGGCTGATCATCGGCACCACCGCGATGTCCCTGCCGGTGGCGGCATCGGAGATCACCGCGATCAGCGGGGTGACGTCGTCAAACGCCGCGTACCATGCACCGAGCCAGTCGACATGCTGGAACGCGGTGCGGTGTCCGGTGTTCAGGCGCGAAGCGGCCTGGCGCCAGTCACGCATGAAATCGACTGCGATTCCCGCCGCGCTGGAGACCCGATCTTCTGACTGCTCGACGGTGATGAACGTCATTCGCGACATACGACTGCTGAGTGCTTTCAGATAGATATGTTTCGTTGCAGACGACAACAAACGTCGCCGCTTATCGTTAAGCGAGTGCCACCAGAACGGCTTGGCTGCGGCAAGTTGTCAGCGACTTGGTTCCCTGTGCTCGACGCATTGGAACCGGGCTAGGAAGTGCAGACCGGCGACGGCGAAGGCGAACATGAACCAGACGGGATTCTGGCGTTCGAGCAGGAAGGTCTCGGTCGCCCCGTAATAAAGGCCGAACAGCCACACGGTCAGGAACAGCTTTGCCAATGCGCCGCTGCGGCTGCGAGCCTGGGCGGTCTGGAAGTTGCCGAGCGGTGCGAGCACGAAGACGAGGATCACGAGCATCAATCCCGGCAGGCCGATGGTGACCGCGAGGTCGAGATAGCTGTTATGGCTGTGCGCCGCCGACGTCGCCCATTCGGCACCCTGGGCCGTCTGCCGCGCGCTCACGTCGTCCCAGAACGCTCCATAGCCGTGACCGATGATCGGCTTCTCCGCAACGGCGGCAAGCGCGAACTCCCAGATCGCGGAACGGCCGGTGAAGGAGGGATCGAGCGGAAGCAGCCGCGTCATCGCCCCGAGCGCCGGGCTCATGACGCTGCCGACGGTCAACAAATTCATCGCGAGCAGCGGCGCGAAGCAGATGATCCGCTTCAGCCACAGGCCGGGCGTGACGTAGACCAACGATGCCAGGGCGTAGATCGCAAGGCACAACACCGAGGACGTCTTGCCGCCGGTGAAGATCAGGAAGATGCCGGCCAGTGTGGCGATCGCCGGCCCCATCACGAACGAGCCCACCGCGGACAGGTAGATGCCGACATAGACAAGGATGGTCATCACGGGCGAGGCGACGTTCTTGTGGCCGAAGCTGCCGCGCCAGTCGCCGGCAAGCTGCGGCTCGGTGACGTCGAGGGCAGAGTGCATCGAGTATTGCGGCGCGAGGAAGATGCCGAGATAGCAGAGCGTGAGCAGCACGAGCGCGGCGGCGCCAAGACAGAGGTCGAAGCTGCGCTGCGTCGGCGGCAGCAACGGTAGCAAGACGGCGAGCGACGTCACGCTGGCCGCCAGAACAAACCGTTGCATCGAAACGCCGCGGCTCTCGGAGAAGACGATGTTGATCGCCAGCCATCCGAGCAGGCAGAGATGCAGCGGCGTCACCAGGCTCTTCAGCGCTGGTGCATCCGAGCCGGCGACACAGAGCATTCCGACCGCGGCCAGGAGCCCCCAGGCGATGTAAGTCAGCGCCATTCGTCCGCCGACGATGGTGGTGACGTTGGGATCGCGCAGATCCGGAAACGGATCGAGCGTCACCAGCACCAGCAGCAGCGCTGCGATGGCGACGAGGCAGCGCGCCACCTGCATCGCATCGAGCTCCGCCAGACGATCGCGCAGGACATGGCCGAACGATCGGGCTACGGTATCGGTCACGTCGGCAGCGCTGCGGTTCATGGCTCAAGACGTCCGATGGAGCGCCGGGTTGCTCTCGCTCTGGCGTAGACAGATCATCACCCGCGAAGGCGCCACATTGACCGTCTGTCGCTCCATCCGCGGCACTCCGATGCGCATCTCGCATGGGACCGGCTGCCCCACTCTTCCGAACTTGCCACAGGCTTAATGCCGCCAGCTTAACGCTAATCTACGAAACCGGCGGCGCACGCGCGTTCGCGGCGGGCAATCGCTCGCGATCCGAGTATCATCCGCGGGTCGCCGAGGTCTGCGCTCTCGGCACGACAGATACGTCGTGGTTAACAGATCATTAAAGACGGGTCACAGCTTGATCACCGCAGAAGACATTCTCGAATTGCCGGCGGCCTCGCGCGTCTCGCAACCGGCCCACCTGCCACTGCCGCTGAGCCCGGTCACGCCGGTCTCCGTCATCATTCCCGCCAAGAACGTCGCTGCCTATATCGGCGAAACCCTTTCCAGCGCGCTTGCGCAAAACGAGGTGGGTGAAGTGATCGTCGTGGACGACGGCTCCACCGACGACACCGCCGCCATTGTCCGTGCCATTCGTGACCCGCGACTGCGCCTGATGACGAATTACTCCGCAGGCGTATCGTCGGCCCGCAATCTCGGCGCGCGCCATGCCAGCGGCGAGTGGCTGCTGTTCCTCGACGCCGACGACCGCCTGCGCTCTGGCGCGGTTGCGGCCCTGCTGACCGCCGCACGCGGCGCGCCGCGCGCGGTTCTCGTCTACGGCGATTACAATACGATCGACAGCGAGGGACGGCAGATCGGTCGGCGCAGCCTCCTGAAGGGACGCCGCAAGCCGTCGGGAGACGTGCTGACCCGGCTCGCCGCCGGCAACTTCATCGTCAACGGCGGCATCGCGCTCGCACGTGCCGAGGCCTTTCGCGCCGTCGGCGGCTTCGACACCTCTCTCAGATATTGCGAGGACTGGCATTGCTGGTGCCGCCTGGCGGCCATCGGCGAATTCGCGTTCGCGCCAGAGCTTCTGCTCGACTACCGGCTGCACACGTCCAACACCATGAACGCTGCGGTGCGCACCCCGCAGGATTTCCTCCCCGCGGTCGCGCGGGTTTTCGATGACGGGCTGATCCTGGCGAGACTTCCCGAGGGCACGGCGAGTGGATTGCGCCGGGCCGCCGAGATTCACCTCGTCACCTATTCGGCGATGCAGGCCATTCGCTTCGGACGATATCGCGACGCCTTCACCTATCTCGCAATGATCGGCCGGCGGTCGGTCAAGTCGCTGCCACGCTCGGTGATCCGGGTTGCCCTCGCTCGCTTCGGCATCTAGCCGGCCGCCGCGTCAAGTCACGATCTTCGAGGCCTCGTAGGGCTTCGGCTCGAGGCCGAAGGCGGCCAAAGCGGCGCCGACGGCAACCATGACGGGATGCATCGCGACGACGGCCTTCGACGACCTCGACGAGGTCGCGGCGCGAACCAGCGACAGCGGCACCCGTCCAAGCATCTGCGCGAACACCCGTACCCGCGCCGCCGTGCTCCGCGCCGCCTTGTACTGCACACGATAGTTGATCGCACCGATGCGCAGGCCGCGCTTTGCAATCCAGCCGAGGCTGGTGCGATTCTGCGGCACAGTCTCGGTGATGACGGCCTCCGCCGTCCAGTGGAAGGTCATCCCGGCATCGCGGCACCGCACGAAGAAATCGCAGTCGCCGCCGCCGAGAAAATTGAAGCGCAGGTCGAACGCGGGCCGGTCGAACCGCTCGAAGGCGGCACGCGTGATCAGGCAATTGCCGCAGCCGTAGATCAGCGGCACCGCGCCGCTATAGTCATAGGTCGGACAGAAGGCGGGATGACGCGAAAGCCATGGCTTGCTGTCGTCGTCGAACACCGGCAGCACCGGCCCGCCGACCACATCGGCACCGGTTGCCTCCGCTGTTCGGACCATCAGTTCGAGCCAGTCGCTTGATGCGATCTCGTCGTCGTCGATCATCAGGAAGCGGGTGGCAGCGGGAAACAGCGCCTGCGCCGTCTCGAACGCGGCATTGATCGCCTGGCAGTTCCCCTGCCGCTTCTCGACCAGGCAAACGCCCTGGAGCCTGCCGTCTGCGAGATATTCGGCAGCGACCGGCGCGCTCTCGCGCCGCGCGGCGTCGTTCTCGACCATGACGACGGCAAAGGAGCGCGGGGTACGCTGGCTGACGAGCGAGTCCAGCGTCAGCCGCAGGTGCTGCGGACGTCGGAAGCAGGGAATGCAGACGACGATGCCGACCGACAGGTCGATGACGCGGGAGCTCGCCAGGATCTCCCGGTTGGGATCACGCACGGCATCCGAGATGCGCGTGGCGGACAGGTCGGTCGGGATCAATGTCATGT